>DATIXD010000233.1:0-19395 GCA_035518875.1 Methylococcaceae bacterium | reverse complement strand
GTCAAAACCGCGCCCATCTGCCAGACTCGACGATCGCGTGGCGGCACCTCCGGTTAAGCGCTCTTGCGACTCTTGCGCTTCTCACGCCATCCCCCGAAAAAACGGCGATAGGATCGATGCAAGCATGATAGCGAAGGATTCAACGGCGGCCGAACGTATTTCGCATGTTTCAAGCCCGAAATCCCACGTGGATCGCCGTGGGAGCTTATCTGAAGTCAACTGGAGTCTGGCTTCGTTGTTTGATGATTTCTTAGACTCCAGGGATTTTTCCATTTCAAGGCCCTGCGAACCGATCAAGGTGACGCCCCATTCTTCGCAGCCGCAACCACTGCCACAGGCCGGCTGCTGCCGGTATTGAATATCCCAGGTCATACCTCAATGGCCGCCAAGAATGCCAAAGCCATCTCAGTACGCGCTGGCGAAATCGCCCTTGGGTGCGGAAATGCGCACACGCGATGCATGTGCCAGAATTTATTCGCGCCGCAGAACATGCGGTCGACATTGAAGGCAAGGATGCCGTGGAAAGCGTTCTCCGCCGCGGCGCCGAAGAACTCTGCCCGAGTCAGCAGCGTTTCAATAAAAAAGCCGCGCAGGCTTTAACATCGTCGCTCGGCACAAGCATCGCGCAAATGCGGGCCGCGCGCGTCGTCTCCCTGCGTTCGCGGGTCGCGGCGCTGCGTGCCGGCGCTTATCAGCAGAGTTTGAACATCGTCGCAGAGGCCGTCGAGCTGGCCGCGGAGAAGATGACTCTGTTTCATCGACGGTAGCTTCCGTCCAATGCGGCGAAGATGGATCGGATCCGTCGGGTGCGCAAGCTTGACATCGACATCATGGCGCCCCAACACGGGTGCATCTTCAGGGGTGACGACGTAAAACGTTTCCTCGAGTGGCTCGAAGTCGGTTGCGCCATCCCAAGCGAAGCCCACCCCTTAGCGGAAGAAACAAGGCACTACACCGGGCTCCTCGGACGCTTCCTTTTCCACTCCTGCCATGCCCTCAGAGCCCGCCGGAATCGCCACCCCCCACGGCATCTCGCGGCTGGTTTCTCATGGCCTTCCAAATGTTCGAGCTTGTCGGCTTCACTTGCGTTGCGGCCCGCGTGTCGTCCTGTCTACGCTTAACCCATGTTATTACCTGCATGAGCCCAAACTCGGTTCCCGGTGAGGCGGCTTTTCCCCTTACCAGATTCAGGGCATGTACGTAAAGAACATCACCTCCGGTCCCCGCCGCTACCTCAAGCTCGTTGAAGCCTTCCGTGACAGCCGATGTGTCTCGTCAGCGGCTGATCACGACTCTCGCCCGCCTGGAAGCGGTTCAGGCGGGCGAGCCGAATCCCGTGATCGATGGCTTGCTGCGCGCCGGCGGTCAACCGACGCTGGCGGAAGGCACCGGGCGGGTCAAATTTGACCTCGCCCGTTCGGTGGGGGATACCTGGCTATTTACCGTGCTACGGCAGGAGCTGGAATTCGACAAGGCTTTCCGGCGGATGTTTCGTCGCGCGCACCAGAAAAAACACTGGTGATGGACCACCGCGCGCCTTTTTATTCGACACGCTGCGGGCGACTTAACGGGCGGGGTGAAGGCGTCCGGGACGATGCAGCTTGCGGGGCTCTATCGAAGGACCGGACGAGCTGAACAGCTTAGTCCACGTAATTCAGCCACTCGGCATAATCGGCTCGGCGGCCATGCACGTAGTCGAAATAGAGCGCCTGAAGCTTGGCCGTGATCGGACCCCGAGCACCCTGGCCGATGATGCGGCCGTCCAGTTCTCGAATTGGCGTGACCTCCGCCGCGGTGCCGGTGAAAAAGGCTTCGTCCGCGACGTAGACTTCATCCCGGGTGATGCGCTTCTCGATGACTTCCAGCCCCTGCTCGCGTGCGATAGTGAAAATGGTCTCACGGGTGATACCTTCCAGCGCCGAAGTCAAATCAGGCGTATAAAGCGTGCCGCGGCGCACGATGAAGATATTCTCACCGCTACCTTCCGCCACATAGCCTTCATGATCGAGCAACAGGGCCTCGTCGCAGCCGGCCGCCACCGCCTCCTGCACCGCCAGGATCGAGTTCAGGTAGTTGCCGTTGGCTTTCGCCTTGCACATGACGCTGTTGACGTGGTTTCGCGCATAGGACGAGATACGGACGCGGATCCCCTTTTCCATGTTCTCGGCGCCGAGATAGCTGCCCCATTGCCAAGCGGCGACGATGACGTGGACTTTGAGATTCGGTGCGTGCAAGCCCATCCCTTCGGCGCCGTAAAAACACATCGGCCGTATGTAGGCGCTGGCGAGATGGTTTCTCTTGACCGCTTCCAACTGCACTCGATCGAGCGTGTCCTTATCGAAGGGCATTTTCATGCTCATGATATGGGCCGAGCGAAACAGCCGATCAGTGTGGTCACGCAGACGGAAAACCGCCGCCCCCCGATCTGTCTCATAGGCCCTCAACCCCTCGAACACGCCGCAGCCATAATGGAGCGTATGGGTCAGTACATGGACTCTGGCGTCCCGCCAAGGAAGCCATTCGCCATCCAACCAGATGACGCCATCTTTGTCGTCCATCGCCATCAATCTTTCTCCCGCTATTTCAGATATCGTTAGGGCGGTTCTCGCGTTCCATCAGGTTGCGCCAAATGGCTTGCACGCGGGAACGAAGTTCTGTGTATTCTGCGATCGGCACAACTGCCGGCGCATCCATAAGCGCGGCCCGGTGCGTCCTCTCACGATAGAGGCAGTAGGCCCGCTTCAAGAGGCCCGCATCGTCGGGGCTTAGAAAACCGGTTTCCTGCAAGGACTCCAACAGGCGTACCACGTCGGTCCATTGCAACAGTTTCGAGTGATCGTACGCGCCCAATAGAACACCAAATTGTACTATAAACTCGATATCCGCAATACCGCCGTCCCCCTGCTTCAGATCGAACACCTGCGGGTCCTTGACCGCCAGATTCGCCCGCATTTTTTCACGCATGTCCCGCACCTCCGCACGCAAGGTGTCCGGCTCCCGCGCCCTGGTCAGGGAATGCCGACGAATCGCCTCGAAACGCTCGCCGACGACCGGATCGCCAGCGACATAGCGGGCCCTGACCAAAGCTTGCTGTTCCCAGGTCCAGGCGCTATTGAGCTGATAGGTCTCATAGGCTTCCACACTGCTGACGAGAAGGCCGGAGTTGCCGCTCGGCCGTAGGCGTAAATCGATCTCGTAGAGCGTCCCGGCGAGCATGTGGGTGCTGAGAATATTGATCATTCGCTTGCCGATTCGGCTATAAAACTGCGCACAGGGAATCGGGCTCGCTCCGATGGTGAGGACCCTATCTTCGACGCCACCGTACAAGAACACCAGATCCAGATCCGAACCATAACCCAATTCCAATCCGCCCATCTTGCCGTAGGCGACTACCCCGAACCCCTTGATTTCGCCGGGCCCAGATCCCGGCGGCGGACCGTGTCTCGAAGCGGTGAGGCGCCAAGCTTGCGTTAACACTGCTCCGACGACGGTTTCCGCCAGATAAGTCAGATAATCGCTGACCACCATGATGGGAATGATGCCCATGATGTCGGCGGCGGCCACCCGAAGGACATTGGACTGCTTAAACTGGCGCAGGGCTATCATCAATTGTTCGAGGTCGTCCGGATCGACCGATTGCAGCCGCTGTTTCAACTCGCGCTCGAGTTGATCGCGACTCAGCGGGGAATAAAGCGCGCGCGGATCGATCAATTCGTCGAGCAACAGCGGAAAACTGGCGATGTAATTGACGATCCAGGAACTGGCCGCCGCCAGCTTCACCAGTTGCGACAAGGCCATGGGATTTTCCGCCAACAGCGAAAAATAGACGTTGCGACTGGCGATGGCCTCCAGTAATTTCAGGATGCGTCCCAGGGTTTCGCCGGCGTTGTTGACTCCGGCAATGGCGCGCAACAACATCGGCATCAACCGGTTCAGTTCCGTGATTCCGCGGGGCGTGAGCCTTTTGATGGCATGGGAACGTTGGAACTCGCTCAGGAGAGACAACAGCGCTTCCGACACCGGATAGCCCAATTCACTCAACACCGCCGCCAGCCGTTGCGGGTCCAGATCAACCCAGTTGAGTAGAGTCTCGCGGCCTTCCTGGGTGTGCGGCGACTCGATGATCTGATCGAAGACTTCGTGAACCTCGATCCGCATTTCGTCCAACCGATTTTTGAATGACGCCCAGTCGTCGAAGCCCAGCGAAAAAGCCAGACTGAGCCGTTGCAGGTCATCGGTCGGCAAATCGTGCGTCTGCTTGTCGGCATACTGCTGGATGCGGTTCTCCACCAGACGTAGGAAGCGATAGGCATCGGTGAGCTTGAGGACGATGGCCGAAGGCAGGTAGGACAGCTCCCCCAGGATTTTCAGCACCTGCAGAATGCGACGTTCCTGCAAGCGTTTTTCCTTTCCGCCCCGAATCAACTGAAAGGCCTGACCGATGAACTCGATCTCGCGAATGCCACCCGGCCCCAGCTTGACGTTCTCCAGCCGGTCTTTCCTTTGCAGCTCGAGGGTGATCTTCTGCTTGAGTTCGCGCAACTCGCCGAATGCCCGGTAATCGAGATAACGACGATAGACGAAAGGTCTGAGGAAATCCTGCAACCGCTTTCCGGCCCGTAGATCGCCCGCCACCGGGCGCGCCTTCACCATGGCATAGCGTTCCCACTCGCGCGCATGGCTTTGATAATAATGCTCCATTGCATCGAAACTCATCACGAGCGGGCCGCTGTCCCCGAACGGCCTAAGGCGGGTATCGACCCGGAACACAAAGCCGTCCGCCGTGACTTCGTCCAGCGCCTTCACTAAGGCGTGCACTAACCGGGTGTAGAATTCGCCGTAGCTCGTCTCCTTTTTGTCCGGCAACACGCCCTCGTTCTCGTAGGCGAAAATCAGATCGATGTCGGAGGAGTAATTCAGCTCCCACGCCCCCAGCTTGCCCATGCCCAACACCACCAGCCGCTGCGGTTCGCCTTCCCGGTTGACCGGCGTTCCCCGCGTCTCGCTAGCCTCTCTGAACAAATACTCTAGACATTCCTGGATACAGACTTCCGCCAACGCGGACAAATCCGCTAGCGTTTCTTCCAATTCCGCCCAGCCCGCGATGTCGCGCCAAGCGATCCTAACCATTTCGAGACTGCGAAACCGGCGCAACACCGCCATCAACTCGGCTGTCACAGAAACGCCTTGCAGCCGGGCGCGCAACCGTTCGCGGTAACTATCCGTATTGGTCGAATGAAATAAGCGGCCAGTGTCCAGCAATTCAACCAACAGCGCCGGTGTGCGGACGCATTGCTCGGCTACAAAAGGACTCCCCCCCCAGACCCTGCCCAGGGAATTTTGAAGCATCGCCTCATAGCCCTTGTCTGCGCAACCGAGCTCGGTGAGCCTTTGCCGGAAATCCGCCCAAGCGAGATGGACTGAGCGCCTCAACGCGGCCGGAACGGCATCGAATAAATCATTCATACGAGAATAGAGGAAACCGGACTTGCAAAGCTGCCAGTTTTGTCAATCGGGCCGGCGGAAGCAATCCCCGAACGCCCAACCGAGGCGGAATCGCGTTGTCACGCTCAGCCTCAGAACGCGCAAAACGCTGCACAAACAAAAAGGCGGCACGGGATATTCACCGTAGCCGCCTTTTGTAGGCTCCGAAGCAACAAGCCCGCTTCGGATAAGCATTGACCGTATTATTCGCCTTGCTTCGGGCGGTCGACCAGCTCGACGTAGGCCATGGGAGCGGCGTCTCCGGCGCGAAAACCACATTTCAGAACGCGCAGATAACCACCCGGACGGTTCGCGTAACGCGGTCCGATTTCATTGAAAAGCTTGGTCACCGCATCGCGACTGCGAAGACGGTCGAAAGCCAGGCGCTTGGCCGCCAAAGTGTTGTTCTTCGACAGGGTAATCAGGGGCTCCGCGTAGCGGCGGATTTCCTTCGCCTTAGGCAAGGTCGTCCGGATGATTTCGTTCTCAAAGAGTGAAACCATCATGTTGCGGAACAGGGCCTTTTTATGACTGCTGGTGATGCTAAACTTCCTACCGGTGTTACCGTGACGCATTGCTTTGTCCTAGATTCTTTGGATTGACTGTAACATCTAACGTTAATCTTTCTTCAGCCCTTCCGGCGGCCAATTTTCGAGGCGCATACCGAGGGAGAGTCCCTTGGTGGCCAGAACATCCTTGATTTCCGTCAGCGATTTCTTGCCCAGGTTGGGGGTTTTCAACAAGTCGACTTCCGTCCGCTGAATCAAATCACCGATATAAAAAATGTTCTCCGCCTTAAGGCAGTTGGCCGAACGGACAGTGAGCTCGAGATCGTCCACAGGACGCAGCAACAACGGATCGAAGGAAGGCCTCTCATCGTGAGCACGGGGAGTGACTTCACTCTTCAAGTCAACGAAGACCGATAGATGTTCGTTGAGAATGGACGCCGCATGACGAACGGCTTCTTCGGGATCGATGGTGCCGTTGGTTTCCAGTTCAAGAATCAATTTGTCCAAGTCGGTGCGCTGCTCCACACGTGCGCTTTCGACCACGTAGGAGACTTTGCGGATTGGACTGAAGGAAGCATCCAAGTGCAAGGTTCCCACCGGCGCTTCCGCCCCTGCCGCTATTCGCTGCGCAACTGGCTGATAGCCGCGGCCTTTTTCGACCTTCAGCGTCATGCTGAGCTTACCACTGGAGGTCAGGTTGGCAATGACCAGCGAGGGATTCATGATTTCCACATCGTGCGTCAGCTCGATATCCCCCGCAGTCACAGCACCCGGCCCCGATTTGCTCAGCTTCAGGTTAGCGGTCTGGGCATTCGAGATGCGAATGGCCAAATTCTTGAGATTCAAAAGGATATCGATCACATCCTCCTGTACACCCTCAATAGTCGAGTATTCGTGGAGGACGCCGTCAATGGCGATTTCTGTCACAGCGCAACCGGGAATGGCCGACAGCAGGACGCGCCTAAGTGCATTACCCAGCGTATGTCCGAATCCCCTTTCCAGGGGCTCGATTATGATTCTAGCGCTGTTCTTGTCTACCGTACTGACGTCAACCAGACGCGGTTTGATCAGGTCTGCGAGATAGCTTTGCATCAATAAAACCTTCAAAACTTATTTCGAGTACAACTCGACTACCAGTTGTTCGTTGAGTTCGGTGCCCAGTTCGCTACGATCCGGCGTGGACTTGAACGTGCCGCGCATCTCCTGGGGATCGACATCTACCCAGGACGGGAATCCGTACTGCTCGGAAACCTGCAAAGCGTCCTTGATACGCTGCTGATTCTTGGCCTTCTCTCGAATGCTGACGACGTCACCACTCCGTACCTGATAGGATGGAACATTTAGGACTTTATTGTTGATTAGCACGCCCTTATGACTAACCAACTGACGCGCTTCGGCGCGAGTGGCGGCGAAACCCATCCGGTAAACGACGTTGTCCAAGCGGGATTCCAGGATATTCAAGAGATTCTCGCCCGTTGAGCCCTTCTTCTGAGCTGCCGTTTGGTAGTAGTTGCGGAATTGACGTTCCAATACGCCATAGATACGGCGCATTTTCTGTTTCTCCCTCAACTGGGTTGCGTAGTCGGTCAGGCGGGCACGCTTTGAGCCGTGTTGACCCGGTTGCTGATCCAGCTTGCACTTGGATTCGAGCGACTTGCCTCGCGCCTTAAGGAAGAGATCGGTTCCTTCCCTTCTGCTCAGCTTACAGGTGGGACCTAAGTATCTTGCCATCTATCGAATCTCCGAAGTCTCAGACACGACGCTTTTTGGGAGGCCGGCATCCGTTATGCGGAATCGGAGTACCGTCAATGATATTGGTGATCTTGAATCCCAAGTTGTTCAAGGAACGTACCGCCGACTCTCTTCCAGGGCCTGGCCCCTTGACGCGAACGTCGAGATTTTTCATGCCATACTCCTTGGCGACCAAGCCGGCCTTTTCGGCGGCCACCTGGGCGGCGAACGGCGTGCTTTTGCGTGAACCCTTGAATCCGGACGCGCCCGCCGTTTGCCAGGCCAAGGTGTTGCCCTTCCGGTCAGTGATCGTGATGATCGTGTTATTGAAGGACGCACTGATGTACGCAATGCCATCAGAGATGTCTCGCTTAATCCGCTTGGTAGAGCGACTCGCTACTGCCATGGTTTTGTTACCTCGAAATTCCAATTATTTACGGATAGGCCGACGCGGACCTTTTCTGGTACGAGCATTGGTTCGGGTTCTCTGACCGCGAACCGGCAGGCCTCTCCTGTGACGTAAACCCCGGTAACAACCGAGGTCCATCAGCCTCTTGATATTCATGGCCACTTCTCGCCTGAGATCGCCTTCCACGACAAACTTGGACACCTCCTCACGGATGCGATCAATTTGATCATCGCTGAGCTCCCTGACCTTCTTCGAAGGCTCAACCCCAGCTTTGTCGCAGATCAGAGCTGCACGCGGTCTTCCTATGCCATAGATCGACGTGAGCGATATCGCAAGGTGTTTATGATCGGGAATATTAACCCCAGAAATTCGTGCCATCTAAACTATCTCCAGACCTTACAAGCGGACCGTTGCCAAATTTTTCATTTTATCAGCATTTGGAACGGAAAAAAATCGTTAGCCCTGACGCTGCTTATGCCGCGCGTCCTTGCAGATGATTCGCACCGTCCCCTTCCTTTTCAGAACTTTGCAGTTCCGGCAGATTTTCTTAACTGAAGCGCGTACTTTCATGTTCTTATCTCTCTACTTTCAAAATATCTAAGCTGATGTGAATCGTCGAGTCCCATGCCTATTTAGTTATTCTAATATTGGACTTCTTCATCAGACCCTCATACTGGTGCGAGATGATATAAGTTTGAATCTGGGACACGAAGTCCATCACCACCACAACGATAATCAGGAGCGATGTTCCGCCGAAGTAGAAAGGTACGTTCCAGTAAACGATCAAAAACTCGGGCAATAGGCAAACCGCCGTGATATAGATGGCGCCCGCTAGCGTCAGGCGAGTCATCACCCCATCGATATAATTGGCCGTCTGCTGGCCCGGCCGAACTCCGGGAATGAACGCACCGGATTTTTTCAGGTTTTCCGCCGTCTCGTTCGAGTTGAACACCAGCGCAGCATAGAAAAAGCAGAAAAACACAATCGCTGCCGCATAGGACAAGACATACAGAGGCTGACCGGGGGACAGCGTCGTGGCGATGTCCTGGAGCCAACCGAGGTTTTCGGTATTGCCGAACCAACCCGCGATGGTAGCCGGAAAGAGGATGATGCTCGATGCGAAGATCGGCGGAATCACACCCGACATGTTGAGCTTAAGCGGCAAAAAACTCTTGTGGGCCGCATACATCTGGCGGCCTTCCTGGCGTTTCGCGTAATTGATAATGATCCGCCGCTGCCCTCTCTCGACAAAGACCACGACGGCGGTCACCGCAACCGCGATGGCAAACAGAGCGATAATGCTCAAGGTGCTCATTTCGCCCGTCCTGGCCAACTCCAGCGTCCCGCCGATTGCCGACGGCAGGCCGGCAACAATGCCCGAAAAAATGATTATGGAGATCCCGTTACCGATGCCGCGCTCGGTAACCTGTTCGCCTAACCACATCAGGAAAACAGTTCCGCACACCAACGATACCGCCGTGATGAAAACGAAGTGCAACCCTGGGCTCGTCACGACCGGCACGCCCGAGGCGGACTGGTTCTGCAACGCCATGGCCACGCCTATCGCCTGGAAACTAGCCAGCACTACCGTCGCGTAACGCGTGTACTGATTAATCTTCTTTCTTCCGGATTCCCCTTCTTTCTTGATTTGCTCCAGCTGTGGGATCACGACCGCCATCAATTGCAGAATAATTGAGGCCGAGATATAAGGCATGATCCCCAAGGCGAAGATGCTCAGCCGTTTCAAGGCGCCGCCGGAAAACATGTTAACCATGTCCAGAATCGATCCGCCCTGTTGCTGAAAAAGGCTGCTCAGCGCCCGCGGATCGACGCCCGGGATCGGAATGTGCGCGCCAATCCTATAAACGATCAGAGCACCAAGAACAAAAAGGAGCCGCTGCCGCAGCTCCGTCAATCTCCCGAACTTATCCGAAAGCAACGATTTTGGAGTATTCACTTAGGCCTCGATCTTTCCGCCTTTCGCTTCGATGACTTCGCGAGCGCCCTTCGTCGCCAAAATGCCCCTGAAAACGAAGGGCTTTTCCAAAATCCCTGAACTGATCACCTTCGCCGTTTTTGTTTGCGGGGGAACAATATTTGCCGCCTTCAAAGCAATCAAGTCGACGACGTCAACCGACAGTTTGTTCAACTCATTAAGACGCACTTCTGCCACAAACGGTTTCTTTCTGGATCTGAATCCGACTTTCGGCAATCTTCGCTGTAACGGCATCTGGCCGCCTTCGAAACCGACCTTACGGAATCCGCCCGCACGTGCGTGCTGGCCTTTATGTCCCCTGCCGCAAGTCTTGCCCAAGGTCGAGCCGATACCGCGGCCGACTCTTTTGCGTTTCTTCTTACTACCCTCGGCAGGTGCGATCGTATTTAGAAACATTGCTATAATTCCTCGATCTTAAGCATGTAGGACACCTTGGTAATCATTCCCCGATTGGCAGCCGTGTCGTCCACCCGCACCGCGTTGTGCATACGGCGAATCCCCAAGCCCAGCAAGCAGGCTTTATGGGCCGCCAACCTGCCGTTTTTGCTCTTTATTTGGGTAACTTTGATCTGTTTCGCGCTCATTTGCCGTGCCCCGTCAATTCGCTCGCCGACTTGCCCCTCTTTGCCGCGACGTATTTCGGATCCCGCATCTCCGCAAGCCCTTTGATGGTGGCGCGAACGACATTGATCGGATTGTTCGTGCCAAGACATTTCGCCAGCACGTTGTGTACGCCAACCACTTCAAACACGGCCCGCATGGCACCACCTGCGATGATCCCGGTACCTCCCGAGGCGGGCTGCATAAAAACCCTGGCGGCACCGGTACTGGCGGTAACCGCATACTGTAAAGTGTCCCCGTTGAGCTTAACCTGGCGCATATTTTTACGCGCCTGCTCCATCGATTTCTGGATCGCCACCGGCACTTCGCGCGCCTTGCACAACCCATAGCCGACCCGTCCGTTGCCGTCTCCGACTACGGTTAATGCGGTGAAGCCGAATTGACGGCCGCCCTTGACGACTTTAGCAACACGTCTGACAGCGACCAACTTTTCCTGGAGACCGTCAGTGTTGCTGCTCTGTGCGGATATATTTGCCATTTTGTCCTCTAGAAACTCAAGCCTGCTTCGCGGGCGGCGTCTGCCAAGGCCTTGACGCGGCCATGGTATTTAAACCCCGAGCGGTCAAAGGCCACCTGAGCGACCCCCGCCGCTATCGCCTTTTCTGCGATAGCCTTACCCACGGCCTTGGCCGCTTCGATGTTGCCCGTTCCAGACAACCCTGCTTTGACATTGGCCTGCACCGTTGACGCACTGGCGATCACTTGCGAGCCATCGCTCGAAAAAACCTGGGCGTAAATATGGCGAGGGGTTCTATGGACGGCCAACCGATTGATGCCCATGGACCGAATAATGTGCCTGGTTTTCGCTGCACGTTTGAGTCTTGAAGTTTTCTTATCCATTAAAGCACCCTATTTCTTTTTCGCCTCTTTTCTGACAATCTCTTCGTCGGCGTAACGTATGCCCTTCCCTTTATATGGCTCAGGCGGACGATACGACCTGATGTTGGCAGCCACCTGCCCCACGATCTGCCTATCGCAACCCTTAATGACGATTTCCGTTTGCGAGGGTGTGTCGATAGTAATTCCTTTGGGGACGATAAATTCAACGGGATGCGAAAAACCGAGGGAGAGGCTCAAGACATCGCCTTTCGCTTGCGCACGGTAACCCACGCCGACCATCGTCAGTTTTTTTTCGTAACCGACACTCACGCCTACCACCATGTTACTAATGTTTGCGCGAGTGGTGCCGGCCAAGGTATTCACACGCTTGTTTTCGCGCTCACTCTGAACGCGAATGACGCCGTCGGCGATTTCAACCTTGACTGACGGATCCAGTTCACGGTTCAAGACGCCTTTGCCGCCTTTTACAGTCAAACTGCAGCCTTCAAGCTTAACCTCGGTCCCTTTGGGAAGGCTGATGGGATTCTTTGCTACTCTGGACATTTAATTAGCCTTTCTCTGGAATTTTAAGATACGAGGCAGAGAACTTCACCACCATGCCCGTGTTCCCGAGCGTTTTTGTCTGTCATCAATCCCATGGGAGTGGAGACAATCGCAATTCCCAAACCACCCAAAACGGTCGGCAGTTGATCTTTCGACTTGTAAATGCGCCGACCAGGCTTGCTAACGCGCTCCAGATACTCAATAACGGGCGCGCCCTTGTAGTATTTGAGAAAGATGGTCAGTTCGGTTTTTCTACCGCTTTCCGAAACCCTAAAATCCTCGAGATAACCCTCGCCTTTGAGCACCTTGCATACGGCCACTTTCGCAGTGGACGACGGGAGGGTTACTTCCTGTTTTCCGGCGGCTTGCCCATTCATAATACGGGTAAACATATCTGCCAACGGATCGGTCATGCTCATGCTAAATCTCTCTCAACTCTCTCAAATTTATACCGTGTTCAGCGAACCTAATTCACGCCGCCCGGACAACCTACCAGCTCGCCTTGGTCACGCCAGGGACGTCGCCACGCATGACCGCTTCACGCAGTTTGTTCCGGCTCAGGCCGAACTTGCGGTAATAGCCGTGCGGCCTGCCGGTGAGGTTGCAGCGGTTACGGGCGCGCGAGGGTGAAGCGTCTCGAGGGAGTTTTTGCAGCTTCTGCTGTGCCTCAAAACGATCGTCATCACTCAAGCTAGGATTGTTAATAGCGTTCTTCAGTTCGATTCTTTTCTTGTAATATTTGTCAGCCAGCTTTTGACGTTTGACTTCCCTTGCGATCATTGATTTCTTTGCCATGGCATTCTTTCTTAACTTCTAAAAGGAAACTTGAACTGTTCCAGCAAGGCACGCGCTTCTTCGTCGGACTTGGCGCTTGTGGTAATCGTAATATCCAGTCCTCGTAACGCATCGATCTTGTCGTAGTCGATCTCCGGGAAGATAATCTGCTCGCGAACGCCCATCGAATAGCTGCCACGGCCATCGAAAGACCTTGGATTCAAACCCCGGAAGTCCCGAATACGGGGTATAGCAATGGAGATAAGACGATCCAGAAATTCGTACATTTTCTCGCGGCGCAAGGTTACTTTGCATCCGACCGGCATGCCTTCCCTGATCTTAAAACCGGCAATGGACTTTCTCGCATAGGTAATAATCGGCTTTTGACCACTGATCTTCTGCATGTCGTCCATGGCATTCTGCAGGATCTTCTTGTCGGCCACCGCCTCACCAACACCCATATTGAGTGTGATCTTCTCCAATCGCGGAACCTGCATTACCGAAGCATAATTAAATCGCCGAACCAATTCCGATACGATTTGATTTCTATATGTTGTTTGCAATCTGGCCATGATACGAGACATCTAAATCGATTAAAGATCAACGACTTCATTCGTTGCCTTGAAGAAACGAACCTTTCGTCCATCGGCGAGCAAGCGAAAGCCAACCCGATCCGGCTTGCCGGTACCCGGATTATAAAGAGCGATGTTAGAGACATGGATAGGCATCGATTTTTCAACGATTCCACCGCTAATCCCCCTGGCTGGCGCGGGCTTCTGGTGCTTACTTACCAGATTGACACCTTCGACGATTAGCCGGTCGGGATCGACAAAAGAGAGCACAGTACCTCTCTTGCCCTTGTCTTTTCCGCACCGCACCACCACCTGATCACCTTTCTTGATCTTACGCATTTGACTACCTTGACCGCTACAATACTTCTGGCGCTAAGGAAATGATCTTCATGAATTTTTCGGACCGCAGTTCACGCGTTACCGGTCCGAAGATACGCGTGCCTAGGGGTTGAAGCTGGTTATTCAGAATCACCGCGGCGTTACCATCGAAACGAATGACCGAACCGTCCGAACGACGGACGCCTTTGCGCGTCCTAACGACGATCGCATTATAGACTTCACCCTTCTTTACGCGCCCGCGGGGAATCGCATCCTTGATGCTGACTTTGATAATGTCCCCGATATTCGCGTAGCGCCGGTGCGAACCGCCTAGAACCTTTATACACATGACCTGACGTGCGCCGCTATTATCGGCGACGCCAAGCTTACTTTGCATTTGAATCATTTTTTATCCTCGCTATCTTCCCGAAACAGCCTCTCGGCTATCAGTCGAACCGACCTGGTTATTTTGCTCTCTCAATGATTTTGTGAAGCATCCATGCCTTGTTTTTCGATAGCGGGCGACAGGAAGTGATCTCAACCAAATCACCTTCGCTGCACTCATTGTTTTCGTCATGCGCCATGAGCTTGGTCGTTCGCTTGATATATTTGCCGTAGACGGCATGCGGAACCAGTCGCTCGACCTCAACCGAGATACTCTTGTTCATTTTATTGCTGACCACTTTCCCGGTAATGGTGCGCACGTTTTGGTTGGTTTCGCTCATGCCAATGACCCTTTTTCAGTAATGAGGGTGTTCACCCGTGCAATGTCACGACGCACCTTTTTTATTTGGTCAGGCTTAGATAGCTGCCCCGTGGCTTTCTGCATGTGAAGATTAAACTGTTCGCGGAGAAGCTCCAGTTGCATCTGGTTGAGTTCCTGGACGCTTTTTTGTCTAAGTTCACTGGCTTTCATCACATTACCGTACGATACGAAAACGATGTCTTTAGCGGTAGCTTGGCGGCGGCTAGTTTGAACGCCTCTCGCGCCAGTTCCTCACTCACGCCCTCCAACTCATATAGCATAGTGCCGGGCTTGATTTGGGCGATCCAATATTCGACGCTGCCCTTACCACTCCCCATACGGACTTCCAGGGGTTTCCTGGATATGGGCTTGTCCGGAAAAATGCGAATCCAAATTTTGCCGCCACGCTTTACATGACGGGAAATCGTTCTTCTGGCGGCTTCAATTTGACGGGCGGTGATTCTACCACGCTCGACCGCTTTAAGTCCGAATTCGCCAAAACTGACCTTGCTTCCCTTGTGGGCAAGTCCTCTATTATCGCCTTTTTGCTGTTTTCTGTATTTGGTTCTTTTTGGCTGCAACATGTCTTTATTCCCTTTTTACGCTTCGGAGGGATTCGCGCTCTTGCCTTCTGTCCCAGCAACGCTGAACACTTCGCCTTTGAATATCCAGACCTTTACGCCGATGACGCCGTAAGTCGTCTTAGCCTCGGCGAATCCGTAATCAATGTCTGCGCGAAAAGTATGCAACGGCACTCGGCCTTCTCGATACCATTCACTGCGCGCGATCTCTGCACCGTTCAATCTACCGCTGACGTGGATCTTGATGCCTTCCGCACCGAGACGTAGGGTGTTCTGCACCGCTCTTTTCATCGCCCGGCGAAACATGATGCGCTTTTCCAACTGCTGTGCGACGCCTTCGGCCACCAACTGGGCGTCTAACTCCGGCTTTCTGATCTCTTCGACGTTCAATTGAACGGGAACACCGATCATGGTTGAAATTTCACGGCGCAATGTATCGATATCCTCACCTCGCTTGCCGATGACCAGACCGGGTCTTGCGGTGTGAATGGTGATGTGCGCATTATTCGCCGGGCGATTGATCTGTATTCTGCTGATCGAAGCATGCCCCAATTTCTTTTTCAGAAATTCGCGCACCTTCAGGTCTTTATAAAGGAATTCCGGATAATTCTGGGTATTAGCATACCAGCGCGACGTCCAATCCTTGATGTATCCCAGTCTGATTCCCGTAGGATGAACTTTTTGTCCCATGATAAAGACCCTTATTTGTGCTCGGAAACGTTAACGGTGATATGGCAGGTACGCTTCAGAATTCTGTTTCCGCGCCCTTTCGCACGCGGACTCATTCTTTTCAGATACGGTCCCTCATTGACGTAAACCGACGAAACCCGCAACTCATCGACATCGGCGCCATCATTGTGCTCTGCATTGGCAATTGCCGACTCGAGCACCTTTTTCACTAACTTGGCCGATTTTTTGGTGCTGAAATTTAATAGATCAATCGCCTTCGCCACATTCAATCCACGGATCTGGTCTGCCACCAGTCTGCACTTTTGCGGAGATACGCGGGCGTTGCTAAGCTTCGCAGAGGTTTCCATCTTATTCACCAAACCACTTATTTAGATTTCTTATCCGCCTGATGGCCTTTATAAGTCCTGGTCGGAGCGAACTCGCCGAGTTTGTGGCCTACCATGTTATCAGACACCAAAACTGGCACATGCTGTTTGCCATTGTGTATCGCCAAGGTCAGACCGATCATATCCGGGATCACCATCGAACGCCGAGACCATGTCTTAATCGGCTTTTTTGCCCCGGACTGAGCGGCATCGAGCACTTTTTTCAGCAACTGATGATCGATAAAGGGGCCCTTTTTAATTGAGCGTGGCACGGATGATACCTCTTGTCTTATCTTTGCTTACGACCACGAACGATCATATCGTCGGTGCGCTTATTGCTACGCGTTTTATAACCCTTTGTGGGAGTACCCCACGGCGAAACCGGATGCCGACCACCAGAGGTTCTGCCCTCGCCGCCACCGTGGGGATGGTCGACCGGGTTCATTGCAACGCCCCGAACGGTCGGTCGAACCCCACGCCAGCGCGATGCACCGGCCTTGCCCAAGGAAATCAGGTTGTGCTCGGAATTTGACACTTCGCCGATCACCGCTTTGCAGTCGACGAGGACTTTTCTCATTTCGCTGGAGCGCATGCGGATGGTCGCATAAGCCCCTTCTTTGGCTACCAACTGAACGGCAGCACCGGCACTGCGGGCAAACTGGGCGCCTTTTCCCGGCTTGTTCTCGACGCAGTGGATCTGAGAACCCACCGGAATATTCCTGATCGGCAGGCAGTTGCCGACCCGAATGGGCGCGAATTCCGAAGCAATAACTTCTTGGCCGACTTGCAAGCCTTTCGGAGCAATCATGTAACGACGCTCGCCGTCCCTGTATAGAATCAAGGCGATGTGCGCCGTTCTATTCGGATCGTATTCGACCCGCTCGACCGTGCCCCCAATGTCAAGCTTGTCGCGCTTAAAATCGATCACACGGTAATGCTGTTTGTGACCCCCCCCTTTATGCCGAGTCGTCACGCGACCCTGGTTGTTCCTGCCGGCGTTTTTCGATTTTTTTTCCAGCAGTCCGGCAAAGGGTTTGCCTTTGTACAACCCTTCGGTCTTGACGCGTACGACGAATCTGGAGCCCGCCGAGGTTGGTTTGGATTTAATGAGAGCCATTTTTTAGATTCCGCTGTGAATTTCAGTGCGTAAACCCGCGACTTGGCCGTCAGGGCGCAGCCAGCTCGATGTCGAAACCGGGCTTCAACTTGATATAAGCCTTCTTCCAATCCGAACGCTCACCGATAAATCGCCCGGCACGCTTGATCTTGCCTTTCACGTTCAATACATGTACGGAATCGACTTTGACGTTGAACATCATTTCGACCGCACGCTTGATATGACCCTTCGTCGAGGCTTTCCTGACCCGGAATACAAAACACTTTTCTTGTTCCGCAAGCCTGCTGCCTTTCTCGGAGATTACCGGCGCCTGCAGCACCCTGATGATATCCTGCTGTTTCATCCCAGTCGTGCCTCCAAATTCTTAACGGCCTGCGTGGTCACAATGACCTTTTCGCTATTGACCAATGAAACGGGGCTCAGCGAATCGGCGGTGCAAACCTCAACATGCGCCAGGTTTCTGGCAGCCAGAAATAGGTCAACATTGACTGCATCGGTGATGATCAACGCATTTGGCGCACCCAAGCTTTTCAGCCTGCCGCACAGCTCCTTGGTTTTCGGCGCGGAAGGAAACACATCATCGCTCACGATGAGACGATCCTGGCGCAGCAATTCCGAGAAAATTGATCGCATCGCGGCGCGATACATCTTCTTGTTCAGCTTCTGCTTATAGGAACGAGTACTCGCCGCGAATGTAACGCCACCGGTGCGCCATAACGGGCTGCGCGTGGTACCGGCGCGAGCGCGACCACTGCCTTTCTGTTTCCAGGGTTTGGCACCACCGCCACTGACATCGGAACGGCTTTTCTGTGCCTTGGTGCCAGAACGAGCGGCGGCCAGGTAGGATACGACCAACTGATGCACCAATGGCTCGTTAAAGTTCTGTCCGAAAACGATCTCGGACACCGTTACCGGCGCACCATCCTGACCGTCTTTTACCACCTGGATTTGTAGGCTCATCTTTCTTAATACCCTGTTATTTCTTTTCAGCCGGACGGACGACCACATCACTGCCCTTCGGCCCTGGAATCGCGCCCTTGATCAATAGCAAGGACTTCTCCTTATCGACGCCGCAGATTTTCAGGCTCTGAACCGTCATATTCTCGCTTCCCATATGACCGGCCATTTTTTTTCCCTTGAACACGCGTCCGGGGGTCTGGTTCTGCCCTATGGAACCGGGGGCGCGGTGCGACAATGAGTTACCATGGGTTGCATCCTGCGTTCTAAAGTTGTACCGCTTTACAACGCCTGCAAACCCCTTACCGATCGTTACCCCTCTCACGTCTACGTACTGTCCTTCTTTGAAAAGATCGACGCCAAACTCCGCGCCAACCGAGTACTCGGCTTGGTCAGTGTCATCAATCCGGAATTCCCACAAACCGCGACCCGCTTCCAGGCTGGCTTTCGCGTAATGTCCGGCGATCGGTTTGGACAATCTCGATCTTTTTTTGCTGCCGGTGGTGACCTGGACCGCGCGATATCCGTCCGTTTCGACCGTCTTTACCTGGACGACCTTATTAGAATCAACATACACGACCGTAACCGGTATCGCCGACCCATCCTCGACATAAATGCGGGTCATGCCACACTTGCGGCCCACCAGACCAATTGCCATCGCTAAACTCCAGAAAGCTTGTTCGATTAATTCAGTTTGATTTGGACGTCAACGCCGGCGGCAAGATCAAGCTTCATTAGCGCATCGACCGTCTTGTCGGTCGGGTCAATGATGTCCATCAATCGCTTGTGCGTCCTCAGTTCATATTGATCCCGCGCGTCCTTATTCACGTGCGGGGAGACCAGCACCGTCCACCGCTCCTTTTTGGTCGGCAACGGGATGGGCCCCAAGACCTGTGCGCCGGTACGCTTGGCGGTCTCAACAATTTCACTCGCGGATTGGTCAATCAACCGATGATCGAACGCTTTCAATCTTATTCTGATTCTTTGCTTCGACATTGTATTTACTCAATCACTTTGGAAACGACGCCGGCGCCGACGGTACGACCGCCCTCACGGACGGCGAATCGCAGACCTTCTTCCATGGCAATCGGAGCGATCAGCTTGACGTTGATCTTGATGTTGTCGCCCGGCATGACCATCTCC
>DATIXD010000232.1:0-4239 GCA_035518875.1 Methylococcaceae bacterium | reverse complement strand
A
This sequence comes from Methylococcaceae bacterium, assembly GCA_035518875.1. Taxonomy (GTDB): domain Bacteria; phylum Pseudomonadota; class Gammaproteobacteria; order Methylococcales; family Methylococcaceae; genus DATIXD01. The sequence continues at coordinate 4,238 of DATIXD010000232.1, read as the reverse complement.
CCGCGGCCATGGCCTGTTCCTCATCGCCACCATGCTCGAGGACGAGGCTCGCCACGCCGAGCAAATGGCCGATATAGGGCGTCTCCGAACCTTTGCGGATCTGCGCGGCGTGGATGTCGAGCGCATAGGCAATGGCATCTGCCAGTTGCGCCCATTTCTGTTCAACGCTGGTGGTGTAATTCATCTGCTAAAGCCCGTTTTGTATGGTTCGCTGTGATCGGTAACCAGCATAGAGGGGAAGCTGCCGGGGGCGGGCGATTCTTTTGCTAAATGGCGCTGTGCCGGTGGCGTCCGCATGCCGATCAGATTGTCCTGCACAGGCGCCGAAGACCTTCTATGTGTGGGCAGATAAGGCGCTGTTCCGGTGAATCCATTCGCCGAGCGAAGGACCTCTCGGCATCTCTCTTACCGCCCCATGATAGTCGCCAAGGCAAGGAGCGGGCCTTTTCGGATGCCGATATTCAATGCGGCCCAGTGCCGGCGGCTTCGCGCCCATGATGGTCGTTCCTGGAATCATCGCGGGCTACCGACAGCGGACATACAGGCTGCCGGCAAAGTCCGCCAACACAGGACTGGAGCTTCAAGTGGCGACACTGCGCAGGTCAAAATCATAGGTCCACAACCACTTACCCCGAACGCGAATTACCTTTGTTCGCCAGAAGCGAACCCGCAGACTTTTTCGACAAAGCGTCTTACCCCCTACGAGCTTTGCCTGAGCCAAAATACCTTTGCCTCGGTCAAATTCTGTCTGGTCTGGGGAGGACTGCCCGCTTGCCTGTATACCCCCAGCGTTACGATGATCCGGCCCCGCTATTCAATCGTGCCGCGAAGATGGGGACTGGTTGGGTGACGTTGCCAATGAAATGGACCAGGCGGATGGCCTCATCTGGGTCTATGGAGACGGTGACGAAAAGGGCATGGCATTCACCGACTTTGGGATCAAGACGCTGCTGAACCTGATCGAAATCCATAAGGCCAACCCTGATCTCCTCAAGTAATAAACCGATCCGCTATAGCTCTGCGGCCTACGCGAATGCTTACACCCAACTTCGACCCCGCCTTCGATGGCCATTGACGCATTTCTGTGGGGAAAGGGCGTTTCGGTGGGGGCCCGATAGGCGCCGAACCCCCTTGCCAATTTACTGGATAGAAGACTTAGTAGTCGATGTGTCCCTTTTGCTGCTGATCATAGAGGTATCCCCCCACCAGCCCGACACCAGCGCCGATCGCCGCACCCATGCCCGCATTGCCTGCGATGGCGCCGATGGCCGCACCGCCCGCCGCTCCCATCAACCCACCGCTCACCGAACGTGACGCCGTTGTTTGACCACACCCGCCGAGAGCGAGGATAGCGGCAGCGCTTAGCACGATTGACGCGCGTTTCATTGCCCTGTCTCCTGGCTGCACGGCCATTTCGCGGCCAAACCACGGATCGCGCCGAGAACCGGCGGAGCATTCATCAGCTCTTGATCCTGTTGATGGCTTGCCGCCCAGTCGATGAATGCCTGGATCCCTTCATTACGCGTCGCCGTTGGCGGATAGCAAACAAGGCGATGCAGATGTTTGCTATCGGCGATCGCGTCGTCATAACTCACAACGCCGAGTAGATAGCCCTCGCAGAAATTGATCGCCTGGGCGCGAAGCGGGTCGTTGTTAGCTGTCGAGCAAACCGTGTAGAGGTCCTTAGTGGTTTTCAATATAAAATTCGACGAATCAGTTGCTAAAGCCACCGCTGGCAGCAGTCCAACACCAGCGAACGCTAGCAAAAATGAGATTCGCATATCGATCTCCTTATTTATGTTGCGTTGCTTCCTTGCCCTCAGCATGACGGGGTTCTCGAAAAGGCCGGCTGAAGAGCGCGGCAAAGGTCCCCGGGCAATGGTGACACTACGCAACAAGGACCAAGGCCGCAAGGACAACTTACGAGGCGCCCCCATCCTAAACGGCTGCCGATACCGCCCCCCCCTGTACCCCTCGGGCGACGCTAAAGCTGCATCAAGTGGTTTTCATGACCTCGTTTGGTATCTTCTTGGCGACCGGCGGCTCCGCGCCCAGGGCGGCCGTTCAGTCGAAGTGGTCTCGTTCTCCGTAGCGGACGCAAATGGCGGCGACGTTCTGCAGACACAAATCGTACCAACGCAACCACCGAAGACGAATCCCCTTTCTGTATCCCGGAAGGAGGACTGGGTTCTGCTGAGGCCGACGGGGCTATGTCGCCGGGTTGCTGCTGGCGGCGGCCAGTCTTTACAGTGTCCCTGCTCGGCTGTCGCCCAGCGCAGCGAGGCGCTGAGGCACCAACTCATCCAGCTGCGCGCGCATCCGCCGCCAATGGGACCCCTGCCAGAAGACGCGACCGCAGTGATCGCAAGTTGTAAAGCGGTCGCAACCGGCTTGCACCGACGGCGGCAGTCGATCGAGCACCAATGCCTTGTCGATGGCCCGCAGGGGCACGTTGCACTCCATGCAGAGCGTGAAGGGGCGCAGGCTCCGCGCCAAATCCAGCCGTGCGACGATATCCCGGAACTGCTGCGCCGGCTTCAGGAGGCGGATGTAACAGCCGTGCGTGATGCCGCGCAGCTTGAGCAGTTCGCGGTCGCGCGTCAGAACAATGCGCCCTTCGCGGATGGCGGTGTCGGCAATTTCGCGATCGCGGTAGTCGTTACGGTAAAGGGTGTCGAAGCCGGCCATGCGGAGCAGGCGCGCCAATCCGCCGAGTTGGGCGTCGGCGACGAAGCACGTGTGGCGCAGCGGCCACTGGCGTACGCGCAGCAGCGGTGTGATGTCGAGGGCCTCGAATTTCGGGTAGACGGCTATGCGGTCGCCGTCATGCACCAGGCGATCGAAGTCGGCCGATTCGCTGTTGACCAAAATCAGTTCCACCTCGGTGTGCGGCACACCAAGGGCCTCGATCATGTGCTTGGTCGTGGCAGCGCGGGCACACGCAATGCTGAACTCGGACCGTCGCCGCGCGGGCGCCAGGAAGTCATTGAGTTTCTCGTAAAAGCGAAACGTCGCCATCACCATCGCCAATACCTACCGTTACCACATGCCGTCCCCACTGGCGGCGATTCTATGCCCCCGGTGAGGTAAAGGATATGGTGCTTTTCGATGTCCATCGCTTGAGCTTCGCGGTTGCCCCCATCCTCGTCATTTACCAGATTTGGTTGGGTGCCCGGAAGCGGCTGACTTTCGGACAAGTACAAATCAGTCCGAGACATATGACTTTCACAATTTTGACTCGGTCTTATTGACCTGAATCAACGCTCGGTCCCGGGTATTGCAACACTTCGGGGGTAAAAATGCCTCTTCCGAAGGAAGCCGCCCATCCACTCCGAGATGATGTCGCCCCCCTATTACGAAATATAGTCGCCCACTGATTCCGAGAAATCCTCGCCCGTCAATTCCGGGATATTGTCGCCCGGCATTGAGAGGGTGACGGGCTCTCCGTTGGCTGTGTTTAGGATCGCCTCTTTGGCCGTAGCCGAGGAGGGGATTGATGCCGGCGGGGAGAGTTTGCATGCGCCATGTGTACGAGATTGTTCGTTTGGGATGCGCCGGGGCGTCCAAACACCAGATTGCCCGGCGGACCGGGGTGGTGCCGTCGACGGTGCGCGCGACGCTGAAGCGTTTTGCGGCCTCGGGCTTGGTGTGGCCGCAGGGCGATGAGGTCACGGATGCGGCTCTGGAAGCCTGGATGTACCGCAATGCCGGGAAGAAGCAGGGGCATCGGCAATATGCCGAGCTGGACTGGGCCTGGGTGCATCGGGAGCTCAAGCGCAAGCATGTCACCCTCTCGATCGAATATATCGCCCAGCACCCGGACGGGTATCGATACAGCCGTTATGTTGCGAAGTGCCGGATCGAGCCGGGGCAATGGGTGGGCTCCCCCGGCTTGAGCCGCAACATAATTTCTAGGCGCGCTATGACTACAGGCCGCACCATCGACGCCAGTGCCCCGGTTATAGTAATCACCGGCATGGCCAGCATTTTCCTGAATGCCACCAGCCCTTCGGCGATTGGAGCCGGGTATTCCCAGGTCCCGCCATGACCCTCGCCGCCGTGGACCGCCTTGTCCATCACGGCACGGTCTTCGAGATGAATGTCGAAAGCTACCGCCGCAGGGCCGTGCTACAGCGACAATCCAGATCGGAAGGCCGCAAAGCTTCGCGACATTCAAGACTGTGGAGGAAGTGTCGCGCCCCGACAATCAAGAAAACGCCTGACCCTTGCCAGCGACA
>DATIXD010000231.1:0-7937 GCA_035518875.1 Methylococcaceae bacterium | reverse complement strand
GGCGTGTAACTCCTCCCCGGATCGACCTGCTCACCGCACAGGCAGGCCGCATTGTTTCCGTTCCCGAGTGCGGCGGGGGGAGTCATTTCATGTTGAACCAATCGCAAATCATCGGCTTTCTGGGCCGCGATCCGGACGTGCGTTATACCGCCGACGGCAAGGCCATCGCCAATCTGGCGGTCGCCACCTCGGAACCCTACAAGGACCGGGAAACCGGTCAACGCCTGAAACACACCGAATGGCATCGCATCGTCCTGTTCGGACGGCAGGCCGAAGTGGCCAAGGAGTACCTGAAGAAGGGCTCGTTGGTCTACGTCGAAGGCCGGCTGCGTACCCGCAAGTGGCAAAAGGCCGGCGAAGATCGTTACACCACCGAGATCGTCGGGACCGAACTGACCTTGCTGGATCGAAGACCTTGCGGTACGAACGATAGAGCCGGCGGTGCCGCCGAGGAACCGTCCGCGACGTCGACCGATGCGGACGAATTCGACGAGGCCTTCGGGGACATCCCGTTCTAGGCTGATCGTTCTGCGGCGTCATCAGCTCCCGGCCTGACTGCTCGTCCGGCCCGGGCTTTCTTTTCAATCAACCCGAAGCGGGGATGCCCTCCCCGTCGGGGTCGTGGTGTCCCCTCACTGGAGGACATCATGAACAACAAACTGATCCAGAAATTCGCCGAGCGCTTTTCCTTCGACGAGGACAAGATCGTCGACACGCTCAAGGCCACTGCCTTCAAGGTCAAGGACGGCGCGGTCAGCGATGCGCAGATGATGGCATTGCTGATCGTCGCTGATCAATTCGGCCTCAATCCCTTCACCCGCGAGATCTATGCGTTTCCGGACAAGCAAAACGGAATCGTGCCCGTGGTCGGGGTCGATGGCTGGGCGCGCATCATCAATTCCCATCCATCTTTCGATGGCATGGCGTTTAAGCCGGCCGAAACGATGATCACGCCGGAAGGAGGCAAGCCCTGTCCGGAATGGCTGGAGTGTGTGTTGTTCCGCAAGGACCGAACGCACCCCGTAACCATCCGGGAATATCTGGACGAGGTTTACCGGGAGCCGTTCAAGGGCAACCGCGACGGCAAAAGCTTCACCGTGGCCGGGCCCTGGCAGTCCCATACCAAACGGATGCTCAGGCACAAGGCCACCATCCAGGCGGCGCGCATGGCTTTCGGCTTCGTCGGCATTTACGACGTGGACGAGGCCGAACGCATCCTGGAAGGCCAGGCCGAGATCATGGCTGCCGGGACAGAGGCGGTTCCCTTTACCGAAGGCGAAGCCAGCGAGGATGCCAAACGCATGGCGGCCAAACTGGTCACGCGGGCCGAAAAAGCCGGCGGTGCCTGGCAGGCGGCGCTGGACTATGCCGCCGAGCATTTCAGCGGGCCCGATCTGATGTTCGTCAACTCGGAGATTCGAAAAGCCCAACAGGGCGTATCGATACCTTCGCCGTCTGGCAACGGATCGGCGGTTTCAGGAATGGATGCCATCACCCAAGCCAAACACAGGCTCAAGAGTCCAAACCCCGCCGAAGCGGCCTGATCCGTAAGGCTCGCTCCTTCGTTCAACCCCACCGGGGCGTCACGCATCGCCGTCGGGGTGATGACCATGGCGCCCCTTTTTTCAGGAGGCACGTCATGAACAAATCCCCCAATCTGTTGCCGCCCCATACCGAATGGCAGCGTTACGAAAGCCCCGCCGTGCTGCGCAAGCATGGGCGGGAATATCTGGAACGGTTCTGGAGTCCAATGACCGGCGAAAGATCGCTGGAGGCGGCAATCAACCGGTTAGCCAGAAACTTCGGGGCCGGAATTTACGCGTCGGACGATACGGTCCTGCTGTTCTTCGAGAATCCGGAGACTGCGGCCTCCTCTGCCAAACAATTGCGCCGATTCTCTGAAATCGGAGCCATACAGGCGCAGCTGACCGTCAATCGGAAGGTGACGCCATGAAGGTCGTAGATCTGAAACAGCGAACCCCCGAATGGCATGCCTGGCGCAACGCCGGCGTGACCGCCTCGGAAGCAGCGGTACTGCTCGGTTCGCCTTACAAGACGCCCTGGCGTTTATGGGGCGAAAAGCGAGGTCTGATCTTGCCCGAGGATCTCTCCGGCAATCCGCACGTGCAGCGCGGCATCCGCGAAGAACCCAAAGCCCGACGCCGTTTCGAAGAGCGACATGACGTCATGCTGTTGCCGCTCTGCGCCGAGTCCTCGGCCGAACCGATACTGCGGGCCAGTTTCGACGGGCTGACCGACGACGGCCGGCCGGTGGAACTGAAAGCGCCGACGGAAGATAACTTCCGCGAGGCGGTCGCATTGGGCGGCGAGTCGCTGCTGTACCGCCGTTATTACGCTCAGGTCCAGACCCAAATCTTCGTGGCCGATGCCGACCAGGGGATGTTGTCCCTGCATCATGGCGAGGAAGTGCTGGATCTTCCGGTACCGCGCGACGATCACTGCATCGAGCAGATCGTGGAACGGGCACGGGAGTTCTGGGAGTGCATACGCACGGGTAAGGAGCCGCCGCTCGATCCCGACCGGGACTTGTACGTGCCGTCTGGTCCAGACCAGGAAACCTGGCTACGTCTAGCCGCCGAATACCGGCAGCTGGATGACAAGCTGGGCGCTTATGTCGCGGAGGCCAAGGCGATCGAGAAGAAACTCGCCGGTCTGGAAGGCGCGTTTCTGGCGCAGATGGGCGAGTTCAGCCTGGCAGAGTCCAGCGGCGTGCGCATCAGCCGGTTTCTGCAGCAGGGTGCCATCGACTACAAGGCGGCCCTCAAGGCCTTGAGTCCTGATCTCCCTGACAGTGAACTCGAAGTCTACCGGCGCAAGCCGGCGGAGCGGGTCCGTATCACGGTGCGCCAAGAGGACGGTGACCGTACGGAAGTGCCGTTCGAGCCGGATGTGCTGAAGCAGGTCGCCGGCTCGGATTTCTGGTTTTGATTCTTACCAACGCCCCAACTCGTTTGGGGCTTTTCCCATGTATTTGGTTGGCCGATGGCATCGGAAAGGCTGCTCAAACCATTAGCTTTTCATGCGTTGACGTTTGTCGACGCTGAAATCCTGCCCAGTGCAGGCGTTCCGTCTCGAGGCGGCGGGGAAGATTTCTTCTCCGTACCGGTTGCGTCAAGGCCGGCATCCAAGACCGCAAGGTCTCATCACGTCACAACCCAACGGGGGAATACTTCCCCGGTCGGGGCGTATCTCCCCGCATCAAAAGGAGATACGCATATGAAACGAATCGATACGCTTTTTTCCCGCAAGGCTGCCCGCATCGCCGCCGAGGATCGCATCCTCGAGGTGGCCGCCCTCAAACCGGCGTCCGTGGCGGGTACCTTGATCCAACATCCCGATCTATTCCGGGAGTTGCCCGACGATCTGGCCAGAACCCTGGCGCTGTCCTTGATCGACCGTGGTCAGGCCGAGTGCCTTCGCCAGCTGCTGGGCCTCAAGGCCATCGGCCGGCGCAAGACGTCCATGCTCGCCGAGCTACTTCTGGCCGATGCGTTCGGCGAGTAGCACGGCCCGCAGTAAATGGGAGGCGGGACCATCGTCCGTTTCCCGCCAGTCCTCGGCTGCTGTCTCGAGGGCGGCATTATGGTCTTCGACGGTGCGGGGTGGTCTTTGGACCCCCGTCATCGTTCGGAAGGCATTCTGCTCGCTGTTTGTCAGCTTGAGGTGATTACCGAGTCTTATCATCGTGGCTTCTCGTGGGGTGACCTGTAAGGTCATCCTATCGCGGAGTCTCCATTTCGCAACCCCGAAGGGGAGGTTCGTGCCCCTTCGCTGGGTGCATGCGCCTTCTCGTCGGGGGTTAACCCTGAACAGGAGGCAACATGTATCAAGCATTTTCCATCGCTGAAGTTTTCGGCATTCCGGCGCCCGCCCGGATGACCGTCGAAGGTTTCGCCGATGACACCCACCCGCGGATTCCGCTGAAACGGGATTACGTGTTCCGCAAGGAACACTTGCGGGACGTACTGGCCTTTCTGGGTAACGCCCAGGGCGACGGGCTGTATGTCACCGGTCCCACCGGCTCCGGCAAGACCTCCCTGGTGACACAGGTCGCGGCCCGGCTGAACTGGCCGGTGCATGCGGTGACCTGCCACGGGCGGCTGGAGCTGTCCGATCTGATCGGTCAATTCACCCTGGTCGACGGCAGCATGCGCTTCGTCCATGGTCCCCTGGCGCAGGCTATCCGCGAGGGTCATATCCTGATCCTCAACGAGCTCGACCTCATGGACCCGTCCGAACTGGCGGGACTGAACGACATCATCGAGGGGCAGCCTTTGGTGATACCGCAGAACGGCGGCGAAGTGATTCGTCCGCACCCGAAGTTCCGTTTGGTCGCCACCGGCAATAGCGCCGGCGCCGGCGATCAAAGCGGGCTGTACCAAGGGGTGCTGCGGCAGAACCTGGCACTCTTGGACAGGTTCCGCCTGATCGAAATCGGTTACCCGGAACCGGCGCTGGAAGACTCCCTGCTGGCGACGGCCATTCCCGCCATCCCGGCGCCCATCCGGGAAAAGATGATCCGGGTGGCCAATGAAGTGCGCAAGCTCTTCGTCGGCGGTGAAGACGGAACGGGTATGCTCAGCGTCACCCTATCTACCCGCGGCTTACTCCGCTGGGCGGCGCTGACGGTGGCTTTCAAGGGCGCACCCAATGCCCTGGAATACGCCCTGGATCGGGCGCTGACCCTGCGCGCCGAACCGGAACAGCGGCTGGCGATCCACAGGATAGCCGCCGATATCTTCGGAGACGATTGGAGTGGCGCGTGATGGACGCCTTCGACCTCTGGCGTTTCACCCATCCGGACGGTTCGAGCAAGGACTGGGCGATCCGGCGCAATGCCGATGGCAGCATCATCACGCGCTGGGGACCTACCGGACCCACGCTGCCGCAGATCAGTACCCGCCGACAGGACAAGATCGCCCTAGAAAACGCCAAACGGCGCAAGGGCTATGTCCATGTCGGACAGGTGCTGATCGAGGCCGATGGTCGGATTCGTTCGATCAAGGACGGCAAGGGCGAGGTGTTGCCCGATGAGACTATCGTGAAGGAGGATGCCGTGTATTGGCGTCTCCATCTCGTCGATCTCCAAGACGCCTGGAACGGACTCCAACGGGCCATAGCGCAGCTACATTCACGGATACTGCTCATCGAGCCCGACTTCGACGGCGACACCTGGGACGGCTGGCCTTTGCCCAAGCCGGACCGGGATCGTTCCGGCATCATCAAACCGGAGGGAAAAGCCGGCATCAAGCCGGTGCTGTTCCTCATGGCCTTGCAGAAGCTCACGCTGGGCTTACCACTTGGCGTGCGCGTCAGCCTGGCCACCGAAGACGGCATCGAGATCGGTCACGATCTGCGCAACGAAACGGCGGTGCTGACGTTGTTCGGCACCGATATGGAGGCTGTCAGACCACTGGCCGAAGTGCTGGGACTGCTACAGCCGAAAATCAATCTGGCGGAAGCGATCGTGAGCGATCACGACAGTTGGTTTTAGGCCTGACTATTTTCATCAACCCCAACGGGGCGCATGCCCCTTGGGGACGCTGCGTCCTGTTTTCTTTATTGGAGGACGCATCATGCAAGAAACCACGTTTGTGCTGGACCGCCTGCGGGTGGTCAAGATCGACGCTCACATCTGGGGCGGTCGCAAGAAACTGCGCAAGGAGGATCTGATCCTGGCCGACGGCAGCGTGCTGCCGCCGGAGGATCTGGCTTCCCTGGGCTCGAAGAAGATCGCCGATCCGCAGGAGCTGGCGGTCTTCAACCGGCTGAAGAAGGAGGCCGAGCGCATCTGCCTCAGGGTGGGCACCCGTTTTCTAGGCGGCATCGCCGTACCTGAAGGAACCATCGCCTCGATCCAGGCGGAGCTGGAGCGCATCGCTTCGAGCTTTGAGATCGCCCGGGACGACTTTCTGTCCCGTTACGATCAGACCATCGAGGGCTGGGTGGCCAAACACCCGGAGTTCGCCCCGGTCATTCGTCGGGCGGTGGATCCGGTCGACGTGGTGGCCGCAGGCCTGCGCTTCGATTACGTGATCTTTCGGGTCAGCCATCCGATCGCCGATTCCGATCCGGGTCCCGAAGCGATCGCTGGGGAAGATACCGACGCATCTCCCCTTGGTGACTCGCTGCACCGCAAGGCCGGCACCCTGAGTGACACCCTGTTCCGGGAGATCGCCCAGGACGCCAACGATCTGCTGGAAAGCTCGCTCCTGGGACGGCAGTCCGTGACCCGCAAGGCCCTGAGTCCCTTCAAACGGATTCGGGACAAGCTGGACGGGCTGGCGTTTCTGGACCACCGGGTCCACCCCGTGGTCCAGACCCTCGATGATCTTCTTTCCAGAGTCCCGAAAACGGGTCCTCTGGAAGGGGCTTATCTGCAGGAAGTATTCGCCACCGCCTTGCTGTTGTCCGATGCAAAGCGCATCAAGCGCCATGGCGACGGGTTGCTGCAGGTCGGGGAACTGAATCGATCGATTGCGGAGACGATTCCGGAAATCGAGCGTGACGCCGATTCATTGTCGATGATGACCATCGATGAGTCCCCGAACCAGAAGGCAGATGATGGCTTCTGGCCCGATGAACCGGAAACGGACGAATCGGCAGCGGAAGCCGCTACCGAGCCGGATGAAGAGCCGGCTTTGGCCGACGACTTCTGGTTCTGAAACGCTCGACCATTTTTCAACCCAAGGGGTGATTCCACCCCTTGGGGATGGTTTGCCCCGTTTTTTCGGAGGAAACCTATGAAAACCAACCGATCGCTCAACCAGGCTTTTCCCATCGTCGCCGCGGCGCTGGGCGACAAACTGGGCGTGAAAGTCCGCATCGGCGGGCAGGATGCCCATACCGACGGCGACATCATCCAGGTTCCGGCCTATGACGGTGCCGACGCTGGCTATCGGGACGTGGCCTGGGGCTATCTGGCCCACGAGGCGGCCCACGTTCGGTATACGCAGTTCGAGTATTTCCGGCAGGCGGCCACCACGCCGATCCGCAAGGCCATCCTCAACATCCTCGAGGATGTCCGCATCGAAAAGCGGCTGGCGGAAAGCTACCCGGGAACGCGGCTGACCATCGAGAAGACGGTACAGAAGCTGGTAAACGACAGCAGCTATGCCGCACCGACGTTGGAGGCTCACCCGGCCGCGGTGCTGCAGGCCTTTCTGCTGTTCGGGCTGCGTTGCCGGGAACTGGGACAGACTGCGTTGCGGGACTTGGCCGATCGGGCCGAGCACCTGCTCGACGAGAAGTTTCCGGCCGGCGCCGTCACCCGACTGTACGGGTTGCTGTCGGAAGTTCCTCACCTCGGCGACACCCGCGATTGTCTCCGCCTGACGGATCGGATCTTGCGGATGATCCAGGACGAGATGGACAAGGCGCGGGCGCAAGCCCCACAGCCAGGGAATTCGGATCCAGAAGGCACCTCAGACACGGAAGGCAGCTCCACAGGGGCGGAGAATCACACTCCGTCCGATGAAGACAGAGGCTTGGAAGGCAATGGATCGCAAACGGATACGGATCAAGTCGGCGACGCTGAAATTGACACAGACGCCCAAGCTGCCGACCCTCGCTCCGGGAACTCTCTGGATGCGGAGGAAGCAGAACGAATCTGCCAGTCCGTGCTCTCCGCGGGGGAAGACGATATTCGACCGGACGTGTTCGAACTGGCACAGGACGTTCTCAAGCTCAGCGCGGCGGAGGAATCGCCGTTGACGCTACCCGTGGCAGAAGAACCGCCTCGGGATGATCGTTGCGGTGCCAACTTGCTGGCAAAATCTCTCAACGAATCGGGTCGGATTCGCGCCGCCCTGCAGGGCTTGGTGCAATCCAGTCGAATGCGGAAACCGGTACACAAACGCGCCGGGAATCGCGTGGACGGCCATCGATTGTCTCGTATCGCCGCCGGCGATGCGCGC
>DATIXD010000230.1:0-11406 GCA_035518875.1 Methylococcaceae bacterium | reverse complement strand
AGGGCAGCGAATTGCTGTATACGCCCTGAGGCACGAAACGTATCGGCGGGCTGGGTACCGTTGCTAACCACCTTCTCCACAACTGAGCGGTTAAGCCATCAAGCGAGGACAGCGCTGCCCGTAAAAACGGCGTAGAAACGGTGTCAGACACGATTGCATAGGGAAAAATGTATCTGACTCCACTTCTGTTTAAGCCAGACGGATTCAACCGGGCACCAGGGCAGCGGTCTCGGCCAAGGACTGTGAAGTCAATAAATCCGACTGCGTGGTTACCGGGAGCATCCTCAAGCTCCATCCATACAATCAATAAAGTACAAAATCCGGCGGGTTTTCCTACAAACTCGGCGAGACCCGGCAAAAGAACGCCTTTAAATAATCCGTCTCCGGAATGGCGGGGTGAACGGGGTGATCGGGCGCCTGTCCCCCGCGGGCGATGAACACCAGGTGACGGTCGCCGTGCCTGGCCGCGGCGCGCAGGATGTCATGCAGGGTGTCCTGGTGAAGGTGGTATGAGCAGGATGCCGAAATCAGGATTCCGCCCGGGGCGAGCAGTTGCAGCGCGCCCTGGTTCAGGCGACGGTAGGCCTCGACGCCGGGCTTGACGTCCTTCTTGCGCTTGATCAGGGCCGGCGGGTCCAGGACGATCAGATCGTAGTGGCTGCGCGCCTCGCGCGCCTGCTTCAGGAACTCGAACACATCCGCACGCACGCAGTTCACTTTTTCGGAAACGCCGTTCAGCCGGGCATTTTCCGCAGCGATACCCAGCGCAGCCTCCGAGCCTTCCACGCAATCGACCGTCGCAGCCCCGGCCACGGCCGCCTGTATACCCCAGGCGCCGGTGTAGGCAAACAGATCGAGCACGCGCTGCCCCTTCGCCAATTTCGCCGCCAATGCACGGTTGCTGCGATGATCGAAAAACCAGCCGGTCTTCTGGCCGCCCACCACGTCGATCAGGAATTTGACCCCGTTTTCCTCGATCCCGACGGAATGCGGCAACTCGCCACTGACGATCCGGGTCTCATTTTCCAAGCCTTCCAGTTGGCGTAGACTGGAAGTGTTTTTCATCACGATGGCGCGTGGGGACATCAGCTTTTCCAGCGCAGCAATGATCGTTGGCTGCAGACGCTCCATCCCGGCCGTGTTGGTCTGTACGCTCAGCCCATCGCCGAAACGGTCGACCACCAGGCCCGGCAAGCCGTCGCTCTCGCCGTGAACCAGCCGGTAATAAGGCTGATCGAACAGCCTCTCGCGCAGCGCCAAGGCATTTTCCAGGCGTCGGACGAAAAACTTTTCGTCGATGGCGGCGTGAATGTCGCGGGTTAAAATTCGCGCACAAATCAAGGAGTCCGGATTGACGTAGGCAATCCCCATGGCCTGCCCCTTTGCATCCTCGACCGCTGCCAGATCGCCCGGCTGGAAACCCTTGAGTGGCGTCTGCGCAATGTCGACCTCGTTGCTGAAAATCCACAGATGCCCGGCACGCAGGCGTTTTTCCTCGTTCTTCTTGAGGCGGAGCGGGTTCATCGTCATCGTTTTCGATTCTGTCGGTTAGGCTTGAGAGTCCGGGGCGCGCGGGACGAACGCGCAATTGAAACGCGGGAAACGAAGGCGCATTCTATCAACTTGAAGCTTCCTCCGATTGCCTAGCGTCAAAACACAAGCTTCATTCACTCCAACGGGTATCGCTTTGATTTAACATCAGCGTACGAACTTTGTATTCGAGGTCAGGCATGGGACAGGAAATTGCGAGCACCCACTTCTCGCCGGAAGACTTTGAGCGATTTCTACAACGCCTGAATCAGGAAACCGAACTGTTGGACGAACGGATTCAATCGGGTGTTTGTTCGGTTAGAGCACCAACGGGTGGCCTTGAATTGGAAGCCTGGCTGGTGGACGAAAGCATGCGTCCCGTTCCTCGGAATGCGGAATTTCTGGCGGTTTTCGATCACCCATGCGCCTCGCCGGAACTGGCCAAATTCAATGTGGAATTCAACCATCCGCCGTTCCGATTGCAGGGAAACGCTTTCTCATCGCTGCAAACCCGACTCGAATGCCTTTGGAAGGAGGCCTGCGAAACAGCCACCGGGCTGGGTGTTCATTTGCTCGCCATTGGCATCTTGCCCACGCTCCGCGAAAACGACCTGGGTTTGGAACAATTATCCTCGCTCAACCGCTATGAGGCCTTGAACGAACAGATTTTTCTGGCGCGCCGGCAACGTCCCATTCGACTCGATATCGTAGGCCGGGAGCATCTGCACGGCGAGCGCCAGGATGTGATGCTGGAGGCAGCAACCACTTCGTTTCAGTTGCATTTGCAGGTTCCCTCAGACAAAGTGGTGGCGTATTACAACGGTGCTCAACTGGCCAGTGCGCCTTCGGTCGGCATATCCGGCAACTCGCCTTTTTTGTTCGGGCACAACCTATGGACCGAAACCCGGATTCCGCTGTTCGAACAGTCGGTCGACGCGGGGGGCTATCAGGATGCAGCGCGAGGGCCGCTGCATCGGGTCGGCTTCGGGACCGACTATGTCCGCCGCTCCATGATCGAAGTTTTTCGGGAGAACGCCACGCATTTCCCGGTCTTGCTGCCCACTTTGTTTCCCGATGCGCCGGAAGCCCTGTCTCATCTCAGATTGCACAATGGAACCATTTGGCGGTGGAATCGCCCCTTGGTCGGGTTCGATGAGGACGGCACGCTGCACCTTAGGGTCGAGCATCGGGTCATCCCGGCGGGACCGACGATTGCCGACATGGTTGCCAACGCCGTATTCTTTTTTGGTCTGGTGGAAGGCTTGGTGACGGAAATGAACGTCGAAAGAGTGCCTTTTGCAAGCGCGCGCGACAATTTCTATGACGCGGCCCGGCTGGGTCTCGCAGCGCATGCGGTGTGGTTCGGTGGCGAACGCTGGCGGATGAGGAGGCTGATTCTGAAACACCTGCTACCGCTGGCCGAAAGGGGCTTGAGCCAGCTCGGCATCGACCCGCAGGACGCCGGACATTATCTCGGAATCATCGAGGCGCGCGCCGCTTCGGGCCAAACCGGAAGCGTATGGCAGCGATCATTCATGGCGCGGCATCCCCAAGATTTCGCCCCCATGATGCGCAGTTATCTCGACCTGCAACGCGAAGGAGAGCCGGTTCACCTATGGCCCCTGTAGATTCACCGCTCCGCCTACACCGATTCGACCATTTACCGGATGGTCTTTTGGATATTGAAGCCAGACAGCTGCATCGCCTGCTTCCCGGCCCATCTCTGCTGGAATTTCCGGGGCAAGATCCTCGCCCGCTCTTTGTCTCCGTATTGCTACACGGCAACGAAACGACCGGTTGGGAAGCGGTCCGCGCTTTGCTGAAATCCTATGGGCACAAAACGCTTCCGCGGACTCTGCTGCTCCTGATCGGCAATGTCGCCGCCGCGCGAGAGGGTCTGCGGCGGCTGGGAAACCAGCCGGATTACAATCGGGTCTGGCCCGGAACAACCCTGCCAACAAGCGCCGAAACCGCACTGACTGCCGAACTCGTGGAGCTCATGCGAGACCGGCATTTGTTCGCGAGTGTGGACGTACACAACAATACGGGACTCAATCCGCATTACGCCTGCGTGAACCGGCTCGATCAACGCTTCTTTCGCCTCGCCACATTGTTCGGTCGCCTGGTGGTCTATTTCAGTCATCCCAAGGGAACTCAGTCGGCGGCCTTTGCCACGTTGTGTCCCACAGTCACGCTGGAATGCGGGAAATCTGGACAGTCCTACGGCACCGAACACGCAATGAAATTTCTGGATGCTTGTCTGCACTTGCATGACATGCCCGATCACCCGCTCTCTCCGCAGGACATCGATCTGTACCACACGGTCGCCCAGGTTGTGGTCGGCGAGGAGGCCAGCATCAGCTTCGATGGTGAGCCAGCCGACCTTCGCCTGGACGCGAGACTCGATCATCTTAACTTCACTGAGCTCGCGCCCGGCGCGGTACTGGGTACCCTTGACCCCGATTATCCGCATTTGCCCGTATTGGCGAGAAACGAAGCGGGTGAAAACGTGACGGACGATTTCTTTGACGCCGCGGATGGGCGACTGGTGTTGAAACGCCATGCCATGCCTTCGATGCTGACCCTGGATACCCGGATCATCCGGCAGGATTGCCTGTGTTACCTGATGGAGCGCATGCCTCTGCCGGCGGCCGATCCGGCAGGCCGGAGATGATGTCGATTCCGGGATTTGCCGGGTCTTGAGACCGGCGGCCAGGGATGCCGGCCATCCGCCCACCCTTCACCCATGAGCCAGCTATGAAATCCGTCATTCTCGAATCCCTTCTGACCTGTCCCAAATGCGGCTTCGCCAAGCTGGAAACCATGCCCACTGATGCTTGCCAGTTCTACTACGAATGCACGAACTGCAAGATGCTGCTGCGGCCGAAACCTGGGGATTGCTGCGTGTTCTGCTCCTATGGCTCGGTGAAATGTCCGCCGATTCAAGCCCAGCGGGAATGCTGCGGATAACGGCCGAATCTATCCAAACGCTGGCAGCGACGGCGTGGCGCATCCTCAGGGAGGTGATCCGGCCGTTGAGGCCCTGCCTCTCGCTCGATCGATGGATCGAGCGAGAGACTTTGGATCCGCCTCGGACGAACCACATTACTGGTTCAGCG
Source organism: Methylococcaceae bacterium (assembly GCA_035518875.1). Classification (GTDB taxonomy): domain Bacteria; phylum Pseudomonadota; class Gammaproteobacteria; order Methylococcales; family Methylococcaceae; genus DATIXD01. Next base: position 6,757 of record DATIXD010000230.1, on the reverse strand, counting down.
GAAGCGCAATATCGATGACGTTTTCGTCGAACTTGCCAATGAGCGTCGGCTTACCGGTCAACAGGTCGATCCGGTAGAAGCCGTAAGTCCCGCCGATCGAGAGCGAGGCGAACGCGCGGTTCTCCACCGTCACGCCGTTCTTCAAACGGCTGTAGATGTCGAAGCCGGCCACCGGGTCTGCATCGACCCCGAGGCTGCCCGTGACCGCGAGGGAGCCGGCATTGGCCGGCGACTGGATCGCGACCACATCCTGCGGGTCCGTGGCGGAGGGCGCAACGGAATCCAACCGAGCGTTCGGAACGTAATCTGAAGATAACGGGACCGAGGTGAATGGAATGGCCGACAGTGAAGACGATCCCTGGATCGCTCCGGGGCCCCAGGAACCGGGCGAGCCGGAATTCGAAGGAACCGAGGCGCCGTCGGCCGAAGCCGTGGGGGCGCATCATCAGGAGCCGGCTGTCTTAGCGGACGAGCGGCTGCTACGCGAATGGATTTCCCGCGTGGTGGATCGCGACCAACAGGCGTTGGAACTCCTCTACGAGGCCATGTTGAGGCGGGTTTACGGGCTGGCTTTGCGCATCACGCGCCGCGCCGATCTCGCGGAAGAAGTGGCCGAAGATGCCTTTTGGCAGGTCTGGCGCCAGGCGCCGCGGTTCGATCCGGCGCGGGGCACGGCGGCGGCATGGATCATGACGATAGCCAGAAGCCGTGCCCTGGACGCGGTGCGCCGCATCGACCCAGCCGAATGCGAAGCCGAACCGGAAAAATTGAAGGAGATCGAAGTCGCTCGCGGCGAAGATCCCCAAGACTTGCTGACGGCCGTGCAGCAGGGGCACCGCCTTCGTGCAGCCTTGGGCAACCTTGATGCCGCGCCGCGCCAGTTGGTGGCGCTGGCTTTTTTTCGCGGCCTTAGCCATGATGAAATCGCAGGTCACACGGGTTTACCCCTCGGCACCGTGAAGTCCCAAATCCGGCGTGCCTTGTTGAGTTTGAGAGAGATACTCGGCCCCGACGGACAGTCTGAACTATAAGAGCCATGAGCACCCGATCAGAAAACCCAGAACAAACCGAGGCGTCCGAGCAAATCGAGTTGAACGAGCTGATCATGGAAGGTTTGGCGCCGATTGAGCCGTCACCACAGCGGCAGCGGGCTTTGCGTGCGCGTCTGATGGAACGCGTGGCACTCAGCGCCGCGCAGCATGCCGGTCTTTTGACCGTGCGCCGTAAAGACGGGAGATGGCGAACTATCAAGGCCGGGGTCCGGCTCAAGCACCTATGGACGGGACTCGCGGGAAGCTCGGTGCTCATCGAATTCGCCCCCGGTACCGCGCTGCCGGCGCACCGCCATAACTGGGTCGAGGAGGGGATCGTACTGCAGGGCGGTCTGCAGATGGACGACTTGGACATGGGCCCGTTCGACTACCATATGTCCCCGGCGGGAAGCCGGCATGGACTCATCCGCTCCCGTCAGGGCGCGCTCGCCTACCTGCGCGGCACCTCCCTCGGTCACACAGCATCCGTTGTCCGAGAACTGCTGGGCGGATTATTGCCGTCTCGCGGCGAACCGGCCCACACCGTATTTTCCAACGAGGAGGGCTGGGAACAACTAGGACCGGGCGTACAGAAAAAGGAATTGTGGTCCGACGGAACCCTAACATCCGGTTTCTGCCGCTTCGCGCCGGGGGCCCGTTTTCCGGGCCATGCTCACCCGGTGGAGGAGGAATGCATGATGCTGAGCGGGGAGGTGTTCTTGGGCGACATCCTCCTGAGTGCCGGCGATTACCAGCTGGCGGCGGCCGGCAGCATGCACGGCGAGGTCTTCAGCGAGGTCGGTGCGTTGTTTTTCTTCCGCGGTGCAATCGAAGGCAAAGGGGGAAGGAAACAACCCTGAGTTTTCCGTGAATAGCGGCGGTGGGTTGGGCGTCCGCCCGCCGCCCAGTTGGCCGCCACGGGGTCCTGTCAAAAAAAATGTTGCAAGCTCAATCCGACTTCACTGGCGTAGCGACCCTGGCCGCGCTCCCGGCTGAGGTTGAGGCGCAGGGCGAACTCCCGGCCCAGATTGACGGTATGCTCCAGAGCCAATTTCCCGCCACAGTATTCGCGGCTCGCAAAAAAGCAATTGGCCCCGAAATTCAGCATCCCTTGGCCGCCCAAGCCTTGGTAAAGCCAACCCAGGCGGGGGCCCAACCCCAGCTGGACGCCGTCTTCGAGCGTATCGCCGACCTCGAGCGCAGCACCGAACGAGCCGTAAGCGAGGCCGCCTCCGATTTCGTAGGCGAGACCGGTTTCCCCGGACAGGTAACCGACTAAGGGTCTGCCATCCCTCAGCAGCTTCCTGTACGCGCCGAATTCCACGCCCCAGGAAACCGGCTTGAGAAAATCGTCCCGCGCGCTGATCGACTTGATGCTGAGCACGTCCAGTCGTTCGAGCTTGAGGCCCCAGTCTTCGTAATATCGCAGTGAGCCGTCCAGAAACTTGATTTGCGCGCCCTCTTGATAGCCGGGACGGGGATCGGTCAAATCGTGATAGGCGGAGCGGAAGCTGATTTCACCGTAGGCGCGGTGATCGAAAAAACCGAAACCCAGCCCCGCCCGTTGGGGTTTATGGCCTTCGTCGTCCCTGATTGCCGGCCGGTGCGGGGGTGCGAGGGGTGAAGGCACATCGATCCGGCTGCGCGCGCGCAGCAACTGATAAGACGTCTTGGCGATCGCCTCTCGGGGAAGTTTTTCGTCCAAGGCCCGGTAGCGGCAGAGCTCATAGGCGGTTTCCAGTATCGCCGCCTGTGCGTTGGGCGCTAGCCCGATCAAAACGGGGCTGTCGGCGGCGACTTTCCCGAGGGCCAACTGCCTCGCCAGACGCCGTTGCTCGCTGGTTAACTGGCGCCTATGGGCCTTGAGGGTGGTCACGGCGGACGGTCGGTAGCTGGTGTTCTTGACCAAACCGCCAGCGAGGACGGCGCGCACCGTATCCACCGGGATCGAGCGGTAAGGAAACCCGCGACGCAATGCCAGACCCGGCCTAGCGACGTCGAGCAGGCTCAACAGCCGGTAGGAGCAGTTTTCGTCGATGAAAAAATAATCGAAACGGACGGGCTTGATTTCCCACACATGGCGCACCAGTTGGGCGACCTCGGTCGGGGCGAGATTCAGGTTGTATTCCCAGATGTCGCGATTTTCCCAGTCGCGGTATTCCTTCACCTTGTCGTAAAACGGCTGCACGGTGACGACGCCCGGATAACCGCCGAACAACCCCCGGTATGCGTAGAACAATTCATTTTCGTCGACGGCTTCGGCCGCATAATTGATCGTGTAGGCCAAAAGGACGTTGTCGTCGTTCTGGTTGACCCGGTCCAGCCGCAGGAAGGTGTGGCCGAACATTGAAGAGGGACTGTTCATGTAGGCGGCCGGAAAAATCAGGCTGATGGCATGCGCTTGCAGCGTGTCCCGCCATTCCCGGAAAGCCGCGCACTGCTGCTCAGCCAATCGCTCGCCGTCAAATGCAAGATGCGATTTAAGCCAGTGGTAGCGGGCCGGAAAACGGCATTGGGGATGTCCATCTCCAGCGCCGGGGCGGAAAAACGCCGCCAGGGTGGCAAGAAGTTCGGCTCTAGGATCGCGCTTGCCGGCCTTCGCCAGAAAAAACGCCGAATCGTCCGCGTCGCTGACGAAACCTCCACTCATTTTCGCTTCGCGGTAATGCCCCAAGGCGAGCCAGCCTTCATCTCGGTCGAGCCGTTGGCTCAAGGCGCGCTGTTGGAGTACCGAGAGGTAGTTAGAGGAAGCGTCCGCTAGACAGAGCAACGGCGCCAGCAAACCGGCGATCAGCCAGCAGGCCAGTTTCATGATCTGGGAGCGAGAGGAAGGCGCTCCATTGCAAGAGCGCCTGGAAGAATGGACGTTTAGCTGACGTATTTTGAAAGGGCGGGATCGGATTTCAAGACCACGACTAGGGAGTCCATCACCTGATCGCTGGTGACCAACTCGTTGGGATAAATCAGGTCGAAATGTTTTTTGGTCAGTGCGTAAAACGCCGGCTTGTCCGCCTGGGCGATGCCCATTACTTCGGACAGCCCCGCCAGGGTTTCACCCTGTCCGCGCGACATATCCTCGGCCAGCTTCGTCATGTTGGCGCTGATGTAGACGCGTCCGCCCTTGTACCTGATGGGCTGACTGGGATCGCAACCGATGGTGCCGGATGACATGCCGAAGGTGGCATTGCCAAAACTGCCGTTGGTGGTCATGGCGAAGATATGCGCGCCGACGCCCGAGTTGCCGTCGAACAGCGCGGAACCCCAACCGCAACCGCCGGCCCCATCGCCCGCTGTGGTCGTACGGGTCGGCGCGTCCGCTGGAGCCGCGGCGTTGACCAGCAGCGGCGCGGTCAGTAGAAAACCGCACGCGATGATTGTTGTCATTTTTCTCATAAGGTCTCTCCTTGTGGCTGATTGTTCGAAAATGTAAAGGTCCGATGCCTTAATACCAGATTTGGCGGCGCCTTGTAAATTGAGCGCGTTTCCGATCGGAACGGGAAACAGGCCGGTTACGACCGCTCCCGCAGGAACGCCACAATCTCCGACAATGGCACCTCCTGACTTTCCATGTCGCGGCGGCCCTTGTATTCGACGTTGCCGGCTTCCAGGCCGCGTTCGCTGATGACGATTCGGTGAGGAATGCCGATCAGTTCCATGTCCGCGAACATGACGCCGGGGCGGGCCTTGCGGTCGTCGAAAAGCACCTCCAGGCCGGCGGCGCGCAGTTCGGCATAAAGACGTTCCGCCGCTTCCTGCAGGCGCGGCGAGGTGTGCATGTTCATGGGCAACAATGCCACCTGGAACGGCGCGATGGCCTGCGGCCAGATGATGCCCCGCTCGTCGTGGTTCTGTTCGATGGCGGCCGCGACGACGCGGGAGACGCCGATGCCATAGCAGCCCATGATCATCACCTGATTCTGGCCCTGCTCGTTCAATACTGTAGCGTTCATCGCCTCGCTGTATTTGGCGCCGAGCTGGAAGATGTGGCCCACTTCGATGCCGCGGGCAATGCTGAGCGTACCCTTGCCGTCCGGGCTGGGATCGCCTTCGACCACCTTGCGGATGTCGGCGATCTGGTTCTGAACCGACGAAATAGGCACTTCCAAGAAGTCCCGCTCCCAGTTGGCGCCGGTCACATGCAGACCATTTTCGTTGGCACCGCAGACGAAGTCGCTCATGGCGATGGCCGAACGATCGGCTATCCAAGGAATCGAGCGAGTTTTAGTCAAATCCGGGCCGATGTATCCAGGACGGCAATTATGGTGTGACTCGACTTCCTCTTCGGTCGCGAAACGGAACTCGCCCAACACCTTCCGCGCCTTGACTTCATTGAGCTCATGATCGCCCCGCAAATACAGGTCGCAGAACACTTCCGCTTCTTCGCCGAAGGGGTTGCGAACTTTCCGCATTACGGCGATCGTCTTGAGTATTTTTTGCGGCGGAACGCCCAGGAATTCACCGACTTCGGCGATGGTTTTCTGCCCCGGTGTCTCGACTCTTCTCATCTCCTCGCTCGGGGATCGACGATCCGGGGCTGGCGCGACGGCCTCCGCCTGTTCCACATTGGCGGCATAATCGCTCTCGTCGGAGAAGGCGATGGCGTCCTCGCCGGATTCCGCCAAAACGTGGAACTCGTGGGAATGACTGCCGCCGATGGCGCCGGTGTCGGCCAGCACCGGGCGGAATCTGAGGCCCAGCCGGGTGAAGATCTCGCTGTAGGCCCTGTACATGGCGTCATAGGTTTGCTGCAGCGACTCCTGGTCCAGGTGAAAGGAATAGCCATCCTTCATGAGGAATTCGCGCGCTCGCATCACCCCGAAGCGCGGACGTATCTCGTCGCGGAACTTGGTCTGAATCTGGTAGTAATTGATGGGGAGCTGCTTGTAGCTCTTGATTTCGTTGCGCGCCAGATCGGTGATGATCTCCTCGTGCGTGGGCCCCAGACAGAAGTTGCGCTCATGGCGATCCTGCAGCCGCGCCAGTTCGGGGCCGTATTGTTCCCAGCGACCCGATTCCTGCCATAGTTCGGCGGGTTGCACGACGGGCATCAAGACTTCCAGCGCCCCGGCACGCTCCATCTCCTCCCGTACGATGCGCTCGACCTTGCGCAGCACCCGAAGCCCCAGCGGCAGCCAGGTATACAGGCCGGCGGCGAGCTTGCGGATCAGCCCCGCGCGCAGCATGAGTTGGTGGCTGACGATCTCGGCGTCGGCGGGCGTTTCCTTGAGGGTATTCAGCGGAAATTGGCTAGTGCGCATGGGGGCTCTTGCGTGGGCAGGTGATGAAAATAATCGGCATTTTAACCCCTACAGCCGCCCGACGGCAGCTGCTATATCCGTCTCGGGAACGCCGGCCATATAATCTGGTAAAGTTAGCTTGGCGGACAGGGTGAGTCCTTTCCAATCCAGAGATGAGCCTGAAGCAGGGGTGAGGAAGAACCTGTTCAGGCGGCGTTGGTTTGGGGTTTGTTAATGAGTTGAAAGAGTTCTATCCGGGCTTGATTGAGCCGACGGGCGGCTTCATTGTCGCTGCATTCGCTGGCGATTGCATCCAGTTGTTGGAAGGTGATGCCGGGCTTGAGGTGGCGCTGGGCTTCGGGCAAGGATTTCAGTTTCTCGTAGGGCGTCATCATGTCCTGGTAGCGGTAGTGTTTGCGAAGCTTGCCTTTGGCATCGACCGATACGGTGGGGAAGTGGCAGGGTCTGTGGAAGTTGAGATACTCGGTG
>DATIXD010000229.1:0-12103 GCA_035518875.1 Methylococcaceae bacterium | reverse complement strand
GCCGATGGCCTGTTGGCGAAGGGGCTGCGCGGCAAGGCGTTGGGGCGGGAATTGCGTAAGTTGCGAATCAAGGCGGTGAGGGATTGCTCGTCGCAATAGCTACCGCGCGCCCGTCAGTCATACTTGCAGCGCTGCTCAGGCTTTGTCTACAGGTTTCCGTACAGACGCGGTATGATTTTGCGCTGGCGCCCGCCGTACCAAGGGATATTCCAAGAGGCTGCTGCCCTGGCTGTGAAAGCCGCCCCATCGCCTACTAATCGAGAACCGAAGAGGAATCTATGCGAAATTGGAAACGCCTGCTGACGATCGCTGCCATGGCTCTGGCTGGCCTGGCCGTGCTCGTTCTTGTGGTGGGCATCGCACTGACAAATTTCCTAGTCGATTTGTGGTGGTTCAATTCGCTGGAGTACGGCGTCTATTTCTGGCTGAGACTGCTCTACCGCTACATCCTCTCGGGCGGCGTCACGATTTTCTTCTTCCTGATTTTCTTCTTCAATTTCCTGGCGGCCTCCCGGTTTTTAGGCGTCGATCAAGATGCTTTTTCCGAACTGGCGCGTACCGAGTCCGGCCGTCAATCTCAAAACCTGCTCCGGTTGTTCCAGACCGGCTCGCTCAAGGTCTATACGCCGCTCTCGCTGATCCTGGCGATTATGATTGCCGCCCCCTTTTATCAGCATTGGGAGGACGCACTGCTGTTCTTCTTCGGGCCTAATGCGGGCGTGAAGGATTCGGTTTATCACGAAGACGTCAGTTTCTTTTTGTTTCGGCTTCCGATTTTCGACTTGATCCAATCGGAACTGCTCATCACCTTTTCGGTGTTGCTGCTGGCCGTGACTATTCTGTACTGGATCGAGCACCATTTGATTCCCACCGAAAGGAAACAATGGCCGGTTGGCGCGAAGATTCATCTCAGCGGCCTGGTTTTCGTCAGCGCCCTGATTATTGCCTGGGGTTTCGTGCTGGATCGGTACGACCTGCTTTACACCTCCGTCCATGAACCCATTTTCTTCGGGCCGGGCTTCGTCGAGTTGCGCTATGTGTTGCCCTTGATCTGGCTGTCGGCGGTGACGTTGATTGCGGGCACGATGTACGGCATCGCCTACGTGCAAACCGGCAAGAGCCTGAAGCCGCTGGTAGGACTCGCCGTGGTGTTTCTTCTGGCTGTGGGGCTGCGTCAGTCCGATTTCCTGCCAAAACTGCTCGACCGTTTCGTCGTCAAGCCCAACCCGGTCAAGATCGAGCGGGAATTCATGAAAAACAACATCGAGGCGACCCTGGCCGCCTACGATCTCGATCAGATCAAGACCATCGATGTGAGGGCAGCTTGGACCCCGGACACCATCGACCCGCGCGTGGACGAGCATCTGCACAATATCCCGATCTGGGATCACGAATTCCTGGACGATGTTTATCAGCAGTTGCAAGGCATACGGCCCTACTACAGCTTTAGTCATGTCGACGTGGACCGCTACCCGATCAATGGACAAGTCCAGCAGGTGAACCTGGCGGCGCGGGAAATCAACATGGCCAAGCTGCCTGCCGAGGCCCAGAACTGGGAAAACACGCATTTGCGCTATACCCACGGCTATGGCGCAGTAGTTACGCCTGCTTCACAAACCGCAGAAACGCCGATGCAATGGTTTCTGCGCGACTTGAACCTGCAATCTGATGTCGGCTTGGCAACAGAAAAGCCGGACATCTATTTCGGCCAGGAGAATTTGAATTACGCTATCGTCCCCAACAGGCTTAAAATTTCCGGGATCTCGAGCTTCGACGAGGAATCGAGCTACAACTACACCGGAAAGGGCGGCGTGCCGATTTCCTCGCTATTCAGAAAACTCCTGTTCGCCATTTATTTCAGGGACGAAAAACTGTTCTTTTCGGTGAATATCGACAGCAATAGCAGGGCGCTGTTCCGCCGCAACATCGTCGAGCGCATCAAGCGGTTAACCCCTTATTTATCGCTCGATCGAGACCCCTATATCGTGGTGACGCCGAAAAGACTCTACTGGATTCAGGACGCCTTCACCACCTCAAATGGGTATCCGGTTTCCAAGACCTCCAGCTTCTCCTTCGCCAGCGAGAAGGAGAAACCGTTCAACTACATTCGCAATTCAGTGAAGATCGTCGTGGACGCGTTCGACGGTACTGTGGATTACTATGTGGCCGACCCCAAGGATCCAATCATCCAGGGTTACAGAAAGGCCTATCCGGGGCTGTTCAAGGACATCGGCGCGCTGCCGTCGTTTCTGAAGGAGCATCTGCGCTATCCGAGGGACATGGTGACGGTGGAAATGAACATCTATGCGAAATACCATCAGACCCAACCGGAGCAGTTCTATCAGCAGGGAGAAACCTGGGACTTCGCCAAGGTGTATGACAAGATCGTCGAACCCTACTACTTCACGACCTTCTTTCGGGGCTGCCAGGAACGGCCGAGCTTCGTGCTGCTGAATCCAATGACACCGATCGGCCGCAATAACTTGAGTGCGCTTGGGATTGCGGGAGTGCTCAATCCAGACGATTGCGACGCCCCCTATGCCAAACAGATCGCATTGTACAAATTCAGCAGAGAGGTGCAGGTGGAGGGACCCTCTCAGGTCAGCGCCCTGATCGACCAGGATCCCGAGATCGCCAGGCAGTTCGCCCTGTGGGACCAAAAGGGCTCGCACGTGCTGCGCGGGCGCATCATAGTTCTGCCGCTAGGGAGATCCCTTTTGTATGTGCAGCCGGTGTATATCGTTTCAACCAGCAACATCAAGATTCCCGAGCTGACGCGTGTGATTCTTTCCTTGGGTCATATCGTAGTGATGGAAACGTCGCTGGAGAGAGCGCTGGACAAGCTGGAAGCCAGATTAAGAGCAATCCAGCCGCCAGCAGTCCCGCCCCCGCCGCCACGGAAGGAGCCGATGCCCTCCATCGGCCCGCAGCCGTAACGGGCGCCGTAGTGTGGACTTAGGGGGTTAACGGCGCTCCGTTGCCGGTAGGAGGTTGAATCGGTGTCTCGTCCGCCGGCTTGCCTTCAGTTGGCGTCGAGTTATCGGAATCTTCCGGAACCTCGAGCGTATCCAGCTTGTCTTGGAACGAAGAGCCGGTGTCGATGGAAATGCCGCTCATTTCCTGCAAGGTCAGTTTATGTCCGGGTTGGGTGAAGACCAGCTTCAATGCGCCCTTCAGGGCACGGGGGCCTGAGATGAGATACGGCTCCTTCACGGAGTAATCGAACAGCGCCGAATCCACTTGATCGCCCACGGTCAGATCGAAAGGGTCAGAAATCGTGTCGTCGTGACCGGATTGCGAGAAATAGGCGGTCAGCGAAGCCTTGTCTCCCTTGGGGACGCCAACGCCGTCGGCCGTGCTGAAGAAGCCCTGGAGCTTGGCGCGGGCCATGATCTTGCCGTTGATGCCCGAGGGGAAATCGTGTTCGAACTTGATCGAAATAATCTGTTTGGCAGGTGGTTTGGCAGTGAACAGCGTGTTCAGGATCATGAGCGAATCTTCCTGCGCGCTGTGGTAACAGATGCGGGGAGTCTTCCCCGCCGTGCTGGTTTCGATCCTGACGCCCGGATAGTCACCGGAAATATCGACGCAACTGCCGCCTTCGAGCTGGGTTTCCAATCGGGTGCCCTGGATTTCTACGACCAGCGCCGGAGCAGTCATCGGCGTTAGGATCGGTAGAACTAGGCAAATGGATAACAATCGCTTGGACCGCATGATGTAGTTTCCTTAAAAAATGAACAATGGATTGGAGACCGGTTGTTATCTTGAAGGCTGGCGCCTGGCCCACGGAGTCAAACCAAACCGTTCGCGAGACGTCGCATCCGCGATGTTTTTTAAAGAATAACCAAGCTGGTCTCGAATGTCTTTAAACGATCCTGGTAGGAATATTTTAGACAACCCTGCCGGAAGCGCTCGCCGGACGAGCCCCGTATGAAACATGATTCAGTTTACCCGAGGCGATAGGAGCATGGACATTATCATCATCGGCGGCGGTATTGCTGGGCTTTTGACCGCCCGGGAGCTTGCCCTGTCGGGCGTTCGCGTCGGCCTGCTGGAAAGGCAATCCATCGGACTGGAATCGTCATGGGCCGGCGGGGGGATTCTTTCGCCTCTTTATCCCTGGCGCATGGCCGAACCCATTACCGCGCTTTGCCGCTGGAGCCAGGCCGTCTACCCGCAACTGGCCGCGGCGCTTCGGGAAAGCACCGGCATCGATCCCGAATGGATTCGAAGCGGCTTACTCGTCAACGATTGCGAAGACATCGAAAAGGCTAGGAACTGGTGCGAGCGTCAGGCCGTAAGCCATGCGATTTTGACTGAGAAGGAAGTCGCCAGCCTCGAGCCTGAACTGTCAGTCTCCCCGAAAAACCCGCTCTACCTCCCCGACATCGCTCAGATTCGCAACCCCCGTCTGCTCAAAGCACTGCGAGCCGATTTGACGGCGCACGGCGTCCAACTGTTGGAAAACCATGAGGTTTTCGATATCGAAATCGACCAAGGGAAGGTCAAACACATCGTCACCCACCAGGGGAAGTTCTCCGCCGATTGCTACGTGGTCGCTGCGGGCGCCTGGTCCGGATTGATCGGTCGGTTCGCGGCGCTCGACCTGCAAGTGGTGCCAGTCAAGGGACAAATGCTGGTCTTCAAAGCCCCGCCAGGACTGCTCAAGCGCATCGTTCTCAGTTCGGGCCACTATCTGATCCCCCGCCGGGATGGAAGAATCCTGGCCGGTAGTACGGTCGAACATACCGAATTCGACAAGAGCACCACCGAGGTCGTGCGCAGCGCCTTGGCTGGCTTTGCCCAAACGGCGCTACCCGCCTTGCAGGAATGCCCGATCGAAAAACACTGGGCGGGTCTGCGTCCGGGTTCGCCGGAAGGCATCCCTTACATTGGTCGTCATCCGGAACTGCCCCGGCTCTTTTTTAACTGCGGTCATTTCAGGAACGGCTTCGTCATGGCTCCCGCCTCCGCACGCCTGGTGGCGGACCTTATATTAGAGCGCCCGCCGATCGTGCCACCCGCGCCTTATCGAATCGCTCCGCCGAATTAATCCTTGTCGCGCGGCTCTCCATTTTCCTATAATAATTTTTTAGCCGGTGTAGCTCAGTCGGTAGAGCAGCACATTCGTAATGTGCGGGTCGTAGGTTCGATTCCTATCACCGGCTCCATATAATCAAGCGCTTAGCAATTCTTTTTCCCCACTCCTTAAGACCGCAGCCGATTCGTTGCTACGTCCGCGCGTGGCGGTTTTAAACGGCTTCTTAAGGATTCAGGCTGACAATAGCCGCCATTGCCTGAGCGTTCGCCGATAGATGCAACGCTCGTCGGCTGACGCTTTGAATTCCGGATGGGCGAGTAAGTGCTCCAGACAAGCAGCTATACTTTTTGCGATGGGCGCGGACGGGCTACGAATGTGGCGGATCAGCAAGAAACCGCGCCTTTTTGCAGTTGTTCGGGGATCGCATCGCGGTTCTGGAGCACGGGTGAAATCGTGTCTTCGGGGATCATAAACTCCTCTTCGGTTGTGGTGCAGACGAGCCTTCGGCGAACGCACGGGGTTCGATGGCGCTGACGCTCGCCAGCAAGAAAAGCCGCTTGATCATGTGCTTCGATTTGGGATCCAGGCAGCGGAAATCTTCCAGACGCAGATTCCCGCTTTGGAAAAGCTGCAGGAATTTCGAAGCGGCAATCCGCAGCCGCATCGTGTCGGCGGAGGTTTACACCGAGAAGGCTTTACTGGATGCGCTCACGAAGCGGACTCCTGCGAGAGTGAATGGCTCAACTTGATGATCATAGTTCTCATTTGTATGTCAAGTTGGCGCATCTTCTCTCCCTGCTCGCGCGAGCAGGATCAACGACGCCTTGGATTTTGCCGATGCGGGCACTGATGTATCATTCCTATAGCCGTGTCGTTCAAGGCATTGAAATTCCACCGAACGAAGGGGGTTAACCTCATGTACGAATATCTGGAAACCGCAGAAAACCCTGAAAACCTCAAGCGCGTCGTGATCGATCCCGTGACCCGCGTGGAGGGCCACGGTAAGGTCACCTTGCTGCTGGACGAGGATAATCACGTCAAGCAGGCTCGGCTGCATATCGTCGAGTTTCGCGGCTTCGAGCGCTTCATCCAAGGCCGCCCCTACTGGGAGCTGCCGGTGTTGGTGCAGCGCCTATGCGGCATTTGCCCGGTCAGTCATCACCTCGCGGCTGCGAAGGCGGTCGATCAACTGGTCGGCGTCGACCAGTTGACGCCGGCCGCCGAAAAGCTGCGCCGGCTGATGCATTTCGGCCAGACCCTGCAATCCCATGCACTGCATTTCTTCCACCTTTCCACGCCCGACTTGCTGTTCGGTTTCGACGACGCGGCCGCGCACCGCAATATCGTCAGCGTGTTGCAGGAATATCCCGAAACCGGCCTGAAAGGCGTGAAGCTGCGCAAGTACGGTCAGGAGGTGATTCGAGTGATCAGCGGCAAGCGCGTGCATGGCACCGCGGCAATCCCGGGAGGGATGAACAAGGCGCTGACGCCCGAGGATCGCGACTATCTGCTCAAGGATATCGACGACATGATCCGGTGGTCCGAGGAAGTGATCGGACTGATCAAGAAAATTTATCTGTCCAACGAGGAGTATCACCGCCACTTTGGCGCTATCCGCTCCAATTTTCTTAGTCTGATTCGCCCGGACGGGGCGCTGGAGCTTTACCACGGCGGCTTGCGCGCGCGCGACGAAAAGGGCGAGACGATCTTCGACCATGTCGATTATCGTAACTACTCAAAATATCTGCGCGAGGAAGTCCGTTCCTGGTCGTACATGAAATTCCCCTATATCGTCGAACTGGGCCGCGAGAACGGTTGGTATCGGGTCGGGCCTTTGGCGCGGATCAACAACTGCGATTTAATTTCGACGCCCTTGGCGGAGGCCGCGCGGCAGGATTTCATGGCACACGGAACCGGCGGGCCCGTGCATGAATCGTTGGCTTACCATTGGGCGCGCATGATCGAGATGTTGCACTGTGCGGAGGCGATCAAGGAATTGCTGCACGACGTGGATATTTTGAGCGGCGATCTGGTCGTAAAAGGCGACAAGCGCCTAGAAGGCGTCGGTGTCATCGAAGCCCCGCGCGGCACGCTCTTTCATCATTACTGCATCGACGAGAACGATGTCGTCACGCGGGCCAACCTGATCGTCTCCACCACCAACAACAACCAGGCGATGAACGAAGCGGTACGAGCGGTGGCGGCGCGCTATCTCGACGGTAATGAGCTGACCGAGGGCTTACTGAATCATCTGGAAGTCGCTATCCGCGCCTATGACCCCTGCTTATCCTGCGCGACTCATGCGCTCGGCAAGATGCCGCTGCAACTGGAGCTGCTGAACGCCGAAGGCAGGCTGATCGACCGGCTGACCAAGGGCGGTGACGGGCGGATTACGCACTGATGGGCTGAGCTCCGCCCGGCTTATGGGAATCATGCAAAATTCTAACGTGCTGATTTTCGGCTACGGCAATCCCAGCCGGGGCGACGACGCGCTCGGGCCTTCGTCGCTGGAGTGGCTGAAAGCCCGGCAATATGATGGCGTCGAATACCTGACCGATTTCCAGCTTCAGGTCGAACATGCGTTCGATTTGGAGGACCGCGAACTGGTTCTATTCGTGGACGCCAGCGTTTCCTGCCCGTCGCCGTTCGCTTTCGAACGCCTGGAGCCCGCCCAGGACGATAGTTACACTACCCACGCGATGAGTCCCGCCGCGGTGTTGCAGGTTTATCGGGATATCCGGCGGCGGGAACCGCCGCCCAGTTTTCTGTTGAGTATTCGGGGGGAACGTTTCGAATTAGGAGAAGGTTTAAGTGCTTCGGCCCGAGAGAATCTGGATGCAGCACTGAAGTTTGCGGAAGCGCTTTGCGCAAAGCCTTTGCTTGGGTATTGGCTGGGTTTACAAACCGGACGTAGGTCGGGTTAGGGGCTATCGTTTTGCTAACCCGATGCGAGGAGGTTGAAGGTTGGGTTATCCTTCACCAGAGCGGTCCCCAGCAATCAGAAATTCGGTTTTTTCTTGGCGTGGTTGTAACGCTCGATGCTCTCCATGATTTCCTGCTTGGCTTCCTCGGCATCGAACCAGCCTTCGATCTTGACCCATTTGCCCGGCTCCAGATCCTTGTAATGCTCGAAGAAATGAGCGATTTGCGCGAGCTGAAGTTCCGCTATGTCGCGGAAGGAGCTGACCTTTCCGTAAAGCGGGGTCAGCTTGTCAGCGGGGACGGCGAGAACCTTGGCGTCGCTGCCTGATTCGTCGGCCATTTTAAGGAGCCCGATGGGGCGGCAGCGCACCACGGAACCGCTCAGCAAACGCGAAGGCGCGATCACCAGCACGTCCACGGGGTCGCCGTCTTCCGACAGGCTGTGCGGCACATAGCCGTAATTGCAGGGATATTGCATGGCCGTGCCCATGAAGCGGTCGACGAACAACGCGCCGGTGTCCTTGTCAACCTCGTACTTGACCGGATCGCTGTAAGCCGGGATTTCGATGATCACGTTGATGTCGCTCGGGACGTTCTTCCCGGAACTGACTTTCATCAAGGCCATGGGGCACGCTCCTTTGGGTGCATTCAAAACGCGCGATTATAACAACAATCCGCCCCCAGGGGCTGGCTTTGACGAGCGCGATTCAATAAAATTGTTGATTTAAATTTCAGCGTCGCTTGAAGCGATCGGATTAAGCTCCATCATGAAAGAAATCGAATTTCCCACCGCCGAGCGAGCGCGGGCCGCCACTGTCGTGAATGGGAGCGTCTTCCTGATCGTGATCGCCCTGGGGGGCGCGGTTTACCTTACCCCGCTGAAAGCCTGGCTGGATCAGGGACAGCTGATCAAGGACGAACTCGCCCTGTTCGGCATCGCCGCGCCATTGGTTTTTACCGCCGCCGCCGCCCTGTCGACGGCCATCGGCGTTCCCCGGTTGCTGTTGTGCTCGCTCGGTGGAATGACATTCGGGTTCGTTTCCGGCTTGCTCTGGACGCAGCTCGGCACCTTGCTGGGTTCCTACGCAACCTTTCTGTTCGTGCGCTGGCGCGGGCGCGACTATACGCTGCAACACTTTCCCCGCTTGCGCCGCTTTTCCCAGAAGCTGGAAAGTCGGGGGCTGTTGTCTGTGTTGTTGCTTCGGCAACTGCCGATGAACGGGTTTTACAATAATGTCTTTCTAGGCCTGACGCCGGTCAGTCATCGTGATTTCATCTTCGGCAGTTTACTGGGTTTTTTACCCTTGGGCGTAACGGCTTGCCTGATCGGCGCCGGCCTGATCCAGGCGGATTTCGCCAAGAGCGTTCAATACGTCGCACTGGCCTTGGCGTGTTCGGTGATACTGGGCTTCTTGTTGAACCGGCTGACGAACGTGGGGCGCTCCTCTCCGAGCCCTTAAGAACCTCGGTGTCCACTTCGTTAGCTTCCCTTCCCGGTTTCCCATTGCCTCCTGGAGTTAGGGGTCGTTGCCCGGAATGAGCCAAGCCAGAATCGCCATTTTCATTCCGAGCTTCGGCGACGGCGGCGTCGAGCGCATGTTGGTGAACCTGGCGAACGGTTTCGTCCAGGCGGGCGCGGCGGTCAGTTTCGTGTTGAAGCGGCGGGACGGGGTCTATCTCGACCGCTTGTTGCCTGAGGTCGGGTTGATCGTCTTCCATGACGCCGACGACACGCGCCTCATTCAAGAAATGATCACCTTTTTGCGCGAGGCGCGCCCGGCCGTGGTGCTGAGCGCCAAGGAGCGGGACGACCGCATCGCACTCGAGGTCAAGAGCCGACTCGGCGATGACGCCCCGCGGTTTTTCCTGCGCGCGGGAACGTCCGTGTTGTCTCGAGAACAGACCCGCAAGCCTTACGCGTTCAAGCGGTGGTTCCACCGTCGCGCGCTCAAGAAACTGTGTGCGCGCTGCGACGGAATTTTGGCCAATTCCGAGGGGGTCGCGCGGGAGCTGGCGGATTATGCAGGAATCTCCCCCGAGCGGATTCACATTGTTCCCAATCCCACGGTGACGCCCGATATCGAGATCCTGAGCCGGGCGTCCGTGGACCATCCCTGGTTTGCGCCGGCTCAGCCGCCGGTGATCCTGGGCGTCGGCCGACTGAGCCGGGCGAAGGATTTTCCAACCCTGATCCAGGCTTTTGCCGAATTGCGCAAGCGCCGCACCTGCCGACTCGTCATTTTGGGAGAGGGCGGACAGCGGCCAAGCCTCGAGGCTTTAGCGGCTCGCCTGGGCGTCGCCGAGGACGTGGAACTGCTCGGCTTCGTGAAAAACCCCTTCGCGTTTCTTGCCCGGGCCGCCTTGTTTGCGCTGTCTTCCCAGCGGGAGGGCTGTCCCAACGTGCTCATCGAAGCGCTTGCCGTTGGTACGCCGGTCGTCGCCACCGATTGCCCCAGCGGCCCCAGGGAGATTCTGGCCGGCGGACGCTACGGTCCTTTGGTGCCGGTCGGCGATTCCCATGCCATGGCGGAGGCGATGGCGTCGGTTCTGGATAATTCGCTGCCCTCGGAGGTGCTGCAGGAAGCCGTGCGGGAATATACGCCGGAGAACAGCAGCCGCGCCTATCTGCGCGCTTTCGGGTTGGGCTGAGCCTCGCGTGATGAACCGTCCCGATCTGGCCCTATTTCTGGCTACTTCCGGTCACAGCGGGGTCGACCGCATCATGCGCAATCTCGTTCCCGAATTCATCGCGCTGGGATTGCGGGTGGACCTTTTACGTGTGCGCGGTCACGGCCCCAACTGGAGCGGGTTGCATGAGGACGCGCGCCTGGTCGATCTGGGCGCAAGCCATGTAAACACCAGCCTTCCCGCGCTGGTTCGCTATCTGCGGCGCGCGCGTCCTCGCGCCCTGTTGAGTGACAAGGACAGAGTGAATCGCATCGCCTTGTTGGCGCGCGCGCTCGCGGGCGTGGACACCCGCATCGGCGTGCGCATGGGCACCACGGTTTCCAAGAATCTGGCGCGACGCGGCGCTTGGTCGCGGTTCAGCCAATACGCCTCGATCCGGCTGTTCTATCGCTTCGCCGATGCCATCATCACGCCTTCGAAGGGTGCGGCCGAGGATCTCGCCAGAATTGCAGGATTGCCCGCGGAGTTTGTGACGGTCATTCCCAACCCCGTAGTGAATGCGGCGATGCTGCAGGGCGCGGAACAGCCCGTCGCGCATCCCTGGTTCGCCGACGAAGGCCCGCCTGTGATACTCGGCGTAGGAGAGCTGAGTGCACGAAAGGATTTCGCAACCCTGTTACGCGCGTTCGCCCTGGTGCGTCGAAGCCGAGCGTGCCGCCTGATCATCCTGGGCGAAGGGCGGCAGCGAGCGCAATTGCTCAGACTGTCACGAGAGCTGGGTGTTGAGAGGGACGTGGATTTGCCCGGCTTTTTCGCCAATCCCTACCCCTACATGGGCAGGGCGGCGGTGTTCGCGGTCACATCCGTTTGCGAGGGTCTGCCAGTTGTGCTGGTCGAGGCCCTCGCCCTAGGAACGCCCGCGGTGTCTACCGATTGCCCCAGCGGGCCGCGCGAGGTGTTAAGGGATGGTCGCTACGGCCCTCTGGCTCCGGTCGGCGACGCCGAGCGCCTCGCCGAAGGGCTGCTCGAGACCCTGGATCGCCCCCTTCCCAAGGCGGTGTTGCGCGAGGCCAGCGAAGCTTTCACTGTGACTAACAGTGCAAAGCATTATGTGGATGCATTGGGCTTGGCTGGAACCGGATCGGCATGACGGAGCGAAAGCCGCGACTTGCCGTCCTTCTTTCCCTGTCCGGGAAGGGGGGGGTGGAAAAAATGGTGCTGAACCTTTTGCCGGAATTTCTGGAGCGGGGCGTCGAGATCGATCTGCTGGCGATCTTTCGCAAGCCTTTCGAGGAGGTTTTAAAAATCGATCGCTCGGGTATGCGGGTGATCGACCTCGGGATCAAGCACACCAGCCTGGCCGTACCTGCTTTGGCTCGCTATTTGAGGACGGCGCGGCCCGCAGCCCACTTGGCCGCCAAAGATCGGGCGATCCGCGTCGCGGTCCTGGCTCGTCGTTATTCAGGTGTCGATATCCGGCTGGTGGGTCGGCTGGGCACTCATTTGTCGACC
>DATIXD010000228.1:0-2668 GCA_035518875.1 Methylococcaceae bacterium | reverse complement strand
GGGCTTGAGGGCGCTCTTATCCAGGATTTCGACTTGGGCGCCGACGCGTACGATCTCATCCATGGCTGTGTTCCAATCCTGCGCCAGGATGACATTGCCCCTTTCTTTGGGCTTGGGTTTGAATTCCGCCATGACAGACCTCCTCACAAAGTCAACGGTTGGCTAATGCTGCACTGGTAAACGGGCCTCGAAAAATCTCCTCGCCCTGGATGGGGTGAGGGAGTCAAGTGTCCAATCACAAGCGGTTGCGCTGATCTTGGAGCGAATCACGCGGCCGCTTCGATCTTTTCGAGTGGTCTAGATGTCGACTCGTTAACTTCGACCTCGGGCTGCGACTCTTGCGCCAGCAGCTCTTCGAGAACCTGTATCGCCCCGCTGATCCGCAGCAAAGTTTGCTGCAGATTGGCTTGCTTCGCCTCCAGATCGGCCAACATCTTCTGGCCCGATTCAAACTCGCCTTTGAGTTTCTCTAAGCGTTCAGTTAATTGTTCTTTCATGGCTTATTTGACATTCAATTGTTAATCGACCGGTGCCATGTGCACCAACACACCAAAGTGCCCAGCTACACAGCCTGACTCAACTGCGCGATCACCACTACGATGGCATCCCCGTTATACGCATCATCATAACTACCGGTTGAATCTCTTAGATAAAAGTCAACCAAGACTGTGACCGTGTTGCCGGTAATCTGGATGCCGCCGTTGTCTATAAAAACGCCCATTTCTTTTACATACTCGCGGTTTTGATAGACCAGATACCATGATCTCAGCATTGCTTCAGCCTTCGTCACGGGACGGCTAAAAGTAAAGGTGTAGGCCAGCTGTTTCCTTGAGCCTGTATGACCGGAAAAGTTTTGTCTTTTACTCTGAAAATCTATGATCGGTATGCCAGACACACTGTTGCCTCCGTCAACCCTTAGTGAGCCTGCCACATGGAGAGTAGCCTGGGGTGTAGACGTGCCGATGCCAACGCCCCCGGACGGCATCAAGGCGATATGATCATCCGCATCATTCGAAGTGCCTATCTCGAAGGTCGTCGCCTCACCGGTCCTGGAGTAATAGCGTATCCACGCGGCATCACCGGCACCGCCGCCGGGGTTCTTGGGAAATAGTATACCGGCACTTTCCGAATTCCCCGCAGCAGGCATAATCGCCCCACCGGCGACTTGCAGCTTGGCGGCCGGCGCCGCGCTCGTACCGATGCCGACGTTTCCGTCATGGTTTATATGTAACCTGACTTGCGGATTATCTGAATTAGCGCCAACAGCATTTGTCAAAAGCTGCAAGTAAGTATCCCAACTACTCCCTCTATAGGCGCGAATCTTGACACTTCCGGCATTGGTAAATTCATAGGACAAATCTTGAGAGCTGCCGTCATTTCCCGGACTGTTCGGTCCACGAATGACGAGCTTGTAGTTTTCATTATTCCTGCCTGTTCCGACATAAACGCTTCCCTGAACATCCAACTTGCCTGTCGGGCCTGTCGTGCCGATGCCAACGTTTCCGTTGCTTCGCAAGCTCATGATAGTGTTGTGACTATTGAAGCTGGCGTCTGTCAGTTTAATGTCCAGCTGCGTCCGGGAAGCCGTGTTGCCTGGATGTTCGTACCTGCCTAAAGCCAGCGAAACCTTATTTCCGTAGGCTTGCGCGGCTACACCCTCTCTGACCAGGTGCAGGACATCGCGGGTGCCGTTGGGACTGCTCCCGCCGTTAGGATTGGGATCGAATATGGTCAATTGGGCATCGCCAAATGTCGAAAAACTACCGTCATTGCCAATCTTGGAATTGATGGTCAGTTTCGATTTGGGGTCGTCGGTGCCGATGCCGACGTTGCCGTCCTTGATCACCATTTGCACAGTGCCGTTCGTACCGGCCGTCAGTTCAGCATCGCTGTGTGCGCCGCCCTTGTACCACGCGAAATTCTTGTCCGTACGGAAATATTGCGTGTTACTTTGTACGCCGATCCCATAATTTGTGCTCAAAAGGTTGATCATCTGCCGAACCTGGCTGCCAAAAGAGAGCGAGCCTGAAGTTCCGATGCCGGTGTTTCCCGTCACCGTCAACGTGCCATCCAGATAGGTATTGCCAGTCACCTTAAGCTTATTGGTGCCTGGGTCGGTTGTCCCGATGCCAACGTTCGCGCCCTCAATGGCGAGCTTGTCCGTTGCGGTCAGGCGAATCCGGGCGTGGTAGTCGGTCGTGCTCGCGTCCTTGGCGAAGTCGATGTAGGGGGTTCCCGTCCCGCGCAATTCAATGTTGGCGTTGTCGCCCCCGGCGATGGTGACGCCTGTCCCAGGTGCGACACCGCCCTTACTGCTCTCGGGTAGCGCCACCTGGAACGCTTTCGGTGCGGCGGTGGTGCCAATACCGACATTGCCCGTGACGCTCAAGTTTCCCGCGAGCTGCACCAGACCATTCGCGTCGGCGCGCAGCGTCGGTCCGTCGGCGCTGGGGCCGGGCAGGCGCAGGCCCGAATACTGGCGAACGTTGGAATTGACGTCGGTGATACTGCCACTCCCATCCAGCATCAGTTCGGCCAATAGCACCGGAGGAAAATTGCCTCCCGGCGCCTCGCCCTTGGTCACCGCCCTGATTTCGGGCTGTTCCAGCCAGCGGCTGTGGTCCTTGCTCCCCGCTTGCGTTTGCAGGTCGGCCGGCTGCTCTCGATA
>DATIXD010000227.1:0-6022 GCA_035518875.1 Methylococcaceae bacterium | reverse complement strand
CTACCTGCGCGGTGCGGACTCACTGCGTGGCACTGTCGCCGACGAAATGGGCGCTGCCATCCATGAAGCCAGCGTCCAGTTGCTGATCGACGGTCGTCCTGCCGTCGAAACCAAGACGGGGATCAGCGGCGAGTTCTCCCTGGTGTGGCCGGCGAGTGGGGCGTCCGGAGCGGAGTACTCGGTCCTGGCCGTCGCCAGCGGATTCGCGCCGACGACGCTTGCGGTCCACCCGAAGTCCAGCCAGCGGATCGTGTTGACTCTCGCAGTCGCTCCGTACCGGCAGTCGGTAGAGATCAGCGCCTCCATGGCCCCCAACGAATCGCTATTGGACATGAGTGGTGTGCGCGAAAGCTCGGCAAAAGACCTCGGGGAAGCCCTCACCGCCCTCGACGGAGTCTGGAAGATCCGCAAGGCCGGCATCGCCAACGACCTCGTGATCCGCGGTTTCCAACAGAACAACATCAATGTTCTGGTGGACGGGTCCCGTACCTATGGCGCCTGTCCGAGCCACATGGACCCGCCGGCCCAACACGTGGACTTCGCTGAAGTCGACCGCGTCGAAATCACCAAGGGTGCGTTCGATGTCACCAATCAGGGCAGCCTGGGTGCAGTCGTGAACATCGTCACGAAGAGCCCCGGCATGGGGTTCAGCCTGAGGCCGTCGTTCAGCCTCGGTTCTTTCGGCTATTACAATCCCAGCGTCACGGCATCGTATGGCAATCGAAGCTTCAGAGTTTTGGGCGGCTACTCCTACCGTACGTCGGATCCATACCAGGACGGTTCGGGCCGCCGGTTCACGGACTATGCCTCGTACAGCGCACTGGGAAAGCAGCAACGCTCCTTCGACATCCATACGGGCTGGGTCGAAACGCAATTCTCGCTGACCGACCGCCAGCAGATCTCGCTTGCCTACACCCGCCAGCAGGCCGGACTGATCCTGTATCCGTACCTGATGATGGACTCCGACCACGACAACGCCGACCGGGGAATCGTCAAGTACACTGCCCGGGATCTTGGGTCGGGCCTGCGGAACCTGCGCATCGAGGGCTATTTCACCCAGGTCAAACATTTCATGTCGGACAGCCAGCGAACATCGGCCATGATGGGGAACTGGACGATGGCCAGCGACGCATCCACGCGGGCGATCGGAGGACGCGTCGAAGGCGATTGGGGCCGGGATTTCACGCTGGGAGTCGAGAGCTACAACCGCAACTGGAACATGCTCGGCTCCATGAAAATGAGCGGCATGATGACGGTGAATCCTTCGCTTCCGGACGTCAACACGCAGACGGTGGGCGGGTTTGTGAACTACCATCACAGCATCACGGACCGGCTTAGCCTGAGTGGCGGCGCCCGATTCGACCACGCGCAAATGCGGGTTCAATCCGCCCAGGCCTCCACTAACCTTTACTACCAATTCCATAACACCCGGCGGACAACCAATGCGGATAACTATCCCTCCGGCAACGCGCGGCTGAGTCTGGCGCTGCCGAAAGCCATGGAACTGTTTGCCGGCGTGGGCACCACCGGGCGCATCCCGGACGGAGAAGAACGGTACATCAGCCGGGGCACGGGCGCCGGCGCGACCGTCGGCAATCCGTTGCTGCCGATCACTCGCAACACGGAACTCACCGCCGGATGGAGCGTGAATCGGAGCCGCTTCTACGTGCGGCCGATCTTCTTCTACTCGTTTCTCCATGATTTCATTCTCGTGAACAACCAGCCTCAACTGAACGCAATGAGCATGGGGGGCGGGTCGATGGGAGGGATGGGGATGGGAATGGCGGCGGCACCCACCGCACGGTCTTATGCGAACGTCGATGCCCGCATTTACGGCGGAGAGATGACGTATGGCGTCACATTGAACGGCGCCCTGTCGCTGAATGGGGGCGCGTCCTACTCCCGCGGGACCGTGACGCCCGAGCCGCGAATCAACGTCTTCAGTGGGAATCTGCCCGAAATGCCTCCACTCCGCGGTTGGAGTTCCATTCGCTACGCTCACCGATGGGCGTTTGCCGAATTCGGAGCCGTGGCCGCTAACCGTCAGGACCTGGTGAGCGCCGACTTGAAAGAGGTGCCGACGGCCGGATACGGGCTACTCAACGTCAAGCTGGGCTTCACTCATCGCAAGTTGTCCGGCAGTTTCGGCATCGACAATCTGGTGAACCGCTTCTACTATGAGCACCTCTCCTACTATCGCGACCCGTTCGCCGCGGGGGTGAAGGTGCCTGAACCGGGACGCAGCGTATTCGCTCAATTGAGGTACTCGTTTTGAGGACGCTTCCCGTAGTGGCCGTGCTGACGTTGCTCGGCCTGCCCCTGGTGGCGGCTGACAAGGATCAGGTCAGGCGAATTCAGGAGCGGCTGATGGCTCCCTGTTGCTGGCAGCAAACCGTGGCCGTGCACGACTCGGATATCGCCAAGCAGATGCGGACGGAAATCGAGCGAATGGTCGCGAACGGAGAGAGCGAACAGCAGATCGTGGATCAGTTCGTGGCGCGCTACGGCGAGCGCATCCTGAGCGAGCCGCGAGGCGCCAAGAGCTGGTGGCTCATCCTGGTGCCGCTGATCACCTTTACTCTTGCCACCCTGGGCCTGATCGCTTTTATCTTCCGCCATCGGGAGAAGGGAGCGGCAGCAATGACGACAGGCGCGTTACCTCCGCTGGATGACATCGACCTGGAGTAAGCAACACTTTCTCCCCACCCAGGGTCTCGAAAGGAAGCCTCGCCGTGGTAGGCTAAGAGGCACTAACGGGATGCTACTGAGTACGATGCGGAGCGGATGGCGCAGCCTCGCAACCTTCGGGTTGATGCTAGGCATTTTGCTGCAGCCGCTGGTAGCTTACGCCGCATTTCTGTCCGCGGCGCCGGTTGGCGAAAAGGCCTGCTGCCGAACGGGCGCGCGCTGCTGTTGCCGCAAAACACCGGCCACTGGACCAACTGTTTCTTCGAACGCCTGTGGGGCGGGTTGTGGTCAGTTGCTGCCCGGGCACGTTCGGCCCCTTCAGGCAGTGGCCCGGCAGAGCGTCCCGCTCTCCGGTTTCATTGACTCCGACATCGAGCCTGGCGAGATCGCAGTCGGTGCGATCCAGTCGCAGACCTCGCTCGAACGGAGCCAACGTCCGCCGCCGGCCAGATTCCCGATTCCTTCTCTCTCGAACTGAAATCGTAGCTCGGGCGCGTGCCGGAGCGTGTCTGCATTCAGTGAACGATCCACTCATGCACGCAGGGTGCACATCCGCGGCGTGTTTCGCGGCGCTGATCCCGACGGCGTGCCACGCCGGTTCTCCGATCGCGCGGGCCTGTGTGTCCCCGGCCCCCTCGCCGGCCTACTGCTTCGGGTAGCGCCGTGAACCATGCCTTCCCTTCCGGGAGGCATCAGAACCCAGGCTTTTATTCGCGCACGCCGGAAGCAGGAGAGAGCCCGGCCCGGTGCGCTGGTTGAACTCTCTCCGGAAATGGACTTGGACGAATGAGGATTATTGCACTCTATCTGCTTGCGGCCGCTTTGCCGGCGGCCGAGACTGCGGTCACTATCCGCTTCGGCGCCGCGGTCAATGGGCGACCCTTCGCCTGCGGCCAGTCGTACTCCGGCGTGGGGACCGCCGCATCCACCATCTCGGCGCGAGATTTCCGCTTCTACGTTCACAACGTCCGCCTGGTGGATGAAACGGGCGCCGAGGCGCGCGTCCGCCTGCCCGCCGACGGCAAGTGGCAAGGGGAAGAGACCGCGCTGCTCGATTTCGAAAACGCAACCGGCCCCTGCTCCAACGGTACGCCCGAAACCAATGACCGCATCTCCGGCAGCATCGATTCGCCGCCGCGCGCGTGGCGTGGACTGCGCTTCACCGTCGGAGTCCCGTTCGCCGCCAATCACCAGGAATTGACCTCGCTGCCCTCGCCGCTCAACCTGAGGGCCCTGAGCTGGGTTTGGAACGCCGGCCACAAGTTCGCGCGCCTCGATATTTCCATCGCGGGGCAGACGCGCGGCTTCGCCATTCACCTCGGCAGCACGGGTTGTACTCCGAGCACGACCCGCACCACTGTTCCTACCACGTGCTCGGAGCCCAACCGCATCGAAGTCGATTTTCCAGTGTTTGACGTCGCTCAGGATGTTGTACTGGCCGACCTCGGGGCCCTGCTGGCCAATTCCGATCTGGCCCACGCCGACGGCGGCTGCATGTCCGACCCGGGCGACGACGAGTGCGGTCCACTGTTCGGGAATTTCGGACTGCCGTTCCGCGGCAAGCGCCTTTCCGGCCAGCAGTTCCTCAAGCGCGTTCCAGGAGGCCGATCGGCCGATGCTTCGGAGTAATTCTTCCCTGACGTTTGGGCGGCTCTCCCGGATGGCCGCCCTGACTCTTTCGCTGGCCGCCGTTGCCTGGGCCCACGAAGCGCACGGGCACAAACTTCCCGAGCGGGCCGGCAAACTGGTGAACCCCATCGCCGGGAAACCCGGCGACGCTAAACTCTACCAACGCTATTGTGCCGGCTGCCATGGCCCGGACGGCAAAACTCCTGCAGCGGGTCTGCGCCGGCGGCCACCCAGCCTGGTCGATCACAACAGCGACAGCATGCGCGACGGTGAGATCTGGTGGGTCATCACCTACGGCAGTCCTCCGGCGATGCCGCAGTTCGCCCGGGCCATCGATGAACGCGACCGCTGGCGCATCGTCAACCAGGTGCGGGAACTGCGCGCCCAGGAACGCGCCCGCGAGCGCGTTCTCTTCGGCGACTACGAGTGGAAGCTGCCTCCCGGATTCCCTTATCCGAAAGTGCCCGCCGACAATCGCATGAGCGCCGCCAAGGTCGAGGCGGGCCGCTATCTTTTTTACGACCGGGATCTTTCCGCCAACCGCACGCAGTCCTGCGCCACTTGCCACCAGCAGGCGCGGGCCTTTAGCGACGGCGCGGCCCGCGGCAAAGGCTCCACCGGAGAACTCCATCCGCGCGGCCCGATGGCGCTGATCAACGTCGCTTACAGTCCGGCGCTTACCTGGGCCAACCCCAATATGCGATCGCTCGAACAACAGGCGCTGGTGCCCATGTTCGGCGAGGTACCGGTCGAACTCGGCATGAACGGGAAGGAAACAGAACTGCTCGCGCGGCTGCGGGCGAAGCCTCCGTATCCCGCACTCTTCGCCGCCGCCTTCCCAGGCGAAGCCGACACCTTCACGATTCGCAATGTGACGCGGGCAATCGCGACCTTCGAGCGAACGCTGATTTCGGGGAACTCGCCATACGACCGGTACCGCTTCGGCGGCGACCCGCGCGCGATCTCGGCTGCGGCGCGGCGCGGCGAAGCGCTCTTTTTCAGCGAGCGGCTGGAGTGCTTCCACTGCCACGGAGGATTCAACTTCACCGGCACGGTCGATTATTTTGACAAAGGCTTTGCCGAAGTCGAGTTCCACAATACCGGCCTGTACAACGTGCCCGGCAAGACCTCCTATCCACCTGACAACACCGGTCTCGCGCAATTCACCGAAGCCAGCGAAGATGTCGGGAAATTCAAGGCGCCCACCTTGCGGAATATTGCGGTGACCGCGCCCTACATGCACGACGGCAGCGTGGCCACGCTCGACGAAGCTATCGAGCACTACGCCGTCGGCGGGCGCACCGTGTCTTCGGGCCCCTGGGCCGGCGATGGCTCCCGTAATCCTGCGAAAAGTGAGTTCGTCAAGCCCTTCCGGCTCTCGCCGCGGGAGAAGGCGGACCTGCTGGAGTTCCTTGGCAGCCTCACCGACGACACCTTTCTCACCGCCGCTGAGTTTGCCGACCCCTGGCAACAGGCGGGCGGCAAACCGACGCTGCACGGCTTCGTGAAGAGCATCGATTACGAAGCCGGGACTGCTTTCATTCAGCACGATGCCGTGGCCGGCCTCATGAACGGAATGACGATGGAGTTCCGGGCCGTCAAGCCCGAAGAACTTCGGCAGATCGCCAGGGGCGACGAAATCGAAGCCGAAGTGGAAGAACGCAACGGTGTGTATTGGATCAGCAACATCCGGAAAGCCGGAAAA
>DATIXD010000226.1:0-22647 GCA_035518875.1 Methylococcaceae bacterium | reverse complement strand
TATCCAACCGCGCCATTCAGGATGTGAATCACCGGGAAGGATGAAATCTTGACACCATTGCGTTCATAGACTGTTGCCGGTTTGTCATACGGTACTTCCATTGGTATTAGGCGTGAACCGGATTGTCCAGGATGCCCGCTCATTGATAGATAGTCCCAAGCCATTGCTGCTTCTAGATGTTGTGCGAAGGCGAGAGTGCCAAGTTCTTTGGTCTCACCGGCAGGTCCCCACATTTCTACAGGGTCCCTTCTCCCGCTCTTGGCGAGGCTCCCCAATAAGGTTGGCAATTCACCCATATGATCAGCATGCAGGTGAGTCAGGAACACTTTAGTTGTTGCCGTCACTGGAAGTTGTAGTCCATTGAAATTTGCTAAGGCACCCGAACCAAGATCAAAGAAAAAGAAGTCGTGCTGCTCATTTCCTACCTCTATAAGTACTGAGGCTGACGCCTGGCCTCTCTTAACGAATGGATCGCCACTACCGAGAATTGTAACCCTGATCTCGTCGGGACCCAACGGTTCAGCCCCTGGCTCAAAGGTAGAATCAAATTTCCGATTTGGTGTTCCAACCACTGGCGTAGTTGTTAGCGGAAGAGTCCCTCCTTCATACGCAAGTTTGGCTGACTCATTGATTTCAGCATTCACGTTATGCTCTTTATTTTCTAATGAGCGCGGTTCTGCCTGCGTCGGTTTTGTTTTAGGGGCACAGGACTGGGTTAGCGACATGCATAGAAAGACCAGCAATGCCAATGGGATAAGCGCCAAATTCTTCATCAATTTTCTAAACCTCCTGATATGCATGGTAGAAAACATCGGGCATCAGATTTATTCTTTCCAATAAACCCTCTGAAATAATCTAAAGGTTACTATCTTTCTTCCGGCTGCATACTTAGCTACCTCCGGTGCAATGGTCGAGAAGGGTTGAGGACTACCCGTGGTACTTCTTCAACGGGTCACGCACCGGCCAGCGGCTCGGCAGCAGCTTGCCCGTCGGTTCGGCGAAACGGCAGCGGAGCGTCCCGAGGCGCTCGAAAGTGACCTGAATCTCGGCGCCCGGGTCGATGAAGTCGTCGTGATCGCAGCCGGTACAGTCGGGGATGGTGCCGAAGCCCATTACGGAGCCGGGCTTAGGGGGAGCGATGAACCCCAGCCAGGCGAACACGTCTTCGGCCTTGTGGCTGATCTCGGATGTTGATCCCTGGTACTTGACTTGCCCATTCACCACAACCGTCACCTTGAGGTTGTACGGATCGCCAACGTCATCCGGCGTGACCAGGCAAGGCCCGAGTTGGTTGCCCTTCGCCATGTCCTTCGTCAAGCAGAACCCGCCGACGAACTCCGTGGCCTGAACGTCGCGGGCCGAGATGTCGTTGAAGATGCAGAAGCCCGCCACCGGCTGCTTTTCGTTCCCATACACGACGGCCAGTTCAGGCTCGATGTCCAGCCGCGACGTGTAAGCTGGCCAGGGGACGGTTTCGCCGTCGCCGACAATTGCGTTCATGTTGCACTTGTAATAGGACAGCGGCTCGGGCTGACCGGCGGCGGACTTGGGTTTCGGGGCCAGGACGGCTTTCGCGAACGCCTGCAACAGCGGCGCGGTCTGCGGGTTATCCTTCTCATATTTCATGAGGGTTTCGGCAGAGTTCTTGAGATGCCGCGGTGTCAGGCCAAAGTCGAACAGGGCGGTAATCTCCACCGGCTCCAGCAGGCGAACGGCGTTGAGAGGGAAGCGTTCGCCATCACCGAGTTCTCCAAAGTGCTGCTCGCCCCAGGCTAACAGTTCCTTTGCCGCCCGCTCGCTGTCGGGAAGATTGGCAAGGTAAGATCGGCTGTCTTCCAAGTGGGGGGAAGACTTCCCCGCTTTGCTTTGCAGCACGGCAAACGGGACAGCTTGGTCTCGGACGACGACGCCGAAAGAAGGGTTCAGCGAGTCGGCGATGGTGAAGCGGATCAGTTTCATGGCGGCGCTCCCTTGTTGTATCTAGACTGGATTAGAATTCGACCGCTATCCCTTTTGCCTTCGCCAATTGATAGATGGCGTCGACGGTGGCTGCCGCGTCCCAGGACGCGTCAGGGGGCGTTGCGGAATTATCATATGCCGGTTCAACGTTCATGAATAGCCGCGCCGGGGCACGCGGTCTGGCAGACTTTTTCCAGCGTCGGTGACAATCCCCGCTTGCGTGCGACGGGCCAAAGCTCTTTACCCGGGATTTCCAGCAGCCGATCGATTTAGTAACCGACGACGGTTCCGGAAAAGTTTGGCACTATTAGCTGCGGCGCAGTTGCAAGCAGGCTTTCGATGATAAATCCTCACCAACTTGCACCTACGGCGGGGTGACTGATGCCCGCAAAATACCTACTGAGGCGCGAGCTGCTATTCCATCAGTCCGCTTTGTACCGCAAAGCTTCCGCCTGAAGGCCGCGGACCGAAGCCGGCTTTGGGCACGAACTGCTCGCTCGATTTTGATGAAAGCGGTCGTTCGTGAACGACTGGTATCGGTCCGGACGAATGGCCGGTTTGGCCAACTTCCGGGCAGCCAAGAAACTGCCGCCACTGGCGGCTGATTCGCAGATACCTGTCGTTCGACAGCGTTGGTTTTCAAGGGTACCAATGACTCTTGATGGCCGAACTGTGACGTTTCGTCTGACTGCATGTGCCAGATCAAGTCAAGACTTGTACAGTTCAAGCCTTGCAATTGATCGGGATCACGTCCGCGCCCCGTTTCAGCCCGTCCAGATAGTCGGCCCAAGCTTGCATCATCTTTCGGCGTTCGGGTAGGTGTTCTGCGTAATTGTAGGCCGCTCGAACGGCGTTGCGCTCGGTGTGGGCGAGCTGCCGCTCGATGGCGTCCCGGTGCCAGCCTTGCTCGTTCAGCAGGGTGGAAGCCATAGAGCGGAAGCCATGCCCGGTCATTTCGTCCTTCGTGTAGCCCAGCCGCCGCAGTGCAGCCAGTACAGCGTTTTCGCTCATGCAGCGGTCGCCGTTCGGCGTTCTGGCAGAAGGAAACACATAGCGCCCGCGCCCGGTCAGCGGTTGCAGTTCCAGCAGGATCGCCGCCGCTTGAGTGGATAGCGGAACAATGTGCGGATCGCGCATTTTCATTTTCTCGCCGGGAATGCGCCATTCGGCCTTATCGAAATCGAACTCCGACCATTCGGCGCTTCGCAGTTCGCCAGGTCGTACGAACACCAGCGGGGCCAGGCGCATTGCGAATTGAGTCACGAAGGAACCGCGGTAGTCATCAATGGCGCGTAGCAGTTCGCCAATGCCCTTGGGGTCGGTAATGCTGGCGTGGTGTTTATCCCGCACCGGGGGCAGCGCCCCACGTAGATCGCCGGAAGGGTCGCGGTCGGCGCGCCCGGTCGCCACGGCATAGCGGAATACCTGCCCGCAGTTTTGGTGCGCCCGGTGCGCCGTGTCCAAGGCTCCACGGGATTCGATTCGGCGAAGTGCCGCCAGCAGTTCAGGGGCGGTTATCTCCCGGATCGGGCGCTTGCCCATCCAAGGGAAAATATCTCGCTCGAAGCGCCGGATGATTCGCTCGCCGTGTTCAGGCGTCCATGTGGGGGAAAACTTGGTGTGCCACTCTCGCGCCACGACTTCAAAGGTGTCGGCTTCCGCCGATTGCGCCGCTTTCATCGCCTTGCGGGTTTCGCCGGGATCGATGCCTTGGGCCAGTTGCTTGCGGGCGTCGTCGCGCTTGTCGCGTGCTTCCTTCAAGCTCACTTCGGGGTAAGTACCCATCGAAAGGGTTTTGCGCTTCCCTGCAAAGCGGTAATCCAGCCGCCACCACTTTCCCCCGGCGGGAACAATCAATAGGTACAGCCCTTTTTCGTCGGCCAGCTTGATAGGCTTTTCGCCAGGCTTGGCGTTGCGGATCGCGGGATCGGTTAGGGACATGACGGTAACACCTCGCGCAGTAGGTTAAGCTACCGCCAAACTTACCGTCACTTGACGGTAGATGTCATTGGACGTTAAGCGGTAACACTGGACGAAGTATAAACGACAAAACCCGCAATGACGCGGGTTCTAGGGTGCTGTTGGATTGCGCTGGATGTCGAATTGGAGGCTGAGGTCGGAATCGAACCGGCGTACACGGCTTTGCAGGCCGCTGCATGACCACTCTGCCACTCAGCCTTGTGTATGTGACGGGGGAAAGTAAAAAGCCGCGTCTTTATTTCGCGGCTTTCATGGATTTTGGAGCGGGAAACGAGACTCGAACTCGCGACCCCAACCTTGGCAAGGTTGTGCTCTACCAACTGAGCTATTCCCGCTTGCTTACGATGCCGAAGATTCTAAAGCCTGGCGATTTTTTGTCAAGCGTTCGTGCCCCGATCGGTTAAGGCGGGCAGGGCAGCTTTCAGATAATTGACCATCGACCACAGGGTCAGCACAGCGGAAGCCAGCAGCAGCGCCTGCCCGGTCTGTTTGAGCATTTCCTTCCAGACATCCATGCCGAGCAGCAGGATTTCGATGGCGAGCATCTGCGCGGTGGTTTTCCATTTGCCCAGCCAGGAAACTTCCACCTTTTTGCGCTGGCCGATTTCGGCCATCCATTCGCGCAGGGAGGCAATGGTGATTTCGCGGCCGATGATGACCGCCGAGGCGATGGCGACCCAGGGGCTGGGATCGGCCTGGACGATCAGCACCAGGGTGATGGCGACCATCAACTTGTCGGCGACCGGATCGAGGAAAGCCCCGAACAGCGTGGTTTGACTCATCTTGCGTGCCAGATAGCCATCCAGCCAATCGGTGAGGCCGGCTATCGCGAAAACCACGGCGCAGGCGACATGGGTTAGATGCCACGGCAGATAGAAAAGCGCCACCAAGACCGGGATGAGGATGATCCTCGTCAGGGTCAGGTAGGTAGGCAGATTGAATTCCATGATCAGCCTTCCTGTTCGTGAAACGTCTCGTAGATTCGCTGTGCCAGTTGCCGATTGATGCCTTCGACGCTACACAGCGCATCCACGCCGGCACGGCTGATTTCGCGCAAGCCTCCGAATTGCCTGAGCAGTTGCTGGCGGCGTTTCGGCCCGAGTCCGTCGATCGCTTCGAGTGTCGATTGCTTTCTGACCTTGGCCCGTCGCTGACGGTGGCCGGTGATCGCGAAGCGGTGGGCTTCATCCCGAATCTGCTGGATGAGCAGCAGGGCAGGGGAGTGGGCCGGCAACAGGATAGGCTCGTGGTGTCCTGCGGGAAATAACATTTCCATGCCGGGCTTGCGATCCGGGCCCTTCGCCACACCCAGGATGTTGATTTCGGTCATGCCCAGTTCGATTAAGGCATCCCTGACCACGCGCACCTGGCCCTTGCCGCCATCGATCAGCAGGAGATCGGGGGCTTCGTATTCGCCATTCTTGATGCGCCGATAGCGGCGGTCGACGGCCTGGGCAAGCGCCGCGTAGTCGTCGCCCGGCTCGATACCCTCGATGTTGAAGCGGCGATAAGCGGATTTGACCGGGCCCTGGCGATCGAAGACGACGCAGGAGGCGACGGTCTGTTCGCCCTGAGTGTGGCTGATGTCGAAGCATTCCAGCCGGCGCGGTGGTTCCTCGAAGCCGAGTTCTGCGCCCAGGCTCAGAAAACGGCCGTAAAGGTCCTGCTGATTGGCCAGTTTCGCCTGCAAGGCATTCTCGGCGTTGGTTTGCGCCAGTTGCACGCGCTTGAGGCGCTCCCCGCGCGTTCTCGGGCTGATCTGCACGGGATGTTTCGCCTGCGTGCTCAGCACTTCCGCCAGCAGTGCCAGATTTTCGATTTCATGGCTGACGAGGATTTCCTTAGGGATTTGCCGGTTCAGGTAATACTGGGCGATAAAAGCTTCCAGCACACTGCCCGCGTCGTGTTCCTCCGCCATCTTCGGGAAAAACGAGCGATCGCCGATCTGCTGCCCGCCGCGGATGAATAGCATCTGCACGCAGGCCAGGGAGCCCTTGATGGCGCAAGCGACGATGTCCAGGTCACCCTGCTCGCCGGTTACGGCCTGTTTAGCCAAAATGGTGCGCAGGCTGGCGATCTGGTCGCGATAACGCGCGGCTTTTTCGAACTGAAGGTCGGCGGAGGCCTTTTCCATCCTGTTCACCAGTTCGTCGATCAGCCTTTTGCCGTTGCCTTCCAGGAACATGAGGGTGTCTCGAACGTCCTCCGCATAGGCTTCCGGGCTGATCAAATCCACGCAAGGCGCGGTGCAGCGTTCGATCTGGTATTGCAGACAGGGACGGGAGCGGTTCTTGAAAAAAGAATCCTGGCACTGCCGCACCGGGAAGATTTTCTGCAGCAGCTTAAGGCTCTCGCGCACTGCGCCGGCACTGGGATAGGGGCCGAAGAAGCGGCCCTGTTTCTTGCGCGAGCCCCGATAAAAGCTCACCCTCGGAAAAATCTGATGGGTGGAGACATGGATGTAGGGAAAGCTCTTGTCGTCCCGAAGGGTGATGTTATAGCGCGGCTGATAGCGCTTGACGAGCTGGCTCTCCAGCAGCAGCGCTTCGCCTTCGGTGTGGGTCACGGTCACTTCGATGGCTGCGACGCGGGCGACCATGGCCTGCTGTTTGGGCGTGGCATCCTTGTTCAGGAAATAGCTCGATACCCGCTTCTTCAGGTTCTTGGCCTTGCCGACATAGATCACCTCGCCCGCATCGTCCACCATCTTGTAAACACCCGGCCGCTGGGTCAGGGTTTTCAGGAAGGCTTGGACGTCGAAACCTTCGATGGGCGGTGTCGCGTTGGAACTCATTGCGAATGAGACGATGCGCAGCGAAAACACCCATTATAATGCGAACGGGCTCGAAGCCGGTTGCGCGCGGCTGTTCGGGGGTTCCCCGATGCATGTTCGAGCGAGACCGCCGGATGGGCGAACATCAGTGTGGATTGCATGATGAACGGAGGATTCTTGAGATCGATCGCCAGGAGTTTCGTCGCCAGATTGTCTTTGATTCTGGCTCTGATGTCGACTTGCGGCCTTGCCGGGCTGTCGCTTGCCGCAGTAGTGCAGGCGCCTGCCCGGAACGCTGCCCACGAGGCGGCTACGCGACCTGCCGATGTCGAGGTGTTCCTCCGCGAGGGTTGTCCGCACTGCGCCAAAGCCAAGGAATTCTTGGAGGGTTTGGCTCGGGAACGGCCGGAGCTGCGGATTGTGTTTCGCGATGTCCGCCGGGACCCTTCCGCCTTGTCCCGATTGAGGGAAATTACCGAGGCCCAAGGTTCGGTGAGCGTGCCGACCTTTGACGTGCACGGGCACATCATCGTTGGCTATTCCGATGAGGCAACGACGGGAAAGCTGATCCTGAACGCGCTGTCCGAGAGCCGGCTACACAGTCGGCAGTCTGGTCAAAGTGCGGGAAGTTGCGAGGCGGAGGAAAGCCTGTCCTGCGAAGCGGGCGCACCCGGACCGGCACCCCAAGCGGAAAGCTTCGAAATCACGCTCCTGGGGCACCGCATTGCCCTCGAAACCGTCGGTTTACCGCTGTTCACGGTGTCGATGGGGCTGCTGGACGGTTTCAATCCTTGTTCCATGTGGGTCTTGATCCTCATGATCTCCCTGTTGGCGCCCATGAAAAATCGTATGCGGATGTTCGCGGTGGCTGGGACTTTCGTCGCGGTGGAGGGCGTCGCCTATCTCGCTTTCATGGCGGCTTGGCTCAATCTTTTCTTGCTGATCGGACTCTCGCGCGCCTCGGAAATCATCATCGCCGCCATCGCGATCCTGGCGGGGGCGATCAACCTGAAGGACTTCTGGGCTTACGGGTGGGGCGTTTCGCTTTCGATTCCCGAAGCGGCCAAGCCGGGCATTTACGCAAGGGCTCGAGGTATCCTGCAAGCCGAGAATCTCCGCGGCGCCATGATCGGTGCCGTGGCGCTCGCGGTATTGGTGCAGATTGTCGAGTTCCTCTGCACCTCTGGCTTTCCGGCCCTTTACACCCGGATATTGACACTGCGGCAGTTGAGCGGCTTCAGTTATTACGGCTATCTGCTGCTCTACAACGCGGCCTACATGCTCGACGATCTCATCGTCTTGGCGATCGGCATCATCACGCTCAGCCAGCGCCGGCTTCAGGAGAAAGAGGGCAGGTGGCTCAAACTGATCAGCGGCCTGGTGATGGTGGGACTCGGCATTTACCTGATCATTCTCCGGTAATAAGACCGTGCAGCCTCGATGCGCCGCAGCGGAATCGAGGGTTCCCCGGCACAATCACAATGCCTTCGTCACCACCATCACCCCCGGTTCTTCGGTTTTCAGCCGGCTGGTGAAGCCAAGCTTGGTCATGAGCTGCAACATCTTGGCGTTGTTGGCCAAAACCTCGCCCTGCAGCGTTCGGAAACCTTTCTCGCGAGCGGCTTCGATGAGACAGGACATCAATCGGGTGCCGACACCTTTGCGTTGCCACTCGTCGGCGACAACCAGCGCGAATTCGCCGCTTTCCCCGTCCGGGTTAGTGAAATAGCGGGCCACGCCCAGCTCGACTTCCCGGCCATCGAGTTTGGTGGTGGCGATGAAAGCTA
This sequence comes from Methylococcaceae bacterium, assembly GCA_035518875.1. GTDB lineage: Bacteria > Pseudomonadota > Gammaproteobacteria > Methylococcales > Methylococcaceae > DATIXD01. The sequence continues at coordinate 14,148 of DATIXD010000226.1, read as the reverse complement.
GTTCGCGCTGGTAGTCGAGCTGGGTAAAGCGGACCAGCATCTCCTGACTGAGTTCCTGAATCGATTCCATGAACCGAAAATATTTGGCTTCCTGGGAGAGGCTGCGGACGAAAGCCTGCTCGATTTCGGCGTCTTCCGGACGGATCGGCCTCAGCGTGATGTCCGTGCCGTCCGACAGCTGCCAATGGCTGACCAAATGGCTCGGATAAGGATGAACGGCCATGTGGTCGTAGGGCCGCCGGCCAGCCGCCTGATAATGCACAACGATGCGGGCATCCAGGGCGAATGCGCCTTCCTCGTCCACCATCAGGGGATTGATATCCATTTCCTTGATCTGCGGCAGCTCGCAAACCATTTCCGAAACCCGCAGCAGCACTTGCACGACGGCGTCGAGATTGACCGGCGCGAGCCCGCGGAATTCGCCCAGCATCTTCGAGACTTGGGTCTGGCGTATCATGGAGCGGACGATGTGCTGGTTAAGCGGGGGCAGCGCCACGGCGCGGTCGCGGAGGATTTCCACGGCCGTTCCGCCGGCGCCGAAGCTGACGACCGGCCCGAACACCGGGTCGTCGATCACGCCCACCAGCACTTCCCGTCCACTGGCCTTGCGATACATTTTCTCGATGCTGACGCCCTCCAGGCGCGCGCCGGGGCGAGCGGCTTGCGCGTGTTCCATCATCTCGCTGTAGACATGGCGAACCGCCTGAGCCCGGTTGATGTTGAGGCGGACGCCGCCGACATCGGACTTGTGGGTGATATCGGGCGAGAGGATTTTCATGGCCACCGGAAAGCCCAGATACTCGGCGGCGGCCAACGCCTCGTTGGGCGAGCGGGCGGCCATGGCCGGAACCATGGGAATGTTGAAAGCCCTAAGCAGCGCACGAGTTTCCAGGCTCGAGAGCAAGCTGCGGCTTTCCGCCAGCGCGCCTTCGATGATGAGCTGTGCGCCCTCGATATCGGGCGGGTCGAGCTCGGCCAGTGGCCCCGGCGCCTGCATCAGCATTTCCTGGTTCTGACGGTACTGGGTGAGATAACTGAAGGCTTCCAAGGCGCTTTCCGGGTTGACGAAGGTGGAAATCCGGCTGCGCGCAAAGATTTTCCGTCCCTTGTTCACCTGGGTTTCGCCCAACCAGCAAGTCAGCATGGGCTTTTTGCTTTCGCGGCCGGCTCGAATCACGGCTTTCGCGGCTTCCGTCGGCTGGGTCATGGCCTGCGGGGTCAACATCACCAAAAGCCCGTCCACCTGGTCATCGGCCAGGCAAGCTTCGACCGCCGCCCGATAGCGCTCCGGCGTGGCGTCGCCGAGGATGTCGAGCGGGTTGTTGCGGGACCAACACTTTGGCAGCACTTGGTCAAGACGCTGCATCGTGGCGTCGCTGAGCTCGGCGAGCTTGATGCCTTGTTCCACCGCCCGGTCCGTGGCCATGACGCCGGGACCGCCGGCGTTGGTGATGATGGCGAGCCGATTGCCCCTTACCCGGTGCGGCGTCGACAGCAATTGCGCCGCCGCGAACAGTTGCTCGATGGTGTTGGCGCGCACCACGCCGGCGCGTTGCAGGGCCGCGTCGAAGACGTCGTCGGCACCCACCAGCGAGCCGGTGTGCGATAGGGCAGCGCGCGAGCCCTCGGCATGGCGGCCGGCCTTGATGACGATGACCGGCTTCATCCGGGCCGCAGCCCTGAGGCCGCTCATGAAGCGCCGCGCGTCGCGCACGCCCTCCACGTACATCAAGATGCTGCGGGTCTCGGGATCGAGCGCAAGATAGTCGAGAATGTCTCCGAAACCCACATCGGCGGCATCGCCCACAGAGACCATCGTGGAAAAGCCGATATGGTGGGCGCCGGCCCAATCGAGTATGGCCGTGCACAAGGCGCCGGATTGGGAGATAAGGGCCAGCGAGCCGGGCTGTGCGACGTTGTTGCTGAAAGTCGCATTCACGCCGATGGAAGGGCGCATCATCCCGAGGCAATTCGGGCCGAGAATGCGAATTTGGTAACGCTGAGCCTCGTCCAGCAGCGCGCGTTCCAGCCCCTTACTTCCACCCGCCCGTTCGCCGAAGCCGGCGGAGAGTACGATGGCCGCCTTCACATGATGTTCCCCGCAGGCGCGGATGATGCCGGGGACGGTAGCGGCAGGGGTGGCGATGACGGCCAGATCCACCGGCTCGTTGACCACATGCAGCGAAGGGTAGCAGGGCTTGTCGCCGATGGACTCGTATTTGGGATTGATCGCATACACCTGGCCAGCGAAGCCGCTGGCCAGGAGGTTCTGATAAACGCGCGCGCCAACCGAGTCGGGCAGTTCGCTAGCGCCGAACACGGCGATGGAAGATGGCGTAAACAGATGTTCCAGGTAGTGCCTACCCATGCAGGGTTCTCCGATTTAATTTGATGGTCGAAACGGCCTCTGTTTGGCGGCCTGAACGCCGCCCTACAGCCGTGCCTTGACTATTTCGGCGATTTCGTCGTCAGTCAGGGGGATGGGATTGGTTTGCATGCTGCTGCCGCGTGAATTGGCGACGATTGTCTCGATGCGGCCGTCGTCGACGCCAAAATGACCGAGCCGTTTCAACGCCAGCGTTTCCGTCCACTGGCGCAGCAATGCCACCAGAGCGGTACCGGCCTCATCTTCGCTGCGATGACTGCGGCCGGTCAGTAATGCCGCGATTTGGGCGTATTTGGCCAGCGCGGGGTTTTCCACGTCCCTCTCGCGCAGGGCGCGTATGTTCACCGCCGTCGCTTCCGCCAGCAGGGTCCCGCAGGCGAGACCATGAGGGATCGGGAAGAAAGCCCCGAGCGGGGCGGCCAATCCGTGCACCGAGCCCAGTCCGACTTGGGCAAGGGTGATGCCGGACATCAACGAGGCATAGGCGATCGCGCTGCGTCCTTCCCGCGCCTCGGCGCTGTCGCCACCGCGCCAGGCCGAAAAAAAGCCGTTGCGAAAGGCCTGCATCCCGCTTAAGGCGAGCGCGTCGGTCATCGGGTTGGCCCGGGCGGAGACGTAGGATTCCAATAACTGAGTGAAGGCGTCCATGCCATCGGCCGCGATCAGCTCTGGCGGGCAGCTTACCAAAAGCTCGGGATCGACGAGCGCGTACTCGGGCACCAGAGCGTCGTGGCGAAAGGATTTCTTGAAGCCGTTTTCACCCTGAACGCTGAGGACGGCATTCTTGGTGGCCTCGCTGCCGGTCCCGGCGGTGGTGGGTACGGCGATGAAGGGGGTAGCCGGGCCGGTGTAGGGAATATTGCGGCCGACGCCTTCCAGATGATCCATCACGGAATTGCCGTGCGGAAGCAGGCCGGCGATCGCCTTGGCGGCGTCCAAAACACTGCCGCCGCCGATGCCGATCACGACCGCGATTGCCCGTCCGCGATGCCGGCTGACGGCTTCGTCCACCAGTTGCGGGGAAGGCTCGCGGCTGACGATCATGTCCTCGATAGCCACTCCTTTTTCCGCGAGCTGTCTGAGTAGTCGGTCCCAATGTTCGGATTTTCTGAACGAATGTGCGCCGGTGATCAGCAGCGCTTGCTTGCCGTATTGCCGGGCCAGAGTCGGCAACTGTCCGATCTGGCCGGGGCCGAAGACAATGCGGGGCAGGCGGCTACAGGAAAAGGGGCGAATCAACATGGCGGTTTGCGGCCGTCCGCATTCACTTTTGTTCTGATGCGGGCGCCTTTGCGGCTTTTCTTCTGTGCAACTTCACGTAGATCGCCACCAGCATGAGGCTGAAAACCATGACGGAGAGTACTGCCTGGTGGGAATAGCGAATGATCAGCTCTTGGTTCTGACCGATGAAATAGCCGATCCAGGCCAGCACCGTCACCCAGATGGCGGAGCCGAGCAGGGTGTAAACGGAAAATCGGATATGATTCATATTGGCAAGACCCGCCGGCAGGGAAATCAGATGACGGGCGACCGGCAGGAGCCGGCCTATGAAAGTGGAGATTTCGCCGTGACGAGTGAAAAAGCTTTCGACCCGGTTGAAATGGCGCTCCGTGATCCAGACGTATTTGCCGAACTTCAACAGCAGGGGACGGCCGAGATAGCGCGCGGCGAAATAGTTGGCGTAGGCGCCTACCAGGCTGCCCAGGGTGCCGCTCAAGATCACCAGCATCATGTTCATCTTGCCCTGCTGGGCCAAGTAGCCGGCGGGTGGTATGACGACCTCGCTGGGGATCGGAATGACTGAACTCTCCATGGCCATCAGCAGGAATATCCCGGTGTAGCCCATCGTACCGATGGTCGTGACTAGCCAGTTGATTGCTTCGTGTAGCACGCGGTTGTTTCTCTCTCTGTATTGGCTCGGTCTCAGACGATGCCGGCGAGCAGCGGCACGAAACTGACCGGTTCGACGATTTCGACTTCAAGTCCCGAGGCGGTGCGGGTGATGCGTTGCAAGACCTGCTCGGAGCCGCCACCAACCGGGATAATCATGACGCCGCCGCGGCCCAGTTGTTCCAGCAGCGCTTGCGGCGGCTCGGCGGGCGCGGCGGTAACCAAAATGCCGTCATAAGGAGCGTAATCCTCCCAGCCCCAGCCGCCATCGCTGTGCTTCATGCGAACGTTGCGCAGGTGAAGTTCCTGAAGGCAGCGTCGGGCGCGTTGCTGCAAGGGATAAATGCGCTCCACCGTGTACACCAGCTTGCTCAACTGCGCCAGCACGGCGGTCTGATAACCCGATCCTGTGCCGACCTCCAGCACCTTGTTCAGCGGGCCTTTTTCCAGCAACAGTTCGGTCATGCGGGCGACCACATAGGGCTGGGAAATCGTCTGGTTGAAGCCGATGGGTAGCGCCATATCCTCATACGCCCGACTGGCGAAGGCTTCCTCCACGAAAATGTGCCGCGGTGTACTCAACATCACCTCCAGGACCGCCGGATTGCCGACCCCTTGCTCCTTCATACGCGCGATCATGCGCTCGCGGGTGCGGTGGGAGGTCATGCCGATGCCCCGAAGGCGCAGATTCATGAGGAAATCTCGCGCGGCAGCCAATCCTTAAGACGCTCCACGCTTTCGTAGCGGGTGAGGTCGATCTGCAAGGGGGTAACCGACACGTACCGGTTACGGAGCGCGTAAAAATCGGTGCCGGGGCCGGCGTCCTGTTCCGGGCCCGCGCAGCCGACCCAGTAAATTTCCCGCCCGCGCGGATCGGCGGTTTTGATGACCGGTTCCGCCTTGTGCCGCTGGCCCAGGCGGGTGGCCTGATACCCGCGGATTTCGCTCAAGGCGATGTCCGGGACATTGACGTTCAGGATGGTATCGGCGGGCAGCGGATAGCGTTGGATGTTTTCGAGCAGACGCACGGCCACTTGCGCGGCCGTATCGAAATGGACCGGATTGCTCCCCGCCAGCGAGATGGCGACCGCCGGCAGACCCAGAAAGCGGCCCTCGGTGGCCGCCGCGACGGTGCCGGAATAGATGACGTCATCGCCCAGGTTGGAGCCGTGGTTGATGCCGGCGAAGACCATGTCGGGCTCGCGGTCGAGCAGGCCGGTGATGGCCAGATGGACGCAGTCGGTCGGCGTGCCATCGACCTTGATGAAGCCGCCTTCGGTCTTGCTGACGCGCAACGGCCTTTCCAATGTCAGCGAATTGCTCGCCCCGCTGCGATTTCGCTCCGGCGCCACCACGGTGATTTCCGCTAGGTCTTTCAGGGCGTTCGCCAAGGCGATCAGTCCTGTGGCGGAGTAACCGTCGTCATTGCTTATGAGAATGTGCATTGTGCCGTGAGATTCGCCTGGTGCGGGCCTAATTTTACACAAGAAAGCAGGACGGGATATCGGAAATCAGCGGCCTTGCGGCTCGATCCAGCATAAAAGATAGATATAATGTCCGCTATGCGCAAACCCGTTTCCCTGTCCAGGCAGCCCACCATTGAATACCAGTCCGACGATGAGGATGGGCGTTTGTTCAGGGAGACCATAGGGCCGGTGACGCCGGTGCGCGGCGATCGGGTTCAACCGTTTGCACCCAAGCCGAAACCGTTTCCGACGCGCCGCGAACGCGAGCCCGAGTGGGCCGAAACCGGTTCCGCCGACGTTCCCCTGCTGACGACCGGCGACATCATGAGCCATGTCAGCTCGGGTTTGCAGACCGGCGTTTTGCGCAAGCTGCGCCAGGGGCAATTTGGCATCGATGCGGAGATCGATCTGCACGGATATACGGTCGCCGAGGCAAAAAACTTGCTCGATCGGTTTCTCCGCGACGGTATTTCGGAAGGTTGCCGCTGCGTGCACATCATCCATGGCAAGGGTTACCGTTCTGAGGGCGATCGGCCGATCCTCAAAAACAAAGTCAATCTCTGGCTCAGGCAACATCCCGACGTACTGGCTTTTTGCACGGCGCGACCCATGGACGGCGGCACGGGCGCGGTTTATGTCCTGCTCAGGCGTTGTATCAAACATGGAGATGACTGGTAGGATCAGGCCTTCTGGCTTGTGAACGCGACATTTTAAAACATAGCCGCCGGCGGCCCTTTCGCGCAGGTCGTGCGGCCGACAACAAATATAAGATGGACATCACATGGATCTGAACGCACTCGAAACCCTTGCGCACAAAGTGCTCACATGGCCTTTCTATGAAAAATTCGCAGGGCAGAGGCCCCTGGTGCAAAGGGCGGTCGTATTTTTTTCCCTCGCCTTTTACACGGCCGTCATTCTGGCCTTCATCTATTACTTCATCAATCCGATCATCGCCTATGGTTCCCTGGCCAGCATCCTGGCCGGTCTGGCCACAGGACTGGGGGCATTGCCCGCTCTGTTTTTCAGACATATAACGCAACGAACGCTCTACATGATGTTGGGTGGCGCGGCCGGGGTAATGCTGGCAGCGACGGCCTTTTCGCTGGTCGTGCCGGGTATTCAGTACGGCAACCAGATCTGGCCGGGCAAGGGGATATTCGTCGTCGGTGCCGGCATGTTGGTGGGCGCCGTATTCCTGGAATTGGCCGACCGTTTTCTGCCGTACCACCGAATTCTGAAAGACCGTTCGGAATCGATCGATTCCTTGCGCAAGATCTGGCTGTTCATCGTTGCCATTACCCTGCACAACTTTCCCGAAGGCATGGCGGTCGGCGTCAGTTTCGGTTCCGGCGACTGGCACAATGGCGCGGCCTTGGCCATCGCCATAGGCTTGCAGAACATCCCGGAGGGTCTTGCCGTGGCCCTGCCTCTGGTCGGCCTGGGTTACAAGCGCCGTCAGGCGGTGTTCATCGCCACATTGACCGGCTTGGTCGAGCCCATCGGCGGTTTTCTGGGCGTCGCCGCCGTCACCATCTTCTATCCCCTGTTACCGATCGGCATGGCGTTTGCCGCTGGTGCGATGCTGTTCGTGATCAGCGATGACATCATTCCCGAAACGCAGTCCAAGGGAAAGGCGCGGTACGCCACTTTCGCCGTGATGATCGGCTTCGTCATCATGATGATGCTCGACAACATGCTGGGCTGAGGATTCCTTATGGTCCGATCAAAATTCCGGCCAAGCTTTTAGGCGCCCGATTTGTCCTGTCTGCTTCCTATCGACTGGCCGTCCTGGCTGGAGAAGTTCAGGCCTTCGCGGCAATTGCTCGAATGGGGCGCGGCTTCGACCAGCGCCTTCGCCCTCATCGCTGCCGCCGAGATCGGCGACAAGAGTCAGCTGGTCTGCATGACCCTGGCGGCGCGCTATCGGGCCTGGCCCATCGTACTGGGCGCGAGTTCGGCTTTCGCGTTGCTCAATCTGGCTGCGGTGTTGTTCGGCGCAGCGGTTGCTCGTTGGGTTCCCGAACAGGTGGTCGGCGGGACCGTCGCACTGTTGTTCGCGGTCTTCGGCCTCCGTGCCTTATTGACCAAGGAAGAAGCGGTAAATGCCGGGACCGTCAATAAAAGCGGCCATGGCATTTTCGTGACGACCTTTCTGCTGATCTTCGCCGCCGAGTTCGGCGACAAGACGCAACTGGCCGTGGCCGGCTTGAGCGCCGCCATCCCGCCCGCGACGGTCTGGGTGGGCAGCACCCTGGCTCTGGTTATGACCTCGGCGCTGGGAGTTTGGGCGGGACGCGCGCTGCTTCAGCATATCCCCCTACACTGGCTGCACCGGTTGAGCGGGATTCTGTTTTTGGCGTTCGCCGCTTACACGGCTTGGCGGCTGGCGCCGCAAGGGCTCGTTGCTCGGTTTCTCGATTATTTAAGGAAGCTCTGAATCAGAGCTCATAGTTCGACGCCGCTTGTGCCCTATTCGTTCCGGAGTGCAAAGTGGTCATCTGTTGGCGCGTTTGCCACGAGCCGCACTTCGAGAGGGCGATCGGAGTCCAGATGAATGTCCCGTTGCGGATAGGCGATCACGATCCCATGGCTGGTCATCGCCTTGTTGATCATGTGGCGCAGGTCGCTGGCAACGGTCCGCCAATCCACCTCGGGCTTGAGCTCAACCCAGACATACAAGCCGAACAGCAGCGCATCGCTGCCGAAATCCTCGAACAGCACCTGGGGCTGGGGTTTGTCCTGAACCAGCCCGTGCCGTTGTGCCGCTTCCAAGAGCAGATCTGCCACCTCCTGTACCGGTGAGCCATAGGCGACGCCGACCTTGACCGTAATGCGTACCGATTGGCTGCTGAGCGTCCAGTTGGTGACGTTTTCTTCGATGAAGGTGCTGTTGGGGATCAGCGTTTCGATGCCGTTGGCGTCACGAATGTGCGAGCTGCGCATCCCGATATCCATCACCCGCCCGCGGATACTGCCGACCTCCACCAGATCGCCGGGCCGGAATGGCCGCTCCAGCAGCAGCATGAGGCCGCTGATCAGGTTTTTGAGCAGGTTCTGCATCCCAAATCCGGCGCCGATGGCCACCGCACCGCCCATGAATGCAAACGCGGTAAGCGGAATCTTGACCATCTCGAGGCTGGTGATTAACAAAGTCGCGCCAAGCACGAACAATAACCAGCGTCGACCGATGCGGGCATGGCTGGCATCCACGCCGGCCCTTGTGACGGCAAGTCGCTCCATGAGCCGTGACAGAAAGGCGGCAATCCAGAGGCCAACGACCAGGATCAGCAGGGCCTTGACTATTTTGCCAATGGTCACGCTGCGTTTGCCCGTTATCTCCTGGCCATCCACTTCGATCGTGTCTTGTACGGCGAACAACTCAAATTGCCAGACCTGAGCAGCACTATGACGAACCTCAACCAGCCAACCGAAAAAGCGGTCGGACCACGGCTCCGTCTGGCGTCGGTCGTCCATATCCTGCTTCCACAGGCCCAACAACTGCGCGGTCGTCTCAAACCCCCGGAGCGCACGTCGGTAGCTTCCCTCTCGTTGGGTGTATAGGTCGCGCAGTTTTTGATCTTGCACCATTTGTCGTGGGGAGGAGGGATCCTGGAGTCGACTTTCCAGGCCGAACACAAGGTCGCTCACCAGCTTCTTTCGTTGCTCCAAGTATTCCTTGATGGGTTTCAACTCCCTTTGTGCGGTCGCGACCCTCTCATAGGCCTGACGGACCTTATCTGCGTCCCAGGAGTCCGCTAGGGACCAGCGCAACTCCCAGAGGTCACCCTGCGCCTTGTTGGCATCGAGTAGTCGGTTCAGCGCCTGGAATTTTATATCGGCATTTTCCACCTGCTCGCGCTGGAGTTCGACATTGCGCTCCAGTTCGGCAAGGCGCGATGGGTCTGCGCCCGCGGCTATAGTCTCTCGTTCCCGGCTTAGGGATTCGGTGGCTTTATCGAGCACTTTTCGACTTGACTCGAGCGCTGGTAAGGTCTCATCAAGCTCCGCCTGCAGCCGACGCCGCTCAGCCTCAAGATCCTTGCGCACGTGGTCCCGGTCGGCGGCCGAAAATGCAATATGCTTTTTCGCTTCGCTCAATTGCCTCCGGGTAAAATCGAGTTGCTGCCGGGTCTCCGCCAATTCCGCTTCACTGAACTTTTGCTCGACTTGGGTACCTGCGAGACGGGCCTCTGCCAATCGGTTGCGCAGTGCTTCGAGATCTCGCAGCCATGTCAGCCGAGGAATGTCATTGGCATTGCTGCTTTTCTCGAGGCGCTCATTGGCCTGTCGCAGCTTTTCGCCCGACTTTTCCAACATGTCCTCTCGGCGGTCGATCTCCTGTTCAATGGCGGAACTCAAAGTCGCTAATGCCTGGATGCGGGCATTGAGCGATTGGACCGATTGCCGAAACTCGTCCACTTTCAGGAATGAGTAGGGAGGTGGGTTCGGAAAACCGGCCCAGTTCGCCGTCTGCCGTTCAAGCTGGGTCCGATCCTGCTGTAACTGCTGCAACTTAAACAGGCTGTCAATTTGCCGCTGGTAAGTCCGTACTAATTGTTGCAGAAGGAGCCGTCTCTCGATGACTTCTGCCTGGCTCGCAACGTCTGTCGAAGACGGTTCGATCCCGCCGGTGGTCGTCTGGGCAAGCTCCTCGCTGCCGGCGGCCAGTTTTTTGCGAAGATTGTCGATGAGGTCCTCGGGCGAGGCGGCAGACTGGGCGCCTGGCTGTCGCTTCGGGTGAGCTGTTTCGACAAGTCCGGAGGTGAATCCTGCAGCGAGAGCCGCCGCCATCCCAGTCCCTAGCAACATGAGAAAAAAGAGCCTTGCGCATCGAGTCATTGGCTGTAAAACACCGGAGGAATAATGGAAGCGAAGCGATGCCCTTAGCGGAACGTACACTTCTTTACCAGGGCACCAGCGCGAACGGAATCGGTTTCTCGACTGTTTCGCCAGCTTTAGGGTTGGCAATGGGCGCCAACTGCCAGCCCAATTATCGATGATGTGTCTCGCCCGCTCCTCTCAGGTCAGGCGAGTCGGGTCGATTGGCCCCGGCGCCTGAGCCCGGATTCATGAGGACATAGATTGTGTGCGGATGAAATCTGGCGAAAGAACGGCGGAAATGACGGCTTAACAGGGCATCGAGCCTGCGCATGCCGATTTTTCCGCCGCCGCTCGGTCTATTCGTAGGTATTAGGCATTACCCCGTCTCTTCAAGCTGACGCCGTTAGCGCGAAGATGGGGTGCGTCACGACTCATGGAATGTGAATGCATCGACACCAGCTCATTTTGCAAGATCAGGGTTGATCCAGCCCTGCTGTGCGAAATACTTGGCGAGTTCGGCGCCGATCTTGTCGGCCATTTTCTTCGCCTGCTGCGCTGAAGCCGATTTGTAACTCTTGAAACCGGTTACCGCCGCGTTCGTTGCGATGACCGCGGCAGTGCCGGCGCCAGCCGCCGCTCCGGCAGGTCCCATCACCGCCGCGCCGGGCATCTCGCCACTATCCGCATGGGCTTCAAACGCGATCAACTCCTGTAATCCGGAGGGCGACGGTGCCAATACCCGGACATCGCTATCGGTGGACGATTGGCCCATGCCCAGCCCGATGACATTTCTGCGCAAGCGGTTGCCCTCATCAATCTTGACGAAGTGGCCTGTCACCAGGATGGATCCTTGGGTGACCGGCATATTCTGGTCCGCACGCAATGGGTTCAAGCCCATATCCGCAATCTTCTGAGTCAATTCCGTCGCCAGCGCATCGGCTACCTCGCGGCCCAACTGCATTTCCTCCGCGGTCTGATCCTTGTTCTCAAGGTTCCGCTCCAGCTTGGCAAAAATGGCAGCGTTTTCATGGATATCCTGAGGACTAACCGCAAAGTTGTAGATCAGCACGCGATCTGGCCGCGGCAAATTCGACGCGGCGACTTCGCTGGTCTCCCTGACGGTGGTTTTAGCGCATCCGACCATCAAAGAGCAGATTACAATGGCTAAAAGCGGTGGGAATGATCGTCTGGATAACATGCCTATTCTCCTTCGTCTTGGATGGCAGAAATATTGGGTTTGGGCTTTTGGCGAACTCACCCAGTCCCGGTATTAACGGCTCCAGTTCGCACGGCCCCCATCGGGGCCGGCGTCAGCCTCACTTCATTACTGCTTTTTGAACTCCCCGCCCGCGAGGGGAGCAAACTCGATCTGTTTGGCGTTGGCTGGTTTTTTGAAAGCGAAGGTGCTGGCTGCCAGTTTGGGCTTCAGGTTCCAGTCCGAAAATTCGACCAGGAAGCGCGGGAAATTGGTGGCCTCCTTATAGGTCACCGCCATGCGCCGAGGCAAAGCTTGTTTGCCGGAATCGATCCAGACTTCCCAATTGACCCCCGGTCCCATGAATGCCAGATGTTCGCAGGGGAAACCATCCACCTTGCTGGGACCGACGTCCATCGCGCTGATCACGTCCTTGGTCATCATGCCGTAGGGGTCACTGTACAGGAAATCGGCGGCGGGAAACTGAATGCCGGCTTTCTCCATCACGAAGGGCAACATTTCGTCGATCGTGCCGGGTGCGCCGCTGGATATTGCATACAGGTTCTTTTCGGGATCGAAGGCGGTGACATTGGAGCCGTCGTAATAGAAGTGGAAGTTCGGAATATCACCCCCGACGTTTGCGTGCAATTTGTTGGGCCGTTCCAGTGCCACATCGGCGTGTCCGAAGAACGTCAGAAACTGCCCGGTCACCGCCGGCTCCTCCGCCATGCTGTGGGAGCGGTAAGTGAATGCTTTAGCCCCGGCCAGTGTTTCACTCATGCGCTTCAACAGGTCAAGAGCTTGTTGCTGCATGACCGGTCTGGGGGCGTTGGCCGCAGCTTCCGGCGCCTTCGGCGTCTCAGCAGCCGGCGGAGCAGCGGGAGGCGCGGCCTTTTCTCGGTGTGCACAGCCCACGGTTAGGAGGGCGAGTAAGATGGCAAGCATCCTCCACGCCGAGTTCGTTCTGAAACCCATTCCGATCGATTCTGCTTGCATGATCAAACCTCTCTTTTTGGAATTTGTGATTTGAAATTGCCATTTACCGGACGGACCGCAAACAGTTAGCGGCACCCACCCGCTTTCTCCTAGACCCTCAGCTCCAACAACTTTTTCCTTAACCTCCTAACAAAACGGGTTTCGAACTAAAACGGCTGTCTGACCACCCGGTGGCCGTGGTCTATTCCTCTATGTTTTCGCCTCCTTGGGTCTTATTGACGCAAGAATCAAAAGTGCCGTCAAGATCACGTGCAGGACGACCGCCGGCCACAGGGCAACGCCGGTCAAACCGCCTGCGAAGCCGACGTAGGCGAGATACAGCGTGACGACCGCGCTGTAAGTCAACATGCCGACTAGCGGCGGGCCCGGCCAGCAGGCGACCCCTAACGCGATCAGTGCGATGCCGGTCACGCGCGCCACCGATATGGCGACGCCGGTCAGCTCCTCACCGAACAACAACCGCCCAACGAGTGCCGGAACAACCAGCAAGGCCACCCCAGTTGCGGCTTCGCCCACGGCGGCAAGAATAAGCACCCTCTTCATCGAGCCAATGACGCCTAATTTCTACCGCGGGCGACCCGGTCGGCAAGGGTCGGAAGCTGCTGCCGATCCGTTTCCGTGTACTGCGCCGGCCCGAGGTTGAAGGTCAGCTTGTTGATCTTGCCGGTGAACTTGAACGGAACGTCGTAGCGGTACTCCAGCATCGCGACCCCCGTGCGGGTATCTTGCCCGATGTCGAAGTCCTCGTCTTCGGGGAACATGATGGGAGTCGTATGTTCCATGGATTTCTTGTCCACTGCCTTGCCATCCACGATCAGCGTGCCGGTACCGCCCTTGCCGAAACCGCCGCCGTCGAACTTGAAGTCGAAGACGATGGTGTGCTTGCCCGCATTCAACGCCGGCCCCTCCCAGATCGTGCGCTCGAGGTCGAGCAGGTTGTAGAGGAACACCGGCTTGCCCCGCCGGATTCCCGCTACGCCTTTGCTCAAGAACAAGCCGTAGCCCCCGAAGCGCCCGCCCTGGGTGACGATCATGCCTTGCGCGCCGCCTTTGGGAATCTCTACCACGGCGGTGATGGTGTAGGACTTCTGCAGGATGCTCGGCGCGGCGCTTGCCGGTACGCCGGTCAATTCGCCCGAATACGTGAAGACCGTGCGGCCCGCCGTCGCGCTCGGGCGCGGCGTGAGGAAGCGCGCCAGCGAGGAGTTGTCGAGCGGCAGCACATCGTACTTCTTCGCTTCGGCATAAAAGATGTCCTGCATCTCCTTGACCTTCTCCGGCATCGAGGCGGCCAGGTCGTTGAACTGTGTGGGGTCCTCCTGGACGTTGTAGAGCTCCCACTTGTACCCGTCGATCACGTCCGGCGGCGGGGCAGTGTTCAGCTCCCACGGGAT
>DATIXD010000225.1:0-5715 GCA_035518875.1 Methylococcaceae bacterium | reverse complement strand
CTTACTAACCGCGTTGGCCTTGTGCTGTTCGAGTAGCTGTTTTTCCAGCGCGTCGATCTTCACGTCGAGATCGGTAATATGCTTGCCCATTTGCTCGAACATCGCCTTTGCGATTGGCGGAATCGCTTCCTCGGTAGACAGGAGGGCAAGCAATGCTGTGACGTTCGCGCAGCCCTTGGCGGCAACGATGCCAAATTCCGCTGCGTGCCCGCGCACCGCGTTGATCGCCTGGGTCCGTTGGTGCACCAAGAGTTCGCGATGCTTCACAATGATCGTTGCGGCTTGCTCATTCGCCGATTTGACCGGAACCGTGCGCATAGTCGGACGTGATGCCGCCTCGCTGATCGCCTCCGCGTCGTTGCGGTCGTTCTAGCTCCGATTGACGAACGGCTTCACGTATTGCGGCGGGATCAACCTCCCCCGGTGGCCCATACCGCCGAGTACCCGCCCCCAATGGTGCGAACCAGCGCAAGCTTCGAGAGCCACCTTCGTTGGTGCCAATTTGGCGAAGAACGGTTCAACCTGAGCGCACCTGATCTCCCGCCGCAGCACCGGGCGTTCCTGGTCGTCGACCCCATGGATCGTAAAAACATGCTTGGACGTGTCGATCGAAATGCGCTTAAATTCCATTGGGCGGCCCTTTTATTGGGTTGGTTGTTCGACCCTATATTGGCACATCCGATGCCGTTGGGCCGTCCACCCCAACAATCATGATCCGCTCGGGCTTACCGCCCTCCGTGGCCAGCGCCACGACGATGCGGTCGAACATCCCGAGAAGGCTCCAGCGCACAAAGCGATTGTATAAGGTGTTGTGGGGGCCATAGGCTTTTGGCGCAGTCTTTCCACTGCGGCCCGTGCCGGATCACGTAAATGATCCCGCTGATCACGCCGGTCATCAACCCGCTTCACCCCATGCGACAACGGAAAAAATGACGATATCCGTGCCATCTGGAGCTCACTTAGCAAAAACACATCAGACATGGCGAAGGCACCCCCGCCATGTCCAGAATCACGCTCAAGCGCCGACGCAAAGGATTAATGAATCCTGAGACTAGGTTGCCGGCCGGCGCCGCCATCTGAACAGCGCGGTGCCGACCACAGCAAACTACCTGCACTTTCGTGCAATCAACTACAATCGATGTGGACTACCTATCGGTGACTTGCCTTAGATAGGCTAAAAGTCTTCAACGTGAGCGCGCTTTCAGGCCGCGAGCTTGATGTCGTGCTTGAGCTCAATGCTGTGCCTGACCAGTCGGCGAGCCCGCTCAACGAAGGCGAGTTTGTCCGCAAGACAGCTCTCCAGAAGCACGCCGACGCCAAAGTGATCGGTTACGTCAGCCATCGCGATCAACGCCATATACTCGGCGATGCGCATGTGTATCACTTGGTTGGCCTTGATCAGGGCAAATAGCGCCCTTGCCGCAGGCGCCTGGATCTCGGCAATTTCGCGCCGGAAATCCTCGAGGAAGACCTCTTGCAGGTTTCCCGTGGACTGGACGGGTTTCTCGCCTATAAGTTTGAAGCACCGGTCAAGCGTGCTGAGGGTTTTGTCCTGGAGGAAGACACGCGACTGCAAGGCTTCCTTGATGTTTGGGTCTTGCGTAACCTCACTCAGCTCCTGGTAGATTTTCGTTGTGCTCTCGGTCCGCTGCCGGATGTCGCTCAACATCTTCACGAATAGTTCCTTGGCATTGTTCACGGGCATCGAATATTTCCTTTCTGAGGTGGCGTTGCCAACCCGAATCAGTCGAAGCGGGGTTGGAGAGTAAGATCGCTTCTATCCATCAACAGAATTGATATTATTTTCCGCATGTGATCGAAAATATCGGAGAGTTAGCACAAGTAACGCTCCGGCGTTATACATATGCGAAATTTCGAAAATACTCCACTAAACTATCATCAATGAATTCGACCAACATTTCCCAGATGAGCGGCTGGCCCGCGCACCATGGAAAAAATAGCCGCATTGTGAGGGCGCGAGAATGGCGAAGTTATCATTTTTTGCCCTCCCCCGAGGGGCGCCGCACCGCGGCGCTTGGCGGCCATGTCGAGGGCTGCAAGGCGTGCGGCCATTAGCCGCATCGCTAAAACAGTTGCCACAACCGGCATTGTCTCAAATGTCAGGGCGAGGCAGATCTTCTGCCGGACAGCTATTTCCACGTCGTCTTCTCTGTTCCCGCCGGGACCGCCGCCGATGCGCAAGCATCTTGGGCCAGCGCAACTCCTGCGGCGATATCGCGGACTTACGATAGGAAGCTGCCCCCAATCTGTAGGCCACCTAAAATCTCTGCTTGCTTTCCGGCCAAAATGCCTCTTACTTTCGCCAACACTGATGAGCCAAAGTTTTGGCTAATTCAAAATGCGAACCGTCTCGCACCACTAGACAACAGATAAAAATAACAACTTATCTACCGACATTATGCCTGCATCTCGTTTTTATCTATCGTGCATAGGTTAAATTGAGGGGGTATCCATGAAAGCGAAGTTTATTGTCCCATTACTCTTCGCGATTATAGCTGTACCAAGCCAATCTCTTGCCCAGCAAAAAACTGTTAAGGCGTGCCAAGACGAGTGGCGGGCTAACAAAGCCGAGAACCAAGCCAAAGGCGTAACATTAAAGGCCTATGTCGATCAGTGTCGTAGCGGCACTGCCAGCCCGCCTGCCATGTCTCCAACCACTGCCGCCGCACCAACCGCCGTACCCGCGACTCCAGCCCCTGCAGCGACAGCGCCTGTAGTTGCATCTCCTGCCGCGAAGCCGCCCGCTTCGCCCACCACGACCGGCAAACCCAGCCAAGCTAATCAATATTCTACGGAATCTCTTGCTAAGGCCCACTGTCCGTCCGATACCGTCGTTTGGGATAACATCTCCTCTCACGTCTATCATTTCAGCGGCACTCATAGTTATGGGAACACGAAGAGTGGCGCTTATATGTGTGAGAAGGACGCTCTTGCGGAGGGTGACCGCGCCGCTAAAAATGAGAAGCACCCGTAAGCATCAGAATCCACCAGCGATTACGAAAAATACTTAGTTGGAGATAGTGCGTTACCTATGCTTTGGTTGATCGATCTTATGGATCGGTTTCGTATTTTTAATCTCAAAAAATATCCGGAAACTCGCAAGCGCTCGGTTGAATTTCTTCTGCGCTTGATTGGCCCACTTATGTGGAGACTCGTCTGGCAAGATGAAGTTAGGTGTATTGCAACCCTGCATGCACCCAGTGGGAATATGGCTTCGGAAACAGCCTAGATCTTCGATGTTCTTTGAGCTCTCGCTTGTTTGTACTTTTTCTTTTAAATTGCTTACGAAAACTGATATAGTCAAGCTACTGTATTGCAATACGCCTCGTAATATACAAGAGGAGACTCCAATGTTTGCAAATGTAGACCATGATGCTGATTTAAAAAAATATGCGCCGAACGCCGATGAAACTAAAGTTGCTGTTATCCGTAAATATCTAGGAATTGCCCTACAACATCACGACTCATCGCTTGTCGCGACGTCCGATCCTGCTGAACTTTCCCGAATCCGAGATGGGTTTGCGAAAAAGAAGCTAGGCCTCTCCGATGACCACGCTATCGACGCGGCCTTGAAAAAGGTTGCCGACAGGATGAAGGGCGACCATAACAAATCGAGGATTTGTTTTTATTATTTACTGGCAGAAGAGACAGGAACGCTCACAAAACTCATCTAATGGACAATCTATTCGCGGTACGAAACAAGGGCGAAGGCAAACGTGCAAAGCCAGGCTAGCACTGAGCTGCCGAAGCCAATCTCACCGAGGCCCTCGTTTTCGGTCCCCTGGCAGATCGATTTAAGCACAGTGGGAAGCCGAGACGGATGTCTGCTCTTCGGTAGTCTCATGAGCTTCCGGAATGTCCGGGATGGTGAAGGTCACCATGAGGTGATGACCGACGAAAGCTCTGTCAGAGTGGAGGCGCGAACAATCTCTGGGGGGCATCATGCAAGGTGCCGCCGACCATACTGGAGCCCAGGTTGCGATCCGAACCGACCTTGGCGCGATATTCGTCTCCCTGGAACTCTCCCGTTTAAAGTGGCTGGTCACATCGGTATCGCCGGGTGCTGGTAAGAAGATCCTGACGTTCAACCTAGCCGCTAGTGCGTTCTGACGGCAGCGTGATTTCAATGTCGCATGGGCGTGAATGATGGTGGCATTGACGATCGTGCCGGCAGACAGCTTAACGAGAGCCGCTCTAAGCCCCGATTGGCCTTTGAAATCCCTTGTCCGAGCGATGGCAAGGCCGCTTTATGTTCCCCGTGCCCCAGGCGGTCGCCAAGTACTGCGGGGGAAATGAGGGGGAAAGCCGTATGGAGGTCGTCGAGTGAACGATTGTATATAGGGTGTATTGGTGTTCTCGGTTGCGGGGCATCGCTGGATGGCGGTGGTGGGGCCCTGACGCTCGTACCCTCACTGGTGGGGTCGAATGCTCCGGATGGATGTGCTGCGTTTCCTCCGTTAGAAGCAATGCCTTTGATTGGGCGATGCCAGTTAGCCCTTGAAGGAGTCTTTTTTAAGGAGTCTTTTTTGCTGCGCTCTCTTTGTCTCGAGGCTGGTGTGCCTTGCTAACCTTCCCAGCCTTTCTTGCGGTTCGTTATGCTGATCCCGATGCAGCCAGCTCGCTTCTGGCATGTGCCGACCAACTCCTGGGCGTGGTCGGCTATGGCGCGGAGCGCCCTGGAGGCTTGCCGCCATCATGCCCTTTTTTGCCCGTGCCGCTGCTGCCCGTGCCGGGTGGGGCGGTACTCGAAATATGGACGGCCGCTTCGCCAATCAGGCGCTGCCAGCTCGGGCCGGTTGCAGGTGCCTGTAATGGCGAGCTGGCTTTTGGCAGCCTCATTCTGGAAGAGCGTGAAGGCGCCGCGCTGGAAGAGATTGTTGCTCAGGCTTACCAGGATATTTTTAATTTTCTTGAGCATACGGGCTGCAATCAGCCAATTCGGTTTTGGAATTATCTGGCCGCGATCACCGAGGAAGAACAGGGGCTGGAGCGTTACCGGCGATTCAATATTGGTCGCCAGAGCGCCTTCATCGAGCGGCTGCGCCAGAAGGTGCCGCCGGCGGCCAGCTGCCTTGGGGCCCATCATGGCGCCTCGGTGATCTATTTTCTGGCGGCGCGTGAGCCTGCACAGGCAATAGAAAACCCGCGCCAGATTGCCGCCTACGCATATCCACCGGTTTATGGCCCGTGCAGTCCGAGTTTTTCGCGCGCATCTCTGCTTGCCAAGGGCGGTGCGGAGATGCTGTTCATTTCAGGAACCGCAAGCATTGTCGGCCATGAGACGCGCCATCTCGGCGACCTGCAGGGGCAGATCGCCGAGACGATCGAGAATCTTCGTGCACTCATCACCAATGCCGGAACGCGCATGGCCCGGCCAGAAGATTGGGCCATTAAAATATACCTCCGCGATCCGCTTTACCGGCCGGCGGTCGAGGCGCAGCTCACGGCGATGTTTGGCACGCAAAGTCAGCGCCTCTACCTGCATGCCGACATCTGCCGCCCCGATTTGCTCGTCGAAATCGAGGCGGCCGCCATGAGCATGGCATAGGCCGTGCTTCATGCCTCGATATTGCGTGGGATGGCGAGGCCCAATTTCGGCATCACAAATTTCAGCAGAGGCCCCGTCATCAGCGTGGTTACCACGGCCGTGATGACGAGCATGGTGAAGATTTTTTGCGGCAGAAAGCCGGTTTC
>DATIXD010000224.1:0-11166 GCA_035518875.1 Methylococcaceae bacterium | reverse complement strand
CGGTTCCGCTGCGCCGGCAATCTGTCCCGACTGCACCTTGCTCGTTCGCCCCATCTTCGCCGAAACGACCCCGGCAAACGGGGACATGCCCAGCGCAAAGCCCGAAGAACTCGCCGACGCCATCCTCGACTGCATCCGCGCTGGCGCGCGTGTGCTCAACGTCAGCGCCGCCATCGCACAACCCTCGTCCAAGAGCGAGCACGCCTTGGCGGAAGCGCTGGACCATGCGGCCAGGCACGGCGTCATCGTGGTCGCCGCGGCGGGCAATCAGGGGACACTCGGCAGCACTGCCATCACCCGTCATCCGTGGGTCATCCCGGTCGGGGCGTATGACCTCCAAGGCAGACCCATGGGACACTCGAACCTGGGAAGTTCAATCGGCCGGCGTGGACTTGGCGCACCCGGTGATCAGATCACCAGCCTCGGTGCGAACGGCAAACCATTGACCCTGGGGGGAACCAGCGCCGCAGCGCCTTTCGTGACGGGCGCCATCGCGCTCTTGTGGTCCGAATTTCCAAATGTTTCTGCGGCCGATATAAAGCTCGCTACCACACAGGTCTATTCAGGGCGGCGAAACTCCGTGGTTCCGCCGCTGCTCGACGCCTGGATGTCGTACCAGTCCCTAACCACGTACACAAGGAGAAGACTGCCATGAATGAAGCAGAAACTGATGGCGCGCAGGCCAGCCATAGGCCCTATCGAGTGCGGCTGCCCGGGTTCGTCACCGACAAGGAGATCGGGCTTGGCGATGTGGTCAAGCGAGCGACCTCCTATTTTGGGATACAGCCCTGTGGTGGCTGCGAGCGTCGAGCGGCTGTCCTCAACAGTTGGCTCAGCTTCACTGGAAGAGCCAGGTAAACCAAGTCCATCGACCCATCGTGAAGGAGGAGAACCATGGACCAAGAAACGAAAGACCAATCAGCAAGCCAGAATGACATCACTGTGGTTATACCCGCCCAGGGGGATGTCGTAGGGGCTCCGCCGATCAGCGAGGCACCCTGTCCGACCTGCGTCGGTGGGGCGGGTTCCATGCCGGTTTCTTACGTGTATGCCATCGGCCGGGTCTAGGCGCGTTTCCCGAACCTCGCCGCGGAAAAGGAATTCGCCCAAGCTACCGGGCGTACAGACACCGCCGGGAAAACCGATCAGCAGACTTTCCACGCCGTTCTGTGCAAGCGCGAAAACCGCTACTTGGTGCGCCAACTGTGTTGGGTGCTGACCATCCAGGGGCTGGAAACCTATCTGCTGCAGCCGCGCGATCCGGCCGACATCGACCTGCTGGTGGAAGCCATCCGTCCTGCCCCCAGCCCCAACGACATCGATGTCGTCATCGGCCTGCGCGGCCCCATCGCCCCGCCGGAGATGTGTAATGGACTGATGGTGCCCATCGTCGCTTTCGACCAGATTTATTCCTTCGACCGCGACACGCTCATTAAGGCCATCCCGAAGCCAGAGAAGACCACTGCCGAGCAGTTCGGTCCGGCGGCCGAGGAACTGTTCAGCCGGATCATGCTGATAACGGACAATGCGGGGGCGACCGACGAACACCGCGCCCTGAATTACCTCGCCATGCGCTATCCCGCCATCTACGCCAAGGCGGCCGAACGGTTTGCATGCGATTGTTCGCTGACGGCGGTGGAAGTGCGGCCCTCGCCCCTGAGCAGCACGCGCAACATCGTCGATGTGATCTTCTCCTATACCGACCGCAATACCGATTTCACCGAGAAGTTTTGTGCGCGGGTGGACGTGACCGAGGAGTTCCCGTTTCTAGTGACGAAGATGTCGCCTTACTATGACCGTTAAACCTCGCTAGCTAAGAGGAGATGTGAAATGCACGCCATGAATATGCCTGGATTTACTGCTGAGGCTTCGCTTTACAACTCAAATAGTCGATTTCGGATGTCAGCAATTAACCTTGCTACGAGCTTACACGGGCAGATAGAACCGTCGTTGAGCAGGGTTTGGGGGGCTATTTGTGCCTCCGCCGCAACTGGTTGCACGGACGGATGCGCACCACGTGACGGCGCCTGCCGCTCCAGCTGTGTTGATTTCCTTTTCGATTGCTTTAAGGCAGACCCGTGGGAATAACATTTCACGATCTTGAAACTACCACCACTTAAGGTGGGCGTGAAATACATGCCAACCCTACCCTACTGCGATGTAAGCGAGGAATTTCCGTTCCTGGTGACGAAGCTGCCGCCGTATTACGACCGTGAACGTAATCAATATAGGAGATACGAAATGAACACTCAGAATATCCCCGGATTTACCGCAGAAGCGTCTCTATACAAGACACGTGAGCATTTGCATGCGGCGATTGAAGGTATTCACACTAATCAAGCTGTATATCCGGCTCAGATTGTGTCTGACAGAGCTTATCTTTTTTATTGCTGGCGATACAGATGTGTCCCTGAAATTGATATCTATGGACACGTACGCTGGAACTGCGGTTTTGTTTATATCTGTTAGCGACAACCCGCGTAAGGCGGAACCATGGATGGGTTCCGCCGGGAGGGAGCCACAGCTCGTAGGTTGGGTTAGGTGAAGCCGTAACCCAACGCATCGGCTAACCCAACCTACATGCTCTAGCCGTCAAACATAAAATCACTTCGGAGGTGTGAGATGAACATCTCCGGATTCAATGCTGACGTTTCTCTCTATAACACGAAGGAACTCTATCGCTTGGCCGGAATTATTGGGGAAGCGAAACAAAACGCGGTTGAACCTGCTCAACTCTGTGGGCCATGTAGTTGCAGGCTCGAATGTTTCGGCAGTGGGATCTTTCGTTACTGTGTATTTTTGTGTAGTCAAAGGTGTTTATTTTGCGCGGAACCTATCGGGTGTCGTGGATTCACTAGGCCATGTAGCCCATTCGGAGCTTTCGGCTAACTGCCTCACCGATTTCATCGAAAGGTTTTGCGTGCGAGTGGTTGTGACTGAGGAGTCTCCGTTCCCGGTCACCAGCTCTGGGTAGGACGTGCAGAGGCATGGAGCGCATCGCATTGCGATTGAAGCGGTTCGCACGGCTCATGGCGTCCTATGGCACTTTAATTAAACAGAAAGAGGAACCGATCATGAACATACCAGGATTCAGCGCTGAAGCATCCCTCTACGCGGCGTCCAAGCATTACTCGGTGACTGCTGTGGGAGTGACGAATCCCGGGGCCGTACGTCCTCAACTGGTTTTACCGCCCTGGACACCGTGTTCGTGGCTGTTCTTTTGCTGTACTGAATTTGGGGATCAATCGTGCTGCAAGAGATGGCGCTTACAGTGTGTTCCAGAATGATCAGCTCGCGTAAGGCAGAACCATGGATGGGTCCCGCCGGATGGAATCGAAGATGTGCTTCCGATGATTCGCGCAGCTCGTAGGTTAATGGGTTAGGCGAAGCCGTAACCCAACGAGCTTGCGCACAAGTTGGGTTACGCGATAAAGCCGCTAACCCAACCTACGGGCTTTGGGTTCGACGCAACCAGGTAGGGTAGGCACCAAAGCGTGCCCACCCAATCTTTACTAATACCTGGACCGTTATGGAGGTTGCCCCATGAACAAGTACATCGCACTATTGATCGGTTGCGGCATGGCTCTTGCGGTTGCCGGGTGTAATGACAAGTCACCACCGCCCAAGGATGCTGTTTGCGGGACCATCAAGGGACTGACCTGTCCTGAGGGACAGTACTGCGATTTCGGCGTCGGTCAGTGCAAGGCGGCGGATGCCAAAGGGACCTGCAAGACCAAGCCGACAATTTGTACCAAGGAATTCAAGCCCGTCTGCGGTTGCGACGGCAAGACCTACGGTAACGCGTGTGAAGCCGCGGCGGCGGGAGTTTCCATCGACCACCAAGGTGAATGCGCGCCACCTCAACCACAAGCCTGTGGTGGAATTGCGGGAATCAAATGTCCGGAGGGGCAGGTGTGTGTGGATGATCCAAGTGACAACTGCGATCCCACCGGCGGTGGCGTGGATTGTCCGGGAATCTGCAAGAGCAAGTAAAGGGAGGAGCGCGGGATTTCGCTACTTAAGTTGACCTATGCACTATCCCGGTGACTAGGTTGGGTTAGGCAAAAGCGTAACCCAACCAACTGGCTATGACCGTTAACCTTACTTCGGAGGTGTGGGATGAACATACCCGACTTTACCGCAGAAGCTTCGCTTTATACGTCAGTCAAAAACTACCGCATGCGAGGGGTTTTCGGCCAATCTGGCAAGGCGCTAGGGATACAGGCGATGGCGAGGATTAGGATTCGACCGCTTCCCTGTCCCCTGATATGCGAGTTGTTCTTTGAAAACGGGGTGCTCTTTGAAAGATGTAGGTTTGAATGCCCGCCTGATGGCGGGGGTGGGGACGGTGAAAGTTGTCTAACCGACTGCAAGAATATGGGCGGTTCTGATGAATTTTGCGAGCAGATGTGCATTGCCGGAACTTGAGCCCGTAAGCGTGCGCAAAATGCTCAATCGAACAGGCCCGGCACAACCACTTCTGCTCGGCTCAATGCCAACCTTTTCCGCCCAGTTCACCAGATAAGCGCCTGTTTTCAGCAGAGGGCCGCCTCTACAGTTTTTCGACGTGTTATCATCAGCCATTTTTACCAAGCAAGCTTTACCGAACCACCATGACCGCAACCGCTCTAGCCCTACAGCAATTCGCCTTGTTGGATGATGCCGATTGCGAGGCGCGCATCGTCGCCGCTAAACGCGAGCTCGGCAGCCGCTGCGTGATTCTCGGACATCACTACCAGCGCGACGAGGTGTTCCGACATGCCGACTTTACCGGCGATTCGCTCAAGTTGTCCCGGCTCGCGGCCCAGTCCGACGCCGAATACATCGTGTTCTGCGGCGTGCATTTCATGGCCGAGGTGGCCGACATTCTGTCCCGGCCAGAACAAGTCTCGATCCTGCCGGACCTGGCCGCCGGCTGTTCGATGGCCGACATGGCCAATTTGGCCAATGTCGAGCGCTGCTGGCGCGAGTTGGGGCAGGTGTTCGATGTCGAGGAGACCGTCACGCCGGTGACCTACATCAATTCGGCCGCCGACTTGAAGGCCTTTTGCGGGCGCCACAACGGCATCGTGTGCACCTCCAGCAACGCGCAAAAAATTCTGGAATGGAGCTTCGCCAGACGGGAAAAAGTACTGTTCTTCCCCGATCAACATTTGGGACGCAACACGGGTTACCGGATGGGCATTCCCTTGGAGGACATGGTGGTGTGGGATTTCATGCAGCCCATGGGCGGCTTGAGCGAGGATGAAATCCGACGGGCCAAGATCATCTTGTGGAAAGGTTTCTGTTCGGTGCATCAAATGTTTCGTCCGGAACACATCGATCAGTTCAAGCAGCGTTATCCGGAAACGATCGTCATCGCCCATCCGGAGGCTTGTTTCGAGGTCTGCCGGAAGGCGGATTACATCGGTTCCACCGAATATATCCTCAAAACCGTGCGCGAGGCCGAGCCCAACACCCGCTGGTTGGTGGCGACAGAACTGAATCTGGTGAATCGCCTGCACGAGGAGGTGAAACATCAGGGCAAGCATGTTCACTTCATGTCGCCGACGGTTTGCATGTGTTCCACCATGTTCCGCACCGACCCGCAGCATCTGTTGTGGGTGCTGGAAAATCTGGTGGAGGGTCACGTGGTGAACCGCATCAAGGTGCCCGAAGCCGATGCCCATCCCGCCCGCCTGACGCTTAACAATATGCTTCAAGTGGTCTGATCTCCTCGTTGGCCGGGCAGGACAGGCCGGTTTCGCGTCGCGAAAGCAGGTTTTCATGCAAATCCAACTGGTTTCCGTGGGCAACCGGATGCCCGCTTGGGTTTGTGCGGGTTACGAGGAATACGCCAAGCGCATGCCCCGGGAATGCGAGCTGAAGCTCAGGGAAGTCGCTCCCGGCAAGCGCGGCAAGAATGTGGACATTCCAAGGGTGATCGAAGACGAGGGGCAACGGATGCTACAGGCGATCTCCACCGACGATCATGTCGTCGCCTTGGATTTGAGCGGCCGGGAATGGAATACCGTCCAACTTTCCGAGGTGTTGGCGCGCTGGCTGGGGGGTGGGCGCAATGTTTCCCTGTTGGTCGGCGGGCCAGACGGACTCTCGCAAAGCTGTCTTAACAGGGCCGACGAGCGCTGGTGCCTCTCGCAGCTGACTCTTCCTCACCCGTTGGTTCGCATCGTGGTCGCCGAACAGCTCTACCGGGCGTGGAGCATTTTGCAGAATCATCCCTACCACCGCTGATGAACGATAGGCCCGCCTGCATCATTCTGGCTTCCACCTCGCCGCGCCGCCGCGAATTGCTGGATCAGATCGGCGTTGCTTACGAAACCCTGACGGTGCAAGTGGACGAAACGCCGCGTCCCGGCGAAACGCCGGAGCAATATGTCCGCCGCGTTGCAGCGGAGAAGTCCCGGCAAGGCATGGAACTGAGCGGCGCTTGCCTGCCGGTGCTCGGCGCCGACACGGAAGTGGTGGTGGATGGGGAAGTGCTGGGCAAACCGCGGGATTTCGCTCATGCGGCCGAGATGCTGGGCCGGCTTTCGGGGCGGGATCATCGGGTTCTGAGCGCCGTTTCCTTGAGGCAGGGATTCCGACATTGGCAGGCGCTCAATGTTAGCATCGTGACATTCCGGAGCCTCGGCGCGGATGAGATCGCCGCTTATTGGGCCAGCGGCGAGCCGGCGGACAAAGCCGGCGCCTATGCCATTCAGGGCCTCGGGGCGGTATTCGTCAAGCATCTGGCCGGCAGCTTTTCGGGCGTCATGGGCCTGCCCCTCCATGAAACGGCGGAATTGCTGCGAAACGTGCGGATCGACATTCTGGCGCGGGCGAGATCTGAAAAACGATGAGCGATGAAATTCTGATCAATGTGACCCCCCCGGAAACGCGGGTTGCCATCGTCGAAAACGGGGTGCTGCAAGATGTGCTCATCGAGCGGGGCCGGCGTCTGAGCTTGGTCGGCAACATCTACAAGGGCAGGATTTGTCGGGTATTGCCGGGCATGCAGGCGGTGTTCGTGGACATCGGCCTGGAACGCGCCGCCTTTCTGCATGTTTCCGACCTCAGTGCGAGCGAGAAGGAAAAAGCCGCCACCGAAGAAATCGAGCAGATTTTCGATGAGGGGCAGGAGCTGATCGTCCAGGTGGTGAAGGAGCCGATCGGCACCAAGGGCGCCCGATTGACCAGGGAAATCTCGATTCCTTCGGTCTATCAGGTGTATATGCCTTATACCAAGGTGAGCGGCGTCTCCCAGCGCATCGAGTCGGAGGCCGAGCGCGCCCGCTTGCGCGCCTGTGTGGAAACCTTTCAGCGCGAGCACAATACCGGCGGCTTCATCGCGCGCACGGCCGCCGAGGGAGTCGACGAGTTCGCGCTGCGCGCCGATATGCTATTCCTGCAGAAGATGTGGAACTCCATCGCCCAAAGGATCAAGACGGTCAAGGTAAAAACCCTCCTGCATGAGGATTTGCCGCTGAGCATGCGGGTGTTGCGCGACCTGCACCGCTCCAAGGTCGAAAAGATTCGTGTGGATTCGCGCGAAACCTACTTGCGCCTTCTCAAATTTGCCAAAGAATTCGTGCCGGAAATCGTCCCCTTGATCGAACATTACGCGGGCGAGCGACCGCTGTTCGATCTTTACGGCGTGGAAGAGGAGATTCAACGGGCACTGGAGCGGAAGGTGGTGCTTAAGTCCGGTGGCTACCTCATTTTCGACCAGACCGAGGCGATGACCACGGTCGATGTCAACACCGGCGCCTTCGTCGGTGGCCGCAACCTGGAAGAAACCATTTTCAAGACCAATCTGGAGGCGGCTCAGACCATTGCCCGCCAACTCCGGTTGCGCAATCTGGGCGGCATCATCATCATCGACTTCATCGACATGCAGGATCAGGAGCACAAGGAACAGGTGTTCCAGGCCTTGGAAAAAAGCCTCGAAAAAGATCACGCCAAAAATGCCATCAGCGAAGTCTCCTCCCTCGGGCTGGTGGAAATGACCCGCAAGCGCACCCGAGAGAGCCTCGAGCATATCCTGTGCGAGCCATGTCCTGCTTGCAGCGGTCGCGGGGTCATGAAGACGGCCGAAACCATGTGCCTGGAAATCTTCCGTGAAATCATCCGCGAAGTGCGCCAATACAACGTCCAGGAGCTCCTCGTCCTGGCTTCCAACGAAGTGGTCGAGCGGTTACTGGACGAGGAAGCGGACATGCTTTCGGAGTTGGAGTCTTTCCTGAATGTACGGGTGAAGTTTCGCGCCGAGACCCAGTATACCCAGGAACAGTACGACGTCGTTTTGCTTTAACCCTCCTTCTTGAAAATCATCCGTCATTTCAGCCGCACGGCGCGCTATGCCCTGGTCTCGACCCTGATAGCCACGGCGCTAGCGTTGAGCGTCATCCGCTTCTGGCTCCTGCCGCAGGTGGCCGCCTATCGGGAGGAACTGCAAAGGCGGATCGGCGAAACGATAGCCGAAACCGTGATCGTCCATAGTTTGTCCGCGCGGCTGTATGGTCTCGACCCGGAAGTGGTGCTGAACGATTTCGAGATTGTGGATGCGGCCAAGATGCGCCCGCCGCTGCGGTTCCGGCGGGTTCGTGTCCGCCTCAATCTGATCGGTTCGCTGATGGCCGGCGCGCCGGTGTTGCGCGGCATCGCGCTGGAGGGCGCGGCGGTGACGCTCCAGCGCGATCGGGACGGAACCATTGGCATACTGGGCTTGAAGGGGAGCGGGCATCCACCCGCCTGGCTGTTCGCCGAAGGCGCGGTCGAGTTCCGGGACATCGAACTGGAATGGCGCGATTTGCAGTCCGATCGCGAGCCTCTGCCCTTGGGCCAAGCGAATCTCCTGCTTCGCAACGAGGCCGGCCGACATCGCTTGAGCGCTGCTCTTGTCCTACCGAAAAACCTGGGTCGATCGCTCAAGCTCGCTGCGGACATTCAGGGCAATGTTTTCGAGTCCGTGGGCTGGCGCGGGCGGCTTTACCTGGAGGGCAACCGGATCGGCGAGGGCTTGCTGGGCGACCGACTACCTTCTCCGATCCGGCTGAAGTCCGGCGCGGCCAGCTTCAAGTTGTGGGGCGACTGGCAGAATGGTGCGATCAGCCAGGTCACAGGTCAGCTCGATCTGGCCGAACCGCGCATCTCCTATCGAGGAGCGGCCGACAGCGAGGGCCAGTTGGCGTTGAACCGGGTGGGCGGTCAGTTTCGCTGGCAAAGAGAGGCCGAGGGTTGGCGGCTGGACGTGAACCGCTTCAGCTTGGCGCTTTACCAACAATCCTGGCCGCGAACCCGCTTCAGTATTGCCGTCGCTGATGATGCGGCTGGACATGTGGCGAACCTTCGAGCGGCGGCCTCCTATATCCGGTTCGACGATGCGCACGTCTTGTTCGACGCCCTGCCGATACTCGATAAGACCGGCCAGGATGGATTACGCGGTCTCTCC
The DNA here is from genome assembly GCA_035518875.1 of Methylococcaceae bacterium. Taxonomy (GTDB): domain Bacteria; phylum Pseudomonadota; class Gammaproteobacteria; order Methylococcales; family Methylococcaceae; genus DATIXD01. The sequence continues at coordinate 1,733 of DATIXD010000224.1, read as the reverse complement.
CTCAGAGGCGAAGCGCGCGATGTGCGTCTGGTCTACGTACCGGGCGCGGTTTTGGGCGAGCGTTGGGCGCTGTGCGGTGAATTGAACGGCTTGGGGTTCAACGCTTGGCAAAGTCTGCCGGGTCTTAACCGTTTCAACGGACAGATTTGCGGCAACGACCGAGGAGGCCGTATCCGGTTCAGCGCGGAAAACGCTGAATTGAGTGCGCTCAAGCTGTTGCGAAAGCCGATACTGCTGCGGACTTTCGAAGGCGCCATCGACTGGCGCCAAACCGATGAGCAATGGCGCATCGCCTCTTCCGGCATCAAGCTCACCGCGCCCGGGCTGGAAGCGGAGAGTCGCTTCGAATTTGCGTTGTCCAAGGCGGACGGCATCTCGCCGTTTCTGGATTTGCGCGCACATCTTACCAATGTCGAGGCCAATTCGTTGCGCGATTATCTGCCGCTTGCGGCGATGCCCGAAAATTCCGCCGTTTGGCTGGATCGCGCGTTTGCGGCTGGACGGGTGAGCCAAGCGGACGTGCTGTTCCATGGATTTCTGGCCGATTTCCCGTTTGCAGGGGGCGAAGGCGTATTCGAGGCGTTGGCGGATGCGGAAGACATCGAATTGAATTTCGATCCCGAATGGCCGCACCTTTATGGCGTCGACGCCCGCCTGCGGTTTTCCGGCGCCGGGGTGTTAATCGACGCCAGCAGAGGGCGCATCGGTGAGGCGCCGATCAGTTTCGCTCGGGCCGAGGCCCTGGATTTGAAGAGCGATTCTTGGTTGACCGTGACGGGCGAGGTGGAAACCAATCTGCCCCAAAGCATGCAGTTTCTGCAGCGAACGCCGCTTCGCGACATTCCCGCCCGCCTGCTGAAAGTCGCCGATCCGAGGGGGGAAACGACGGTCGCGCTGAATCTTAAAATCCCTTTGGTGAAGGACAAGGGACGGGTCGAAATCGACGGTTCCGCACGGTTCAAGAATGCGGCGCTGACCGTGACCGCCATGAATCTCGAGGTTCAGCACATCGACGGCAGCCTTCATTTCACCCGGGATGGCCTGGACGCCCAAAACATCAAGGCCATAATTCTGGGCGATGCCGCCGAGATCGGCATAACCCGGGAAGGGGACGACATTCTCGTCGAGGCGGTAGGGCGGGCCAACGTGCCGACTGTTCGGAATGCCTTCCCCGCAAGTTTCTGGAAATACGTAAGGGGCGCTTCGGCCTATCGCCTGAGTTTGCAGCTTCCCGAATCCATGGACGCCGCCAGCGATCCGCGTCGGCTGACTTTGGCTTCCGATTTGCTGGGCTTGGCTGTGAGCTTGCCTGCGCCTCTCGGCAAACCCGAGGGTGCCGTCAAAGATTTCCGGGCCGAGTTTGTCGTTCAGGCGGGGAGCAAAACACCCCTGAGTCTTGTCTACGGAGATGAGGCGCGCGCGCAGTTGGTTTTATCCGAGCCTTCGGCCGGTTTCAAGCTGGAACGCGGCGATCTGGCTCTTGGCAGACCCCTGCCGCCGGCTACGAAGGAACCGGGCTTGAATCTGTACGCGAGCCTCGGCGAGTTTAATCTGGATGCCTGGCGAAGCCTGCTGAGCGAAGAGGGCGACGTGGGCGAACGTTCCATCCCCGTTGTTCGGGCATTTGATTTCGATGTCGCTAGATTAAGCTGGGGTGGCGTGGATCGGGGACGCTGGTCCCTAGTCGGAAGACATCAGGAGAGCGAGTGGTCGGGCACGCTCGATAGTCCGTT
>DATIXD010000223.1:0-8892 GCA_035518875.1 Methylococcaceae bacterium | reverse complement strand
AGCAGCCACGCTAGAACAGATCAGCGAGGTGCACGACTTCATTCGGAACTTGATAATGGACTTGTACGGCGAGCAGATTGCTTCGTCCATCAGGATTCTGTACGGCGGCAATGTGAAACCCGAAAATATCGCCGAGATCATCAATATTCCGGGGGTGGACGGCGCTCTGGTGGGGGGGGCGAGCTTAAGGGCAAATACTTTCGCACAAATAATCCGGTTCGGGTTGAATAGTTAGCATTTCCTGACCCCAATTTTCTTCAGACGAAGTGTTGGCGGCTTGGAAAGTCAAAAAGCAAACCAAATAAAAAAACCCGGCGCCAACCGCCGGGTTTTATCAATCCGCTCATTCGATCTCTTTCCGCTCTCGCACTTTCAAGCTTGGAAGCTCAATAACCGCTGGTGTTTTCGTCCACCCAACGGGTTCCTTCAGTGGTCGCTTCCTTCTTCCAGAATGGAGCCCTGCTTTTTAACTCTTCCATTATATAACGGCAGGCATCGAAAGCCGCGCCCCGGTGCGACGACCAGATGGCCACCAGAACGATGGGGTCGTCGGGGTGAATCTCGCCGATCCGGTGAATGACCAGGGCATCGATGAAATTCCAGCGGTTTCGGGCTTCGTCGACGATTCGCTCCAGGTGTTTCTCGGTCATGCCAGGATAGTGCTCCAGGCGCATTTCATAAACCGTTTCACCCTCGTTGACATCGCGCATGGTGCCGACGAAACAGGCCGTCGCCCCATGGTCTGCGGGCTTGAGCGCTTGCTCCTGATAGCGCTGGAGTTCCTCGTAAGGGCTAAAATGCTCGCCGCGCAGGCTGATGATCATTGCTACCCCCCCGTGACCGGAGGAAAGAATGCGACTTCATCGCCATCCCGGACGGTGGCGTCCAGCGTAGCGTAATCCATATTTACCGCGCAGAGAATGCGATCTGGCAAGGGCAGACCGCCGCTGACGGCCTTCCACACATCGGCCATCGTGGAAATGCCTTCCGCGGGAAGATTCTCTTCCACACGTCCCATTTTTTCCCGGAGACTCGCGAAATAGCGCACTCGTATCGACATGGAGCTTCGTCAGGGTTTGCTCGCATAAGAACGGATTTTGGGCCGAGGATACCGGTTTTCTGGAGCCAGTTTACACGAAACGGCGATGGTAGCGTCAGGCCGGCGCACCGGTTTTCTTAGCCGGATTTTTCAAGGATTGCATGAGTGCGGCGAAGGCCCTGTCCATCAGCGGATCGGCCGAACCTTCGATGATTCTTGCCGTGCGTCGACGCAAACGGTCCGCCAAATCGCAGGCGTTCATCTCACAAACCTTGACGCCCCTGCGGTTGACGAAAACATACAACGAGGTCACTTGGCTTTTCCAGGATAGTTTGGCGCGGTAAGGATTTTGACGTTCGTCGGCAAACTCCAGCCAATCCCCAATCCTCAAAGCCTGCGTTATCTTCGCGAATTCGTCGGCGTCCGCGCTTGACTGCGCGAGGCTTGCCGGCCTGAAGATGCCATTGGCCCGGACTTCTCCAACCTGGATGTCTTCGACATCAGGCAGATTGGCCTTGATGTCGAGGATCGCTTCCGCCAGATCGGGGTCTTTGATGACGACCTCGCCCGCAGGAAAGGCCGGCGGAGCGAGCACGGCGGATTCCGCTGGCGTCTCGGCAGACCGTAAAGTCTTCAGACTGGTCTTATGACACGTCTTCAAGTCATCGAGCAGAGTCGTCACCTGGTGCGGATCGAAGGAGATGCTCTCCAGTCCTTCCCTGATCGCATTCCAAAGCGCAGGGACCGCCAGGGCGATTTCCTGCCGGACGTTGGCTTCGGCAGGTGGCGTGAGGCTGAAAAGCAATTTGTCCATGACCGCAAGCGCGTTCTGCCAACTCGTCGATTCCTTATCCCGGCGCAAGTAGGCCAGCACCATGACGTCCTTCCAGGTGTTATAGAGAAATTCCCTGACGATGGCGGGAGTTTCTTTTCCGCGAAGCCTTGAGGCGATTTCGTAAGCCACATTCTTTTTCGCCAGCCGAACCTGTTCCTTGCTTTGCGTCACTTGCCGGGTACGCTCCTCTGCGATGCGACTACGCTGGGATTCTTTCTCCATGAAGGCCGAAAAATCTTCGAGCAACTCATCAAACAGACCGACATCCTGGTCGAATTCGTTGAGTATGCGGCCAACGATTTCTTCGATTTTCTTGAAGACGGGGTTTTCGCTATCGCCGTCGGCGACATCCAAGCCTATTCCGGCCTGGGCCAGACTGTTCAGGAGAATGCGCGTCGGATGGTTTTTCTTCGCGAAGAATGAATTTTCCAGAATCGCGGCCTTGACCACGGGAATTTGCAAGCGCCCGATCAATGCCTTGACCGGATCGGGCAGATTGCGATCTTCGAGGATGAAATCGAAAATCATCCCCACCATGTCGATGATATCGCCCTCCAATCTGCCGAGCGGGCGCGTCTGGCCGCCGAACTGGAGTTTTCCGAGTTGGTGGGTGAGATAGCGCTTCAGGTCTTCACCGGAGGCGGCGCAATCCCCGACAGAACCCATTCCGGGGTGTTGCAGAACACTGAGCGCATTCAAAACCTCTCCGCCAGCCAACACCACGCCGCCCTCCTGAATGCCGGAGGAATAAGCGGGCAACCCCAACTGGTTGCGCCAGCCCTCAAGCAGGGACTGCATGGATTGAAAGGCCTCCAGATAAACGGCGTTGTCGCCCTGTCCGCCACCCTCTCTGGGGCCGGGCTGGACGGTTTGCCCCAATTCGCTGCGCGCAGCGCCTGCCAGCGAGGCGGTGTGACGGGTGATCGTCTTGGTGATCGAAGGGAGAATCCCCTCCCTAACGAGGTGCGCGTTCAAGTCATGATAAACCGCACCGATCGAACTCAAAATCAACCGGTCGAAGAGTTTGTAGATCAGCAGCCTGATTTTCAAATCCATGGCCAGCGGCTTGAGCGCGCTTTCGAATTGCCGGCAGAGCGCGGCCGGGCCAACGGGATTGTTGTTCTCGATTTGTCCTTCGTCCTTCTCCGCGAGAACGGCGAATCGCTTGTTTAGGGCTAAGAGCTCACGATGGAAGAGACTTCTTCCTTTCTCGATCATGGAATTGATGGCAAGATCCTCTTCCAGGATTTCATTCTCGACCAGCGAGAAATCGTCTTCGCTCAGTTCCCCGGTGCGTTCTGTGCGAAACACCACTGCACCCGAAGGCTGGTTGCGCCAGAAATCGTCGTACTGTTGCGACAGTTCTTGTAGGTATTGCCCTTGAACGGCGTCCCGCTCCCGGCGAACATAACGCATGGAGTCGAAATAGAGCGATTGCAAAGTGCTGTTTTCTGCTTTGTCGGAGAGCTTGAACAACTCGTCATCGACCTTGGCGAAAAAGCTCTGTAGCAGTTCACTAAGACGGTCCGAGAAGATCGCCTTGCAGTCCGCAATAACCCGAGTTGCGCTAAACTTCGGGGTATCTTTTTGCTTGGTTTGGGGCATTTCGAAAGCAACGACATTGGAGTCATGAGCGGCCATGGACTTGTCTCCCGAACTAAAGAAGTGACGCCGTGGCGTCATTGGGCTCTGGCGTATAGCCTAATCAGACTTCGCTTCAGAATGTGTGACGCCCATAGCAAATCTCGCGGCTCATCGGCCATGCGCTCACTTTGCCAGCGGACTGAACAGGCGCGCGATTTCTCTGGGATTATTCTGGGATTAAATAGCAAATACAAGATGAAAGTTTCAGTCGGTTGGCTGGAAGGAGCAGTGCGGGTTGTTTCGCGAAATTGCGATGACAGGCCGGATGAGAGCGATATCTCCCTCATCGTTGTCCATTGCATGAGTCTGCCGCCCGGCGAGTTCGGGGGCGACTGGATCGACCGGCTTTTTACCAACTCGCTGCCTGCGCATGCACACCCCTATTTCGAGGCGGTCCGTCGGCTGCGGGTCTCGGCGCATGCCCTCATCCGGCGTGATGGCGAAATCGTCCAATACGTCCCCTTCCACAAGCGGGCCTGGCATGCGGGCGCATCAAGTTACCTTGGACGGGAGCGCTGCAATGATTTTTCCGTAGGGATAGAGCTGGAAGGCACGGACGACATCGCCTACACGGATGTCCAATACGAACGCTTGGGGGACTTGATCGTGACCCTACTGGGGTATTACCCCGGGCTTTCCGCCAAGGCGATCGTAGGCCACAGTGAGATTGCGCCCGGCCGCAAAACCGATCCGGGGAAATCCTTTGATTGGGAGAGGCTTTATGATCTGCTGGCGGCCAGAGGAATCAGGGCTTGAGGCAGACCGCTAATCTGTACGTCTCACCCTGATGGCGTCGACGAGCAACATAATTACACCCACCGTGATCGCCGAATCCGCGACGTTGAATGCGGGCCAGTGCCACTCCCGATAGAACACGTCCAGGAAATCGATCACATACCCGTAGGCGATACGGTCGATCAAATTGCCCAGCGCGCCGCCCAGAACCAATGCCCAGGCAATGGCCTCCCAGCGCTGATCCGGCCGCAGACGTTTGAGCCATATGGAGATCGCCGCACTCGCCGCAACCGACAGCAGTATGAAAAACCAGCGCTGCCAGCCGCCTGCCTGACTCAGGAAGCTGAAGGCGGCGCCCTGGTTGCGAAGGTAGGTCAACTGGAAAAACGGAACCAGTTCTATGGTTTCGAACCATTGCATCGAGGCGTCGACCAGCCGCTTAGTCAGTTGATCCAGGGCGATCACCAGCCCTGAAAGCCAAAGCCATTTCAGCATCGGCGCAGCCTCAGGCGAAGTGGCGGACTTCGCCCAAACCTTCGACATTCTCCACACAGCGCCCGCACAACTCGGGATGATCCGCATTGGTGCCAACATCGTGACGATGATGCCAGCAGCGAATGCACTTGGGCTTGTCGGATGGGACGACCTTCAATTCCAGTCCTTTGATCTCCGTGGGTAGCGCATTGGCGGGCGCCGTACTGGCCGGCAGCACCTTTGCGTAGGAAGTGATCAGCACGAAGCGAAGCTCGTCTTGAAGATGAGACAAGCCGTTGAAGAGTTCCGGCGCGCAATACAATTCGACTTCGGCATCCAGGGAAGACCCGATTTCATTGCGTACTCGCAGGACTTCCAGTTCCTTGCTGACGGCATCGCGCACCGGAACGATCTGTTCGTCCCAGGTTTGCCGGCTCAAGGCATGCTCAACATTCATCCCAGGCGCGCCGGGTATTTCATACCAGGTTTCCAGAAAGACCGATTCCTTGCGCTCTCCCGGCAGGTACCGCCAGATCTCTTCGGCGGTGAAGCTCAGGATGGGCGCTAGCCAGCGCGTCAGCGCCTCGGCAATGTGGTACATCGCCGTCTGGGCGGAACGGCGGCCCAAGCTGTCTTCCTGCATGGTGTACATGCGGTCCTTGGTGATGTCCAGGTAGAAACTGCCCAGGTCCACCGAGCAGAAATGATGGGCTTCCTGGTAAACGCGGTGAAATTGATAGCTTATGTAAGCCTCTTCGATGAGCTTCTGTTTGAAAAAGGCGCGATCCAGCGCCCATTGATCCAAAGCCAGCATTTGCTCCGGCGGAACGCGATGCCGCTTTGGATCGAAACCGTTCAAATTGGCCAGCAAATAGCGGGCGGTGTTCCGAAGGCGCCGGTAAACGTCGGACGTACGTTTAAGTATATCGTCCGAGACGCTCATCTCCGCCCGATAATCGGTGGCCGCCACCCAAAGTCTCAGAACGTCGGCGCCCAAGGTTTTCACCACCTTCTGCGGTGCGACCACGTTGCCCTTGGATTTGGACATTTTCTTGCCCTGGGCGTCGACGGTGAAACCATGGGTCAGCACGGCGCGATAGGGCGCGGCATCGTTCATGGCCACGGAGGCGAGCAGGGAGGACTGGAACCAGCCGCGATGCTGATCGGAACCTTCCAGATAAAGGTCGGCCGGGAATTGCAAATCTTCCCGGCGTTGCAACACGCAATGGTGGGTGACGCCGGAGTCGAACCAGACATCCAGCGTGTCGCTTATCTTGCGATAATGCTCGGCGTCCTCTCCCAGCAGTTCCTTCGCATCGAGATCGAACCAAGCGTCGATGCCACGCTGTTCCACCTGTCGCGCGACTTTTTCGATGAGATTGAGCGTGTCGGGATGGATTTCCCCAGTCTCCCTGTGGACGAACAGGGCAATCGGCACGCCCCAATTGCGCTGGCGGGAGATGCACCAGTCAGGCCTGTTCTCCACCATGCCTTCGATGCGCGCCTGGCCCCATTCGGGAATCCACCGCACCTTCTTGATCTCATTCAACGCTTGCTCACGCAGCCGATTTTGATCCATTGCGATGAACCATTGCGGGGTCGCCCGGAAAATGACCGGTGTCTTGTGTCGCCAACAATGCGGGTAGCTGTGTTCGATGCCGGTCTGATGCAGCAGTGCGCCGTAAGCTTTCAGCACTTCGACCACCTGCGGGTTGGCGGTGAGGACGTGCTGGCCGGCGAAGAATTCGGTTCCCGGCAGGAACCGACCGTCGTCCGCTACCGGGTTGTCCACCGGCAGATTGTATTTCTGACCAATTGCGTAATCTTCCTGACCATGTCCGGGCGCGGTGTGCACCGCGCCGGTGCCGGCTTCCAGGGTGACGTGGACGCCCAGAACGATGGGAACCTCGCGGGCCAGAAACGGATGCTTGAGGCGCACGCCTTCCAAGTCAGAGCCCTTGCAGTAAGCCACAACACGGTAATTCTCAACGCCGTAGCGCAGCATGGCATCCTTCATCAACGCATCCGCAACGATCAGTCTTTCGGCGGTGTCCCCCCGTTGCACCACGGCGTAATCGAGTTCCGGATTCAGGGCGACCGCCTGATTAGCGGGCAGCGTCCAGGGCGTGGTCGTCCAGATCACCACCGACAGCGGACCTTCCCCCTCATGACCGGGAACAGCGTGGCAGCGGGCGAGCGCATCGGTTTCGTCGAGAACCTTGAAGCGCACGTCAATGGCCAAAGAACGCTTGTTTTCATATTCCACTTCGGCTTCAGCCAGTGCCGAGCCGCAATCCGTACACCAGTGCACCGGCTTGGCGCCCTTGGTCAGATGTCCCCTCGCGCAGATTTTTCCGAGGGCCCGAATGATGTCGGCTTCGAAACGGAAGTCCATGCTCAGGTAGGGGTTTTGCCAGTCGCCGAACACGCCGAGACGGACGAATTCCCCGCGTTGCAAATCAATCTGTTCGGCGGCGTACGCACGGCAAGCACGGCGGAATTCAGCCGGGTCGACCTGCAAACCGGCCTTGCCGATTCTCTTCTCCACCATCAGTTCGATCGGCAGGCCATGGCAATCCCAGCCGGGCACGTAGGGCGCATCGAAGCCGGCCAAGCCCTTGCTCTTGACGATGATGTCCTTGAGCACTTTGTTGACTGCATGGCCGATGTGAATCGCGCCGTTCGCGTAGGGCGGTCCATCGTGCAGGATGAATTTTTGACGTCGCGCAAAGGCTTCGCGGATCTTCCGATAGAGATTCCCCTCTTGCCAGCTCTGCAACTGTTCCGGCTCGCGCTGGGACAGATTGGCTTTCATCGGAAACTCTGTGGTCGGGAGATTCAGTTTCGCTTTATAGTCCATGGCCATGATTCGTCTGACTAATTCTTCTTATCAACGGTTGCAAGAAATGCCCGCGCCGCCGCCGCATCCTCTCCGATCTGCCGGCTCAGTGCCTGGACGTTGTCAAAACGCCGTTCCTCGCGCAGTTTGTGGTGAAAGTGGATTTCGACACGGCGTCCGTAAATGTCCCCGGTGAAATCGAACAGGTGGGTTTCCATGTGGACGGTCGGGCTGGCGGCCACGGTCGGGCGCGTGCCGATGTTGGCGACGCCAGGTAGCGGGCGGTCGGCAATGCCGGTCATTGTAACGGCAAATACGCCCTGCAAAGGAGGTTTTTTGTGCTTCAGCACAATGTTGGCGGTCGGGAAGCCGAAGCGGCGGCCGAGGCTCGCGCCGGGTACGATGCGCCCACAAACCGAATAGGGACGGCCTAATAGGCGGTCGGCGAAATCCATGTTGCCTGCGGCAAGCGCTTCCCGAATCAGGGTACTGCTGACCCGATCGCGATCGATCTGCACGGAAACCGTGTCCGCCACTCCGAAACCGAAGCGCGCACCCGCTTCCCGCAGCATCGAAAAGTCGCCGCGCCGCCCCTTGCCGAAGCGGAAATCGTCGCCTATGACCAAGTGCTTGATCCGCAGGCCACCGATCAGCACTTTCTCGATGAACTCCTCGGCCGGCGATTCCGCCAACTTGCGATCGAAACGCAGCAGCAGCGCGACATCGACTGGCAACTCCGCGAGCCGGGCCAACTTTTCCCGAAGCCGCGTCAGCCTCGGCGGGGCTTGTTCGGGGTTGAAGAATTCCAGCGGTTGGGGCTCGAACAGGATCACGACCACGGGAAGCCCGAGCCGTTTGCCCTGCACGGCAAGGTTCTCGATGACAGCGCGGTGGCCCAGGTGAACGCCGTCGAAGTTGCCAATGGTGGCGACACATCCCGAATCGGAAAGTGAGAGATGGGCCAATCCTCGGGCTAAACGCATGGCGTCAGGTGCCCTCCGGGGCGGAAGTTGGATTTCCCATGCTTGTTATCCCTTCCCGTAGCGCGAGATGATGGAAACGCAGGCCACTGAGCCAGAGGCAGGCAAAATAGGCTGCTCCTCCCGCAACGATCCAGCGCGCAAGGTGGGAAACGCGTTCGACCAGCGTCCAGGTTTGCCAGGGCAAGCCGTCGGAGGCGTAAGCCAGCAATCCGCCCATCGAGAGATTGGCGAACGCGATCCGAAGCAAATACTCTCCCCAGCCCGCCTGCGGACGGTAGACGCCCTCCCGACGCAGTTTCCAGAGCAACAGCACGGAGTTGAACAAGGCCGCCAGGGCGGTGGA
>DATIXD010000222.1:0-4042 GCA_035518875.1 Methylococcaceae bacterium | reverse complement strand
ATCAGGATGGCGAGCCGTATGTTCATCTGTTTGGGTATCCTCGGTTCAGGGCTTACCGTAGAGTACCGAATCCGGATGGCGCTCCAGGTAGTCGGTGAGGTCGCGGATGGATCGGGCGGCATCGCGCAGTTCGACGAGTGCCTGCTGCAAGGGGGCATCGGGGCCGGCCACGGATTCCACCGAGTCGATGGCTCCGCGGCTTTCCTCCAGCACGGTGGTGGCCTTGAGCAGGGCTTGCTCGGCGGCGCTCAACACGGGACGAACTTCGCCGCGGAACTCCTGGACCAAGACGCGGGTTTGTTTAACGGTCTCATGGGTTTCCTTAAGCAGAGGCTCAGTCTGTCGATTGAGGGCCGCGACCAGCTTTTTCGTCTCTTCCAGGGTGTCGGCCAGCGCCTGGCGCGAGCGCTGGGTTTCGTCCGATTTGACGAGGTCGCGGATTTCCACGAGCGTGGCCGAAAGGTTGTTGACCAGTTCGTCCAGGGGCAGCTTGCGTATCTTGTTGACGACCTCTTCCGCGGTATTTTTCAATTCGTCGGTTGTGGTCGGTATGCTGGGTAATTCGGGAATGCCTCGGTAATCGATTCCCGTCAACCGAGCCGGTTTGTCCGGGTACAAGTCGAAGTCTACGAACAACAGACCGGTGAGCAGACTCTGCATTTCCAGACGCGCCCGCAGGCCTGCCTCTATAAGTGTCTGCGCGTTCTTCCGCATGCCTTCAACGGTATGCGCGACCGGCAGCGGTTGTCCGTGTAAACCGACCATTGCTTCCGGCTCGAACTCGATGATCACGGGCTTAAGTACGCGTTGCATCCCCGGATCCATCTGCAACACGATGTTTTTCACGGTTCCAATCTGAACCCCTTGCAGCTTCACGGGCGCGCCGACATTGAGCCCATTCAGCGAGGAATCGAAATAGACCACGAATTCCCGGCGTTCCTTGAATAGCTCGCCACCGCCGAAGACGAGCAAGCCCGCAATGAGCAGGAGCAGGCCGCCGAGCAGGAAACCGCCGATGGCCATGGGGTTGACGGGCTTGCTCATGTAAGTGGGCTCCTTCTAGTGTATGGGGCGGGCATCGGCTTGGTCCCGCGTCAGGAAACGGATCACTTTCGGATCCACGGATTCCTCCAGCATGGCTCGTGGCGACCCGGCGGCGATCATGGTCTTGGTCTCCGGATCCAGAAAAACGGAATTGGTGCCGATGGCGAAGATGCTCGCCAGTTCGTGAGTCACCACCACGATGGTGGTGCCAAGGCTGTGGCAAAGGCCGAGGATCAAATCGTCCAGCAGCTTGGCGCTGACCGGATCCAATCCGGCCGAAGGCTCGTCGAAAAACAGAATCTCTGGGTCCAACGCCATGGCCCGGGCCAGGCCGGCACGCTTTTGCATGCCTCCGGAAATCTCGGCGGGGTAATACTCCTCGAAGCCGGCCAGGCCGACCAAGGCCAGCTTGTAGGAAACGATCTTGCGGATTTGGGTGGGCGTCAGATCGGTGAATTCGCCCAGGGGCAGCGCGATGTTCTCGGCCAGGGTCAGAGAACTGAACAAGGCCCCGCTTTGAAACAAGACACCGATACGGCGCATCAGGCGCTCCCGTTCGGTACCATCCAGTCGCCAAAGATTCTGCTCGCCGTACCAGACCTCGCCCTTGGCGGGCCGTTGCAGGCCGATGAGATGCATCAGCAGGGTGCTTTTACCACAGCCGCTCCCGCCCATGATGATGAAGACGTCGCCCCGGTTTACGGTGAAATTGAGATCGCGCTGGATCAAGAAATCACCATAGGCCATGGTGAGGTTTTCAACCGAAATGACCGCCTCGCCCATCGTTTAAATTCCCAGCCGGTTGAAGATCAAGGTGATGACCGAATCGGCCACCACAATGAACACAATGCCGGTCACCACCGCCGAGGTGGCGGCGTCGCCCACCGCCGAAGCGCTGCGCCCGCATTGCATGCCGCGCACGCATCCCGCGATGGCGATGAGCACGCCGAATACGGCGCACTTGAATGTGCCCGTCAGGAAATCGGAAAGATGGACGGCATCCTTGGTCCGATCGAGGTACTGCACCAGGGAGACGTCGAAAAAACTGACGGTTACCAGTCCGCCCCCGATGATGCCCATGACATCGGCATAAAGTCCCAGAAAGGGCATGATGAGAATCAGCGCCAACATGCGCGGCAGCACCAGAAATTCCATCGGGGAGATACCCATGACCCGGAGGGCCGCAATCTCGCTGTTGACGTTCATGGTGCCGAGCTGAGCGGCGAAGGCCGCGCCGGTGCGGCCGGACATGATGATCGCCGTCATCAGCGCGCCCATTTCGCGGGTCATGCCGAGACCCACCAAATCGGCGATGTAAATCTGCGCGCCGAACAGGGCCAATTGCACCGCGCCCACGAAAGCCAGGATAAGTCCCACCAGCAGGCTGATCACGGTCACGATGGGGAGGGCCGAGGGCCCGCAATCCTGGATGTTCAACCACAGGTCGAGCCGGCGGAAGCGCGCGCGCCCGAGGAACAGCGCGGCGATCCCTAGGGCCGATTCGCCGAGGAATTGCACCAAGGATTTGAAATCTTTCCAGACCGCTATGCCGGCTTTGCCCCATTGCGCCAGCCAGGGTGTTTTGACGCTGGTGCGGCGCGCGCCGCTGCGCTCAGGGACGGCATAAACGAGGTCTAGCAGGCCCCTGACGCCTTCCGGCAGAGCGCCAGTGTCCACTTGCAGACCCTGTGCGCGGCACTCGTCTATGAGGCCGATTAGAAACGTCATCAGGGTACTGTCCCAGCGTCCAAGCTCGCTTCCGTCCAGAAAAAGTGTGCCGGGTTCGGCGGTTTGTGGAATTTGCGCGATCGCCTCGCCGGGGGTGGGAATCGAAGCGCCCAGCACCCAGTCCCCACTGACAACCAGACGCGGCGAGGGCGGACGGTCAGTCCGCAGGGCGCAGGTGGCAACTGCGCTATTGGAACCCATGATTTATTCGGCTTCGAGTTTGCTGCGTGCTTCCGCTAGCAATTGACGCTGGGCATCGCTCACTTCGGGATATTGCAGGTTCAGGTCTATCAAGGTGCGCGTGATGATATCCGCCGCGACGGTGCGGCTTGCCCACTTGTTGTCGGCGGGAATGATGTACCAAGGTGCCCAGTCTGTACTGGTGGCCGTGATGGCTTCTTCGTACGCATCCTGGTAATCGTCCCAGAACTGGCGTTCAGCGAGATCGGCGGTGGAAAATTTCCAGTTTTTCTCAGACCGTTCGAGTCGCTCCAGGAAGCGTTTCTTCTGTTCATCCTTGGAAACGTGCAGGAAGAACTTAAGCACCACGGTACCGTTACGCACCAAATGCCGTTCGAATGCATTGATGTCCTCGTAGCGCGCCGCCCAGAACGATTTGCCGCGCTTACCATCGGGCAGTTTCTGCTGGTCCAGCAATTCCGAATGGACTTTCACCACCAGAACGTCTTCGTAATAGGAGCGATTGAAGATGCCGATACGCCCGCGCTCCGGCAAGCACCGCATGTAGCGCCAAAGGAAATTGTGGTCTAAGTCTTCCGCCGACGGCTTTTTAAAGGCGAACACCTGGCAGCCCTGCGGATTGACCCCGGACATGACGTGCTTGATGGTGCCGTCCTTGCCAGCCGCATCCATGGCCTGCAGAACGATCAGGACGGAATAACGGTCGTCCGCATAAAGGACCTGCTGCACCTCGGCCAGACTGGCGAGGTTTTCCTCGAGAACTTCCTGGGCCCGCTCCTTCACCCGTTCCTTGCCGGCCGCTCTTAATTCTTTCGTCTGGGCCCAGCCGGTGTCGTAATCCTTGAGGCGGACCTTGGTACCGGGCTCCACCCGGAATTGTTTAATGAGTTCTTTTTTTATCATGGAACTTTACTCTCGTTCGCGGGATTTCCCAGGGAGGGTCGCAAACACCCATCCGGCCTTCTTCAATGACTATTCGACCAGGGGAATCTGCTCGGCAAGTTCGGCCTTCACGGCTGCTCGGATCTTATTTTCGATCTGGAAATAGCGGGCAACTTTCTTGCCGGGT
>DATIXD010000221.1:0-3457 GCA_035518875.1 Methylococcaceae bacterium | reverse complement strand
CCCCAAAACCGAGAGGCGGATTGTGTTCGCTTGTTGTTCGTCAGTCGACTGCATTTCTCACTCCGGCAAAATTTCCGAGTTACTTCCCGTAAGGGAAGTGACGCCTTATTTGAATCGCCCTCACCCCGACCCTTTCCCGGTGGGAGAGGGAGTTTTGGTGACTTTACTTTCGGTACGATTAGTAACAACCCCGACAGAAGTTGAAGGCTTGACCATTAGACCGTGGAACCATAACAAAAGCTCGAAGCTATTGCTAACCCCCCAAAAGTGGCCATCCAATTATTTGGAATGAGGGCAACGAAACGGCTCCGGGCGCAAGGAAAATTTGACGCCCGACTTCATGTACGCGAACCTTAGGCTTTCGAGTTCCGACCTTTCAGTTTCCATCCTATGACCGCCAAACTGCCCGACACACTTTCGATGATGCGCGACCTCATTGCCCGGCCTTCGGTCAGTTGCACCGATCCGCACTTCGATCAGAGCAATCTTGAGGTCATCCACCTGCTCGCCGGTTGGCTGGAAACTTTGGGTTTCCGGATCGAGATCGAAACCGTCGCGGAGCGCAAGGCCAACCTCATCGCCACCCTGGGCGATGCCGGCAACCCGAACGGGCTGGTGCTGTCGGGGCATACCGACACGGTGCCCTACGATCTGGAGCGGTGGACCTCCGACCCGTTCGCGGCCACGGAACGCGACCGCCGGCTTTACGGTCTGGGCTCAGCCGACATGAAATCCTTTTTCGCGCTGGCCATCGCCGCGGCGCGCCGGTATTCGGCCAAGGACTTGCGACAACCGTTGAGGATTCTGGCCACCGCAGACGAGGAAAGCTCCATGTGCGGCGTCAAGGCGCTCGTGAAAGAACAGAAGCGGCTCGGACGCTACGCCGTCATCGGCGAACCGACCAGCCTGCAGCCCATTCGCGTGCACAAAGGGGTGATGCTGGAGTCGATCCGGGTGCGCGGACAGTCGGGCCATTCCAGCGATCCCGCTCTCGGTGCGAACGCCATCGACGGCATGTATGCCGTACTGACGGAGCTCCTGGCCTTTCGCGCCGAACTCCAGTCGCGCTATCGCAATCCGGTATTCAAGGTCGATTATCCCACCCTCAACCTGGGTTCGATCCACGGCGGCGACAACCCCAACCGGATCTGCGCGCACTGCGAAACCCAAATCGACATCCGTCCGCTGCCGGGCATGGACCTCGAGGAGCTCCATCAAACCCTGGTCAGCCGCCTCGAACCTGCTCTTGCCGCCTCGCCCCGGCTATCCCTGGAGATTCAGAAGCTATTCGACGGCCTGCCGCCTTTCGAAACCCCGTCCGACGCCGAAATCATCCGCACCTGCGAGCAATTGAGCGGCAAACCGGCGACTTCGGCAGCCTTCGGCACGGAGGCACCGTTTCTCTCCCGCCTCGGGCTGGAAACCGTGGTCATGGGGCCGGGCAACATCGAACAGGCGCACCAGCCCGACGAATACCTGGCGCTAGACCAAATCCAGCCGACCATCGACCTCCTCGGCCGGCTGATCGAGCGATTCTGCGCCGTGCCTCACCCTGCCTCTTCCTGAAATTCTCCCCCGAGGAACGGTCTTGTCTGCGCCTTATTCGCCTAACGCCTTTGTTCGCTGGTTCCGGGACTCATCTCCCTACATCCACGCCCATCGGGGACGAACCTTCGTGGTTTCATTCGGTGGCGAAGCCGTGGCTGATGGACTATTCGCCAGTCTGGTGCACGATTTCGCGCTGCTGAACAGCTTGGGAATCAGGCTGGTGCTGGTGCATGGCATCAGGCCGCAAGTGGAGCAACGACTGAAAGCGCGCGGCGCGGAATTACGCTACGAAAACGGTCTGCGCGTCACCGACGCCGCAGCTCTGGAGTGCGTCAAGGAAGCCGCCGGCACCGTGCGGGTAGAAATCGAAGCACTGTTGTCGATGGGCCTGGCCAATTCGCCGATGGCCGGTGCCAGAATTCGGGTCGCCTCCGGCAATTTCGTGGTCGCCAAGCCTTTGGGCGTGCGCGGCGGCGTCGATTTCGGCCATACCGGCGAAGTGCGCCGCGTCGATGCGGAAAGCATTCGCGGCAAGCTGGATCAGGGCAACGTGGTGCTTCTCTCCCCCATCGGCTACTCCCCCACCGGCGAAATCTTCAACCTCAGCGCGGAAGAAATTGCCACCGCCGTGGCCATCGCCCTCACCGCCGACAAACTGCTGCTGCTGACGGAACAGGACTGTCTCTCCCTGACCGAAGGCCGAGCGCTGCGCCAACTCACCATCCACGAGGCAGCGGCATTGCTCGCGGCGGGAGAAGCCCTGGCCGAGGAAGTCGTTCCGCATCTCAAAGCCGCCGTCACCGCCTGCGACTGCGGGGTGCAACGTGCCCATCTCCTGAACCGGCACATCGACGGCGCCATCCTGCTGGAGCTCTTCACCCGCGACGGCGTCGGCACGCTGGTCAGTTCCGCCCCCTTCGAGGAAATGCGCCCCGCGACGATCAACGACGTGGGCGGCATACTCGACCTGATCAAGCCGCTGGAGGAAAGCGGCTTGCTGGTGAAGCGATCGCGGGAACATCTGGAAATGGAAATCGACGATTTTGTAGTCATCGAACGCGACGGCATGATCGTCGGCTGCGCGGCCCTCCACCCGTTCTGCGAAGAACGCATCGGCGAGTTGGCCTGTCTCGC
This sequence comes from Methylococcaceae bacterium, assembly GCA_035518875.1. Taxonomy (GTDB): domain Bacteria; phylum Pseudomonadota; class Gammaproteobacteria; order Methylococcales; family Methylococcaceae; genus DATIXD01. The sequence continues at coordinate 775 of DATIXD010000221.1, read as the reverse complement.
CCTGCATGCGGACTATCGCGGCGAAAAGCGCGGCGAACGTCTGTTGACTCACATCGAGACCCAGGCCAGGGCCGCCGGGCTCGACAAGCTGTTCGTGCTCACCACCCAGACCACTCACTGGTTCCGCGAACACGGCTTCGAGCCGGCCGGAGTCGGCGATCTGCCGCCGGCGCGCCAGGCTCTATACAATGTCCAACGCAACTCGAAAGTCCTGGTCAAAGCGTTACCGTAAAGGCCCCGAAGCGGACGCTTCGGCGCACCATTTGGCGGAGAGGGTGGCTTCGAATTGAACAGATTTTTTTAGTGCGGGTTCCCTCTGGGTCAAGCGGTGGGATGTCGAATTCCGATCATGGGCTAGAATTGGTTGATCTTCTGCCGGATTTTGGCAGAGCGGATCAACCTCCCGTTCCCAATCGGGCTTGAATAAAGGATGTTGCTGACCGATGATGCGACCGAACTCGAGTCTCGATAACCATCCGCAGGGCCGACACCGGATCGGCACACCTGTCGAACTTAACCCCGAGTCGCTTGCCGCCTGGCTGAGCGAGCTTCCCCTCACCAATATCGATTATTGCGGGGATGCCATGCTGGCCGTGCTACGGGACATGAACGGGCAGCATGGCCTTTCATCCGTCGAACGCTTCCGCATGCTCGAGCAGCTGAGGCCCGCGGCCTACATGCTGTCACAGCAGGCCGCCGAGCGGTATTTGCACGATCCCGCCTTTCCCTTGCCTGCCCCGCTCGAACGTCATGCCGATCGTGGACCAGCCCTCTC
>DATIXD010000220.1:0-7239 GCA_035518875.1 Methylococcaceae bacterium | reverse complement strand
CGTCCTTATACGCCCGGCGACGACATCCGCAATCTTGACTGGCGCGTGACCGCCCGCACCGGCAAGACTCACACCAAGCTGTTTCGGGAGGAGCGTGAGCGGCCGGTGTTCCTAGCGGTGGACGCCCGCGCGCCGATGTTTTTCGCCACGCGTGGCGTGTTCAAATCTGTCATGGCGGCCCGCCTCGCCGCGATTGTCGCCTGGAGCGCCCAGCGCCACGGCGACCGTGTCGGCGGACAGATTTTTTCGGAGGACCATAGCCGCGAATTGAGGCCCGAACACGGCCGCCGGGCGGTACTTCGCCTTTTGCAAAAGCTGGTGGATGTCGAGCCCCCGGCCAGCTTGTACGAGCCGAGGGAAATCGGCTTTGAGAATGCGCTCGCGCGTCTCGTTCATCACGCCCGTCCCGGTAGTCTGGTGTTCATTTTCAGCGATTTCAGAAGACTGACTGCCGCAGGCGAATCCAGCCTGCTTCGTCTGCGTAAGCATTGCGACGTAACGCTGGTTTTTATCCACGATCCCCTGGAGCGGCAATTGCCTTCGAGCGGCCGTTACCGTTTCGGCGATGGCGTCCGGGAGTTGTCCATGGACGCCTCGCCAGCCGCCTCTACCGTCTATGCGAACCGTTTCGCGCAGCGTCTGGCGGCAATGGAAAACCTGGCGCGTCAACACGCCATGCGCTTCATTGCCTGCCGCACCACGGACGATCCTTTGCTCGTGCTGCAACAAAACATCCGCGGCGCGCACCGTCCGGCCGCTTCAGTCATGTCGCCCACCCCGCTCCGCCCGGGTCTCTGACGACGATGAAGCCCGATCTGCCGTTGCGCGACATTCATCTGCCCGAACCCATAGGCTGGTGGCCGCCCGCTCCCGGCTGGTGGCTGCTGTTGTTCGGCGCCTTGGTCTTAGTGTCGCTCGCCGTTTGGTTGTGGCGGCGTTGGCGGCGAGTGACGGTCCAAAAGCTGGCCCTGAGCGAACTGGAAGCCATCGAACGCGACGTCGCCGATGCGCGAGAGCAGATGCAGCGGCTGGCGATACTGTTGCGGCGGGTCTGTCTCAGCGCCTATCCCCGCGAGGAGGTGGCCGGACTGACCGGCGAGGCCTGGCTGAGCTTTCTGGACCGTCAAGTCGGCGGCCACCGCTTCAGCGAGGGCGTCGGCCGGCTGTTGCTGGAAGCGCCCTACCGTCGCGAGATCGAGGCCGATGCGGCGAGCTTGCTCGCGCTCTGCCGCGAGTGGCTCATCCGGTTGCCCGCAGCCGGCCAACCCAACGGTGTCAACACGCGAGCGGTCAAGCGATGATCGAATGGGCCTGGCCCTGGATTTTCATCGTGCTGCCGCTGCCCTGGCTCGCCCGCAGATTCCTGCCGGCGGCGGAGGTTGGCCGGCAGTCCGCGCTGCGCGCCCCTTTTCTCGACGAACTGGAGCATCTGCCGGCGGTGCGCCAAGGCGCTGCCACCGACCGCCGCCCCTTATGGCTGGCGGCGTTCGCCTGGCTTCTGTTGATCACGGCAAGCGCGCGTCCCCAATGGTTGGGCGATCCCATCGAGCAAGCCGTGAGCGGGCGCGATGTAATGATGGCGGTGGATTTGTCCGGCAGCATGGAAATTTCGGACTTCATGCTCGAAGGACGGCAAGTCGATCGCCTCACCGCCACCAAATCGGTGGCCGGCCGATTCATCGAACGACGGGTGGGCGACCGCATCGGGCTGATCCTGTTCGGCGATCGCGCCTACCTACAGGCGCCGCTGACCTTCGATCGCAAGACCGTCCGCACCCTGCTCGATGAATCCGTCATCGGCCTGGCCGGAGAGAAAACCGCCATCGGCGACGCCATCGGGCTCGCAGTTAAGCGGCTACGGGAGAATCCCGCCGACCAGCGTGTCTTAGTCCTGCTCAGCGACGGAGCGAATACGGCGGGCACGGTTTCGCCGCTGCAGGCAGCCGAGTTAGCAGCCCGCGAAGGCCTGAAAATTTATACCATCGGCGTCGGCGCAGAGGAAATGCTGGTGCGCGACTTTTTCGGCACGCGCCGGGTCAATCCCTCCGAAGACCTGGACGAGGACACCATGAAGGCCATCGCCGACAAGACCGGCGGTCGCTATTTCAGAGCGCGGGACACGGTCGAGTTGGACGAAGTCTATACCCTGCTGGATCGGTTGGAACCTGTGGAAAAGGACAAGCGCTACTACCGCCCGCACACGGAACTTTATATCTGGCCCCTGGGCGCGGCTTTGTTGCTGGCTTTTGCATTGAGCGCGCTGAAATTGAGAAATTAGGCTCATTGCCCAAGGCACTCACCTTGAACAATCAATTCACGGAATCATGACCGGCTTTCATCTTCTCAGACCCTGGTGGCTACTCGCTTTTCTCCCGCTCACCGCACTCTGCTGGCGGTTGGTTCGTCAGGAAAGAAGCAGCGGCGATTGGAGTCGGGTCTGCGACGCGGTGCTGTTGCCCCATATCCTGATCGATCGGGTCGGTGGCAAAACGGCTCGGCGCACCCTTCTCCTGTTCGCCGCAGGCGGTGTGCTCGCGATTCTGGCGCTGGCCGGACCGGTTTGGGAACGCCTGCCTGCGCCGGCGTTTCGCAACGAATCGGCGTTGGTGATCGCCCTTGATCTGTCGCACACAATGGATGCGGCGGACCTCAAACCCAGCCGACTCGAGCGGGCGCGCTTCAAGATCGCCGATATCCTGAAGCAGCGCAAGGACGGACTCACCGCCCTGCTGGTTTATTCCGGCGATGCCTTCACCGTGACGCCGCTGACGGACGACGCCGAGACCATAGCGGCCCAGCTATCCGCCCTGACCAGCGATGTGATACCGGCCCAGGGTAGCCGCGCCGATCTTGCGCTGCAATCTGCCGAGCGCTTGCTCAACCAGGCTGGGCTGACGCACGGCGATGTTTTGCTGATCAGCAGTGGAGCGAATCTGACCAAGGGCGTGCCCGTCGCGCGACAACTCAAGGCGCACGGTTACCGCTTCTCGGTTCTGGGTGCGGGTAGCGAGCAGGGTGCGCCGATTCCTCTGCCGGAAGGCGGCTTTCTTCAGGACACGAAGGGCAGCATCGTCATTTCCAAGCTTGCGACTCCGGCGCTGCGGCAATTGGCCGAACAAGGCGGCGGCCTCTATCAGACATTGACCACGGACAATACCGATTTATCGGTGCTGCTGTCGTTTTTCGAGCAACAAGCGAGGCACCAGGGTAGGCAGGCGGAGAGCGATCTAAGGATTGAGCAATGGCAGGAGCGCGGGCCCTGGCTGTTGCTGGCGCTGCTGCCGCTCGCCGCGCTGGCCTTCCGCCGTGGTTATCTGGCGATGTTATTGTGGGTGCTGATCCTCCCCATCCCTAAGCCGACGCATGCTTTCGAATGGCAAGACCTCTGGCAAACCCGCGACCAACAGGCCCGACAAGCATTCGAGTCAGGTCAGCCGGAGCGCGCGGCGGAAGTCTTCCAGGACCCGGCCTGGAAAGCAGGTGCTCAATACAGGGCCAATCAATTCGAGGAAACCGCCAAGACACTGCAAGGCCTCGAATCGGCCGATGCCCATTACAACCGCGGCAATGCCCTGGCAAAGCTAGGACGCTATCCGGAGGCCATCGCGGCCTACGACAAGGCGCTGACGCTCGACCCGAAACATGAGGACGCCCGTTACAACAAGGAACTCGTCGAGAAAGCGATGAAGGAGCAGCAGGAAAAGCAGCAGCCGGAAAAAAACTCCGGAGAGGATCAGCAGCAAGACCGGGAAGACCAAAAAGCTGATAAGGATGAACAGACCCAGAAAACCTCGCAAGGGCAACAAGGGGAGCAGCCGGAGAACCGGCCCCGGGAGAAGGGAGAAAAACCTCAGCATCGGCAAGAAAAAGGTCAGGCGAATCAGGAAGCAAAGGAAGAACCGGGTTCAGCGGATAATGAACGGCGGGAAAGCGCCGGCCAAGCCGAAAGACCCGAAGTAGAGAAAGAACCTCCCGCATCAGAACAACCGAACAAACACCCGAACGAAGACCAGCAGGCCAGCGAGCAATGGCTGCGGCGCATTCCGGACGATCCGGGTGGGCTGTTGCGGCGGAAGTTTTACTATCAGTATCAGCAGCGGAAAGGTCAAGAAGAGAGGAGGTAACGATGACTTCTCAATCGATCGGAGAGTTGGTTTTGTCTCCACTCTCAGGGCCAGCGCCTGAAACATCCCCCTTCTTACAAAAGAGGTCGTGGGCGAATTTTTTCGCCAGCGCACTGATATTTCTGTTGGGACTCCACGCTTCACCGATTCTGGCTGCAGTTATCAGCGTTGCGCCCGACCGCAACCCGGTGCGCGTGGATGAATCCTTCGCCCTGATCTTCAGCGCCGACGAGAAGCCTGACGGCGATCCCGATTTCCGCCCGCTGGAAAAAGACTTCGACATCCTGAGCCAGTCGCAAAACAGCCAAATTTCGGTCATCAACGGACACTACAGCAAAAAGACCGAATGGACGCTAACCGTGACGGCCAAACGAGCAGGTACGCTCACCATCCCGACTATCGCCTTCGGCGACGATCACAGTGAGCCGGTTGCTGTGGTGGTCGAAGACGCCGCGCCCACAGCCGGAGGCGAGGCGGACTCGGAGCTGTTTCTGGAAGTGGACGCGGAACCCAAAAATCCTTACGTTCAGGCGCAGGTCATCTATTCCATTCGGATGTGGGTACGCAAGGGGGTCGGATTTGCCGGAGGCGAACTGAACGACCCATCCGCATCCGATGCGCTGGTTGAGCGACTGGGTGACAGCAAAGATCGTCCTTTTTCAGCAGAACGCCGAGGTCAACAGTACATGGTGATCGAGCGCAGGTACGCCATCTTCCCGCAAAAAAGCGGAACACTAAGGATCGAGCCGCTCATTCTGGAAGCACAGATCGCCGATGGCGGTCGCTCGCGCTTCAACAGCTTCTTCAACCAGACGACGCGCCTCGTGCGTGCGCACTCGGACGCGGTCGAGCTGAGGGTCAGACCTGTGCCAACCGCTTTCGCTGGCAAGCATTGGCTGCCGGCAGAAAGCCTGGAACTGGAGGATTCCTGGTCGCGGGAACCACCCAAAACAACGGCGGGCGAGCCGGTCACCCGAACGCTCAGTCTGCGTGCACGGGGCGCGACGGTGGGACTGTTGCCCGAATTGAGTGGGAACCTGCAATCCGTGGGCAATGGCGACATAAAACAGTACCCCGACCAGCCGGTAATGAACGAGGAGAAGCTGGCGGCCGGAATCGCCAGCATTCGCCAGGAAAAAACCGCCCTGATGCCCTCCAAGCCGGGAATCTATAAACTGCCGCCGGTGGAGATTCCGTGGTGGAACACCAGGACCGATAGGCTCGAAATGGCCCGATTGCCGGAGCGCATTCTGACCGTTCAGCCGTCGGTCGAGCAAGCGGCCCAGCCCGCGGCGCCGCGACCTTCCCTGCCGCAAATACAAGCAACTGGCCCTGAACCCTCGACTCCCGTCCATCAATCCGAGATTCAGGTTCCCGCTCCCGCAGGGTCGAACATATGGTTCTGGCTGGCCCTGTTGTGCGCAGGCGGCTGGCTGGGCACGGCAACCGCCTGGTGGCTGAGCGGCCGACAACGCAACGCCGTTTCTGAGCCGGAGCCCGTCCAAGGCGGCGATGAACGCGCCGTGCGCAAGGCCTTGCAACAAGCCTGCAGGGAGAACGATCCGCACAAGGCGCGGCAGGCCCTGTTGAACTGGGCAAAAACGCGCTGGCCGGATGCTGCGCCGACCAATCTAAGCGAACTGGGTGGATTTGCCGGCGGCTTGTTGGCCGCAGAAATCGAGCGACTCAACCGTTCGCTGTTCGGGCGCGGTGAGCAAACCTGGCGTGGCGAGGCCCTTTGGGCGGCCTTAGAAGCGATGGGAAGCGAAACGGATAGGAAGAAAAAGGCCCCCGCATTCAACTTAGAACCCATGTACAAGCTGTAGGAGCGGCGCCCATAAGCTTCAGGTGGAAGGCGTCGAATCCGAGCGGCCTAGCAGCCTTTCGGTCGCCCAGAAAAGCGCTTGGCTAAAAATTACCCCCAGCCCGAAAAACGCGATGAAAAATTCCGAGGCATGATGCCCGAAATGGCCCGCGGCAAACTTGCCGGCGAAGAATCCCACAACAATCGACAACCCGATCTTCAGGCGCTTGAAGATTTCCGCCGTGTTCATGTTCACCCTGCCCCGATTGAATCCGGATACTAATCTTTATTGGGTATTTGCTCCCCGCGATAGGGACACTCGGCCGGCTTGCCGGCTCTTAGACGCTGCGTTTGGCGTTGCGTCCAGGCGTGGACGTTTTGTTCGTAAAGCGTTGAGCTGTTCATCTCGGTCTCCGAGCCTCTCGGCCTGAAGGTTGCCGCTTGCGTTAGGTATCTTAGAGCTTCTAAGGCTTCGTCACCACATCCTCGGATCAGAAGCGAACGGGTGGACGGCTCCTGCGATCGTGCTCCGGCAAGATCGGGATGCGAGGAGGCCAGCATATCATCGTGCTCGCCGGAAACGGCGACCGACGGGACGCCCAGCAATACTCCCCCACCTCGACCCGCCCAGCCGGCGTCCCCGCGGTGCATTTGAGCGAACGCCGACCGGGTTCCTGCCTCCGCCAATAACGCCACGTTTTCGCTCGTGAACGCCGTAAAGGGCCATGAACGAAAAAGCTCGTCTACACTCTTTTTTGTCCGGATTTCGTGACCTCGGTCACAAAAAAATCGATCCGGGCGAGCTAGCTTTGGTGTATCGAAAGAGCGGGTCTTTGCTTTTATATGGGCATTTACTGATGAAGCAGCGCAACGAATGGGGGCGAATGCAGGCCATGCGCACATCACGGGGCGTTACGTTGATCGAGCTCCTGGTAACCGTGTCGGTCATGGCGATTCTGTTGGCGACGGGTGTCCCGAATTTTCAAAGTTTCATGAACACCAACCGCGCCGTCGCCCTCACGAACGAACTGGTGGGGGCGCTTAACCTGGCCCGTTCCGAGGCTATCAAGCGCGGCGTCCAGGTGACAGTTTGCAAAACTGCCAATCCTGATGCCGCAAGTCCCGCTTGCACGACGGCAGGCGGCTGGCAGACCGGCTGGCTGATTTTTACCGACGGCGGTACCGCAGGAACGGTTGATGGAAGCGATAGCCGTTTGCGAGTCAAGCAGCCGAGCGGGGGCAGCGGCTCCATTGTCGGTAACGGGAATATTTCCAACTTTGTGAACTATCTTCCTGGAGGCAATAGCCAAG
>DATIXD010000219.1:0-2870 GCA_035518875.1 Methylococcaceae bacterium | reverse complement strand
CGATTCGCCTGGAACCCCCATGGAACCCACATTTTATGGCTTCTCGTTTACCAGCAATAATTGCTGACGAAAAAACAGCCGCAAAGCTTTAGCGCATAAGGGCTTCGGCGATTTCATCAACAGATTAAGTGAACGGCTAGGTAGCGCCGCTCGTACGGATCTGTGGAGGGGGTGCTGGGCGACTGGCATTTCTACTCCGACTAGACTATCCGACTCGATCGACACCGCGATTTGTGATTCTTCCAGTGGTCTATTCAAATTGGCCGCCATGGCTCGATCAGGAGGATAGCAGCAGAATAGGGGACAGCCCACGGTTTTTGGCAAGTCCCGTTCTTGACTATCACATTCCAACAATCCGGCCCGCGTCCAGATGGATGAGGCGGGCGCAGCGCGAGGCCAGGGCCTCGTCGTGGGTGACCAGCACGAGGGTGGTGTTTTTCTCCCGGTTCAGCTCGAACAACAAATCGATGATGTGCTGGCCGGTGCCGCTGTCCAGATTGCCGGTCGGCTCGTCGGCGAAAAGGATGCGCGGTGCGGTGACGAAAGCCCGCGCCAGCGCCACCCGCTGCTGTTCGCCGCCCGAGAGTTGGCGGGGATAATGTTTCAGGCGGTGCGTCAGGCCGACCCGCTCCAGCATGGCTTTGGCCGGCGTCCGGGCGTCGGCCTCGCCTGCCAGTTCCAAGGGCAGCATGACGTTTTCCAGCGCGGTCAGGCTGGCCAGCAGCTGAAACGACTGGAACACGAAGCCCACATGCCGGGCACGTACGGCCGCCCGGCCATCCTCGTTCAGCGCGGTGAGGGAATGGCCGGCAAGTCTGATCGATCCTTCGGAGGGCAGGTCCAGCCCGGCCAACAGACCCAGCAAGGTCGATTTGCCCGAGCCGGATGCCCCGACGATGGCCAGGGTTTCGCCCGGTTTGATCGATAGGTCGACTGCTGTCAATATATCCAGCCTGCCGTCTGCCGTTTCCACCCGTTTGCAAAGATTTTCGACCTCGATGATTGGCCTGTCTGCGCGCATGCGTCGGTTCCTGCTGTCGTTACTCTTGTTCGTCGTCCCCGGTCCAGGTTTCGGGAGCACGATTTTAGTCCTAGGCGATAGTATCAGCGCCGGCTACGGTTTGGAAAACCCGGATCTGGGCTGGGTCGGTCTAATGGGGGAAAAGCTGAAGAAAAGGCGTTCGGGCGTCGCAGTGGTGAATGCCAGCATTTCGGGCGAGACCAGTTTCGGAGGGATCGCGCGGATCGATTCACTCCTGAGCCGGCACAAACCTGCCATTCTCATCCTGGAACTGGGTGCCAACGACGGTTTGCGCGGGCTTTCGCCGGCACGGATGCAAGCCAATCTGGGGGAAATCATCATGCGCGCTAAAGCGGCGGGTGCCCGGGTGCTGCTATTGGGCATGCGAATTCCGCCCAATTACGGCAAACGCTACGCCGAGATGTTCTCGGGCGTTTATCCGGCACTGGCGCGGCAGCAAGGCGCAACCTTGGTGCCTTTCCTGATGGAAGGCGTGGGTGGCCGCGATCATCTGATGCAGGGCGATGGGCTCCATCCCAACGGCGAGGCTCAGCCGATCCTGCTCCAGCGGGTCTGGGAAAAGCTCGAGCCGATGCTCTGATGGCTCGACCAATTTAGCGGTGAGGGCCTTCCGGCCGCGATCTTTTTTGTCTGCTACCGAGGAAATCACATGACTTCCATGCTTTGCCATGCCGGGTCCAGCCAGTTGCTGATCATTGACCTGCAGACCCGTTTGTTGGCCGCCATGTCCGACAGCGAGCGCGCGGCGACGGTCAAAGCCGCAGGCATCCTGGCGCAGGCGGCCGGCGCCTTGAACATTCCCGTTCTGATCACGGAACAATATCCGAAGGGGTTGGGGGCTACCGATCCGGAAACAGCCGGCAAATTGCCTCCCAACGCCAGGCGCTTCGAGAAGACCGGCTTTTCCTGCTGTGCCGCCGAGGGATTGACTCATGCTTTGAAAGCAACTGAACGCAGCGAGATCGTTCTGGTCGGCCAGGAAACCCATGTATGCGTATTGCAAACCGCATTCGATCTGCTCGACGCCGGCTATCGGGTATTCGTGCCCGAGGACGGCGTGTGCTCCCGGAGCCTTTCCCACAAAAGGAATGCGCTCGTGCGAATGGCGCAGGCGGGTATCGTCGTCACCAACGTCGAATCGGTGTTGTTCGAATGGTTGGGCGACGCCGCGCATCCTCAGTTCAAGGCCCTGTCGGCTCTGATCCGTTAAGGCGAGAGAAAGCTTGAACACGCAGATCGAAGAATTCCTGGCGAAGGTCAAACGCGGCGAACGGGTCGCGTTTTCCGACACGCTCGCGGTGATTTCCCAGCACTACGATTACAGACCGACCCGGTTCTTCAACGGTATTGGCGAAGGCCGTATCGTCAACGAGGCCGGAGCTAATGAAGGCTCCTGCAAAATCTTTTATTTCGCCAAGCTACATGACTTGTCCGCGGGCGAAACCCTGGCTTTGTTCGGCGATCATTACTGGCGCGACGTACTGGAGCACCCGGACGCCGCCGGCCACGCCAATATCCGAACGTTCATGAAGCACGGCTGGGCGGGGATCGCCTACGAAGGCGAGGCATTGCACCGGCGCGACTGATTGATGCCCAGGCCGACCGTTTCGGCCGCTTTGGTTGTTCAGAGCAGTTTGCAGGCGCAAGGAAAAGCCCGGAAAACCCGAGCGCGCATCCGCGCCTTGTGGCAGAATCGGTGCAATGATCGCCACGAACGGATAACCTCACGCATGAGCTCAGCCTGGTCCATCGAGCTGATGATTCCGCCGCGACTTGTGCTCGGCGATCTGATGGACCGGCTGATTGACGCCGTGAATCCCTCAGCGGG
>DATIXD010000218.1:0-3921 GCA_035518875.1 Methylococcaceae bacterium | reverse complement strand
ACCGCCGCGCCGCCTCGCGGTGGCTCAGCCCGTCAACCATCACAGCACGTCGCACAGCCGCATAGAGTTCCACTGTAAACATCCTTCCAGCCCCCCATGCCAACAATAGGCAGACAGGGGCTCAGCAGGACCGGTACACTTGTGCGCCGCCATAACGCCGCAAATCAGCCGGTTCAGTGGTACACTTTGCCGCCTCTATTTATAGCTTGAATGGATGCCGGTCTCTGAGGCCGTCAAGTTGGTGCAAGAGCCAGGGCTGGCGATATTATTGAGCAGGCTCGAAGAGATCGAAAGCAGCAAAATCAGCTAAGGCGTAAGATGCTGACAACGTCACCGCGGTGCTTGATCTCACCGTTGCGGCGCTCGATCGGATTGGTCGAGTGCATTTTCGGACGGTGCGCGGCTAGGCAGCTCATTTAGGCGAGCACGCTAGCCTCCGCTTCGTCCGGAAACTCGGCGAGTTTCCCGATCCTCAGCTGGAATTGGCCGGCGACCTGACGCCACTTGGCGCGGTCCAACTCGACATCGGTCCCGAGCAAAGCCCCCGACAATGCGCAAATGACAGACAGACCTGCAGCTCAAAGCACGGCGTGGATAGAGCGCAGCCTGCTGGCTAATTGCCGCATTGCATACCACCCGAAGTTCGGCATTTCCTCGAACATAAACCGGAACTGAGCATGATCGAGCCGGATCAGCTCACACGCTTCAAGCGCCCGGGCTGTAGCGCTGCGTTTCTCATTGTCGACGAGAGACAGGATGCCGATTGCATAGTTCACGCCGACTACGTCAATCATCTGATTGCCGTATTCCACCTCTACCGTGCCAGATAGCACGATCCATATGGCGTCGGCGGCGTCTCCGCGCTGGAAGATGATCTCGCCCTTCTTGAAGGCAAGGGCGGTCCCGGCGGAGCGGGCGAACATCCGAAAGTCGATGTCTTGGACTTGCATAGTGTTTTCCCAGAACTTGTGTAATCGTAATTCAGGAACGAATTTTCAGTTTACCGCGCATTCGTTTTTATGACAGTAATATTACAATCACATTATTGCAATGTGGTTATTTCGCCAAGAGGGCAATTCCGAGGGCGGGCTCGGTATGCCCCGGTCGCCTTCGGCTCAGGCTTCCGGTCGAATGGATCAGAGGGTGATTTTCACCGAATTTTTACACCAAAGAGTCCAGCTTAAAACCGAGAATTTACGATGGTGCATAATCCGTGATATTTGCACAAACCGGATGCCCTGCGGAAAGCCTGGGAAGGGTGATATAGGCGGATTCGGCAACCTATAGGCTGGCAATGGATGATGTGGACGTGAACCTGTTTCTTGTGCAAGTGGCCGTGATCTTCCTGCCGGGGATTATCTGGGCGCGGCTAGACGCGACGTACGCTGCCAAGGTGAAGCCCTCCGAAGTCGAATTTGTGGTGAGAGCCTTCGTTTTTGGCCTGACGGTCTATGTTGTGGAATATATGCTGTTTTCGTGGTGGCATTGGCCCTTTCCGATAGTCGATCTTGCCGCTGCTGATTCACAAGAGGTTCTAACGCCACCGATAGCCCATGAGGTTTTAGGCGCGGTAGGAATCAGCCTCATATTGGCTCTAATTTGGCTTGACGCCTCAACCTACAAGCTCCTGACCCGTTTTTTACAACTGATAAAAGCGACGAAAAAATACGGGGATGAGGATGTTTGGGACTTCATGCTAAATTCTGGCGAAGCGGCGGTTGAATACGCCCACGTCCGGGATTTGGATAACGGCTTTCTTTATGCAGGCTGGGTGGATACCTTTTCCGAGACAGATAAGCTTAGAGAATTGGTTTTGCTGCGGGTGATCGTCTATAATTTGGACGGTATCAAGCTATATGAAACTCCCCGACTTTACCTTGCTCGCGCCCCGGAGAAGATCAATATAGAGTTTCCCTATGTGTGACGGCTTAATGAAGGAGTTGTGCAATGACAGACGGGCCTAAAGTAGTGCGCGGAATGGCTATGGACGGCTTTGGCAAGATTAAGCCATTGACCGAGGGCTATATCGCCAAGGGTGGGCGGAATCTGTCCTCGAAAATTGTCGAACGCCCGCCAGCTCCCCCCGTCCTGACTCAAGGCGGCCAAGCGCCCGCCCCCACCCCGGCTGCAACAGCCAACAAGAAATAGAGCGTTTAAACCCACAACTTCCATGGTGGCTGTGGGCCGAAGTAGGGTGGTGCATAATTCTTAATTGATGCACCATAGTGACCGCTATGGGTTGCTTGGGGATCGGCAGCTTTTCCCGCCCAACTGCCGGAAAGCGGCCTGGCAGTTATCGGCCCGGGCTGGCCCCTTGTCATGAAGGTCACTCGACACTCTGAGTGGCACGGCGGAGAAATTTGAAAATGCGCGGATCGGCGCACTGCGCCACGTTGAAGCGCAGGAACCGCCCGGCCGTCTGCGCCGGGCTGAACACGTTGCCCGGCGCCAATACGATGTTCTCAGCCATGGCCCGCCGGGCGATCTCCGCCGCATCCATGCCATCGGGCAGTTCACACCATAGGAACAGCCCCGCGCGCGGCTCCACCCAGGGCGTCAACCCCACATCGCGCAGCCGGGCTCCGGCTTGGCTCATGGCACTGGCCAGCCTGGGGCGCAGGCTTTCCACATGCTTGCGGTAGGTGCCGTCCTGCAGCACCGCCAGCAGCAGCTCCGCCGAGAGCCGCCCGCCGGCGAAGGAGGTCGCGATCTTCAAGTCCGTCAGCCCCTCGATCCAGTCCGCCTTTGCTGCGATGTAGCCGCAGCGCAGCGAACCCGAGAGCGTCTTGGAGAAGCTGCCGATCTGCACCACCCGCTCCAGCCCGTCGAAGGCAGCGAAGCGCGGCGAGGGCTCGGATTCGAAATCGGCGAAAATGTCGTCCTCGACGATGGTGAGATCATGCTGCTCGGCGAGCTTGAGCACCCGATGCGCGGTGAGCGCCGAAAGTGAGGCGCCGGTGGGGTTATGCACGGCGGCGTTGGTGATGTAGAGACGCGGCTTTTCTGCCGCCAGCACCTGGGCGAAGGCGGCAACATCCGGCCCGGTTTGCGTATACGGCACGCTGACCACCCGGGCCCGGTGCGCCCGCAACAGGGCGCGGAAATTGAAATAGCACGGGTCGTCCACCAGCACGGTGTCGCCCGGCTCCAGCAGAAAGCGGCAGAGCAGATCAACCGCATGGGTGCCGGATTCGGTGAGCAGAATTTGCCCCGGCGCGGCCGGCACGCCAAACCCCGCCAACCGCCGGGCCAGGTGCTCCCGCAGCGGCGCCAGCCCCAGCGGGCTGCCATAGTCGGTGAGTGCCGCCGCCTCCGCCCGCGCCAAGCCGCGCAGGGCGCGGCGCAGGCTGGCCTCCGGCATCCAGCTGGGTGGCAGCCAGCCGCAGCCCGGCTTCAGCGCATCGACTGCGGTCTCCAGCGACTGACGCGAGACCCAGAGCGGGTCCACCGCTCGGTCCAGCTTGGGCCCGGTGTCAGCCAGGCTGAGCGGTGGCAGATGCCCGGCCACATAGAAGCCGGAGCCGCGCCGGGACTGGATGACGCCTTCCGCCGCCAGCCGGTCGTAAGCCTCGACCACCGTGGTCTTGGACATCTTCCGCGCCTCGGCAAGGGCGCGGATGGAGGGCAGCCTGGTCCCAGCCACCAGGCTCCGCGCGGCAATGCGGCTGCGCATCTCCTGCACCAGCTGCGCGACCAGCGTGCCTTCGGCCTGGGGCATCCGTACCTCCATGTGCACAAGTACAGTTCAGTTAAATTGTATTTGACCATACCTGGATGCAACACGCTGTCCACAGCACAAAACCGGCATCTCTTGTGGGGAGTGCGGAGCATGGAGAAATCGGCAAGCGGCTGGGTGAACGGTGCGTTGGGGGTGCTGATTTTTAGCGGCTCGATGCCGGCCACGCGCGCGGCCCTGGCGGG
>DATIXD010000217.1:0-9516 GCA_035518875.1 Methylococcaceae bacterium | reverse complement strand
AAAGGTAGGGAATGACAACGATCACCCGCCGCAACTTGTGCTGGGCTGCGTGCGCCAGCGCGAAAGCCATCCCCGATAGTGTCTTGCCGCCGCCGGTTGGAACCGTCAGCGAGAAGAAACGCAATGGTTCTGTGGCCTTATCGAGACACTGCTGAAAGATTCGATTTCGAATGGCATTGAGTTCGCCGGTCTGCGATTTACTCTCTTTTTCTGCGACCAAACGCTGTAGCAGTTCAGAAGGAGCGAGTCCTACGGATTTCCGTGGCGCGCCGTTGTAATGCGCTTCAGTGTCGAGAAAGTCCGCATCTACAAGCACTGAGAAAAGCAACCGGATGTAAAATTCGGCGCCATGAGGGTTGTTGATAGCAAATTCGGGTTCGGAAATCTGCTCGACAATAGCGCTGATTTCCTTCTCAAATCGCCCGACAATCATCGGCAGTCGTTCAGCCGCCTGATACTTCTTATCTTCCACCAGCGCCTCAAGCTGATCAAAATCGTGCAAACCTGCGTGGTGTCCAGCAACCGCAAAAGCTGGGCCGCACCACCCGCGATGAAATGCTAGCGCAGCACCGTAAACCGCATGATGCGTGTCGACACTGCCTTCCCGCTCATTGCGGAGATAAGCCTGAAATTCATCGCGATATTTGCCGAGATCATGCAGTAATCCAGCCCAGTAGGCGGCATCGCTTAGCGCTGAGCAGCTTTTCTCAGCGAAATGGCGGGCCAAATTACCGACGCCTTGTAAGTGATCCCGCAAAAGGTGCCATTTTTCTGCCTTGTTTTCGCTGTGGGCATAGAAATGTGGTTCCATTTGATCTTCATCCTTTCAGGTAAGAAAACTCTGCTTGTTCACGGCGCTTCTCGTTGCTACCGAAGCGTTCATGCTACTCCCGCCGGCTGCTCAAATCCCGAGTATAGGCGCAGTTATTTTTCGCGATGGATCGGCCTTCACACTGCTCTGATCAGATCCATTCGGCAACCCAATCCTTAACCTCCCAACGTCCCTGCACTCCAACCGGCAATCGCCATTCGACCTCATCGCCGGCCCGCCTTGACAAAGACTCGTCGCAAGTGCATGGTTCGCTCAATGAAAGGGGGTGTCTTGCCGTGAGGTGAGGTTCAAATGCGGCGTCTTCCATACCCCCCAGAGTGGCCAATGCGCTACAGCATCGGCTCGGGCGAAGAACCGTAAAGGCACGGTAGCGCGGTGCGTCAAGTCGACCGCGCTTGTTAGGGCGAAGGGGCTCGTCGCGGCGCCTTCCGGATTGTCCAAACTGGTTAAGGAGAAGAACTCATGAAATCTGTAGCGATACGATACAAGTTCTTGCTGATCGCTTTCACGGCGCTCAATTGCCTGATGATCCAGCGCATTGCCCAGGCTGCAGACCATAACGACCCCAACGCCATCAATTCCATCTTTGCCGATATCCCCGTTAGCGCCGCCGATCTTTACGATATGTTCGGTTTTCCGAGTGATGACAAAGCCGGCGGCGAGAAGGTCGTGGTGGCCCTTACATTCGCTTCCATTCCCAAGGCGGGCGTGTTCGATACCGACCTGCTTTACAAGCTCAGTTTCGACCCCGATCCGAGAACCGGCGTATCCATGGGCGATGAATACTCCCTGGAGTCCATGCTGAGATACGCCGAAGCCATCGGTAAGAAATATCTGGAATCCAAGCCATCCGAAGTCAGGGTGACATTCAACAAGAAAAATCAGGCAAAAGTCGATTTCCTGGATTTTCCGGGCGGCAGCTTTTCCAAGGTGATCGAAACCAATCAAGTCGTGACGATCCAGTCACCGGATGGGCATTCCATCAAGACATTCATCGGCGGCAGGGACGATGCGTTTTTCAACGATCTGCCGGGGTTTTTCCGCTCGATCAATTATGGTCCGCAATATTATAAAGTTCCGCACGCGATGACGGATAAAAGGGAATGGCCGATACCGAAGACGCTCATCGAGCTGGAGGGCAATACCTTTTTCAATTATGACAAGAACAGCCCGGATTGGGGTATCACGGTCAAGAAGGATCTTCCCTCTGGTTCGCTCGACTGGAAAGGAAATAAATTCCTGAAGGATGAAAACGGAAATTTCCGCTTCGTGTATAGCGGAAAAGATGCGCAGGCCGGCAGGAATGTGAATGCCATCGTGTTGGAGATGCCATTGAAGTTCATCACCAAATCCCCGGAGAAGGAGCGGATTGTCAGGACATGGGGAGAAAGCTGGGTTTTGAAGGCTTCCAGCAAGGTCGATGCGACGCCGGACGAGAAATCGCCCGCGTTCTTCTTCAAGCAAGCCTGGGCGGAGATGAAGCCATCGGCGGAATCGGGATTCAATGACGATATCAAGAATTACAAGAAGGTGGATCTGGATGGCGTCCCCTTCCTGGATGCCGCTTTGAACGAGCGGGAAGACGAGCGACAGTTGGCCAACAACATCAAGCTCGCCCACCATTATGTCACGCGCTTCGCTCATCTGGGTTGGGGTTTCGGTCCCTCCATCAGCGCGTTGGGTCTTGGAACCTGCTTCGATCACGACAAATCACCGGTCTCCGTTTATAAGACGTACAAACTGGCTGTCGAGGCGTTCCCGCGCGTCAAGAAATGCTTTTTCCAGCGGGTGAATATGCCGGACAAATCTTGGAACAAGAGTGGCCTTGACATCAAACCGCCTAAGACCTTTGAAATCTTCATTCCCAATGTCGCTTCCATCGACATGGATACGACGGGAACGTGGCCGTTCGGGCGCCGATTCGAAGATCAGGTGGCCACACGGTTTCTTTCGCTATTTCTGGATATGGAAACCGGCTGCGGCGGAAAACCCTGCAATGTGGAGACGCTCGGAAATCCCGCCCTTTGGGAAAAGGCGCCCATCATGCCCAAGACGCCACCCAATCCCCTGAAAAACGATAAGCCGTTCCTGACGGAGTTCCCCTATTTGGCTGCGCCTTGGTAGCAGCTTTCGTTTTCACGCAATAAAAGCCACCTTTTGCGGGTGGCTTTTATTTGCTTGGCTGGCTAATGAGGAAAGAATGAGATTCCTCAAGGGTGCTTTCATTTTTGTTTTCGTCGCGTGCCTGGGTTTTGTCCTGGCCCTTTGGGCACAAAAGAAAACCACCGACTACCGGCTGGAATTGGAGCGGATCGAAGAAGACCTTTGCAGGGAAAAGTCGAACGGGACTTCCGCTGCTTCCTCGGAGAAGGCCATCGGATTGATATACCTTGAGTATCTCAAGGCCTCGCTCACCGGAAGCATGGAGGATTTCGCCGGGACCAAGCGGGCAGTCGATCGAGCCATAGGGGATTTCGGCAGTGTTCCGGAACTTTATCTTGTCCGGGCCAATTTGAACTTCAAGTTTCACCGGATTGCCGATGCAAAATCGGATCTCGAGCGGCTTTCGGACCCTGATCAGCCCCCCGGGGTTCGCCTCCTGAGCGCGGATATCAAGCTCCAGGAAGGGCAGTATGAGGAAGCGGAGCAGGGCTATCTTCGCGCCATCGAGGAAAAGAGGACTTGGGACGGCCTGGCGCGACTCGCGTATCTGCGTTCGATCATGGGCGAGGTCGATTCGGCCGAGACTTTGTATGCCGAGGCTCTCGATGAGATAACGGCCAAGGAGATGCGATCCTATGCCTGGGTCGAGCTGCAGAGAGGGCTGCTGGATTTGCGCCATGGCCGCCACGATGAAGCCCTCGCGCACTACCGGCATGCCGACAAGGCCTACTCCGGCTATTGGCTGGTCGAGGAGCACATCGCCGAGCTCATGGGCGCGGCGCGGCGCTTCGAGGAAGCGGTTGCGCTGTACGGGGAGTTGATCGCCCGTACGGGGAAGCCCGAACTCGAACAGACCCTAGGCGATCTTTACTTCTACATGGGTCAGCCGGATCGGGCGAAGCCCTGGCATGAGAAGGCGCTCGCGGCTTACCTGGAGTCCGTGCAGCGCGGCGAGGTGCAATATTTTCACCACCTCGCCACGTTTTATGCCGATATGCGGCAGGACGGCGCCGAGGCGGTGAAATGGGCGCGCAGGGATCTCGAACTGCGGCGGAACTTCGCGACCCACGACGCGTTGGCGTGGGCGCTGTATCGCGACGGCCGGTTCGCTGAAGCGGAGGACGAGATGAATGCCGCACTCGCCAGCGGGGTGGAGGACGCCCATCTCTTCTTCCATGCCGCGATGGTTTATCTGGCCGCCGGGCGCACCGATCAGGGTCGCCAGTTCCTGAAAAAGGCCGCCGAGGTCAATCCGCGCTATGAGTCTTTTCATGTGCATCGCTGACTTCGGCCCGCTCGGCCGGACAAATTCGTTTTGCCCCGTTCGGTGGGTGCAAGCGCCGAGTGCAGTCAAGGATGCGGCGGGATTCCGGCTCGGTTTAAGCCTGTTTCGCCTGCTGATCGCTGTGTTGTTCGCGACGGGGATTGCCGAGGCGCACCCGGTTTCGCAGGGCGCGATGGAAGTGGTGATTTTCCCCGACCGAATTGCCGTCCGGGCGACGGTCTCGAGCGAGGAGGTGCTGGTCGCCGCGGCATTCGGCGGACAAAAAACGAGCTTGCCCCTCGAGGCGGTGCGCGGTCACGGCAGTTACCTGCTCGCGCATCTTAAGGTCACTGCCGATGGACGGCTGCTGGTCGGACGTGTGGTTGAAGCGCCCGAGCAGGCGGTCGGCCGCCCGAGTTATGCGCTCGAATATCCGCTGACCCAAGGCGCGCCGACGCGCGTTGAATTCCGCCAGGATGTATTGCGTGAGTTCGAGTTTGCCCCGGGCAATCCCTGGGAGGCCAGTTACCTCGTGCGCATCGCCCAGGAAGGTCGGCCCGCCGCGGAGGGGCTGCTGCTGACGACGAAGGAGCCCCTGATATTCGATGATCGGCGGCATGCGGGTGGGTCAGTTCTCGCCGCGGCGGGGATGGCCGGCCCGTTTGTGCGCCACGGCGTCACCCACATCCTCACCGGCTACGATCATCTGCTGTTTGTGACCGCGCTGGTGCTGGCGGTGACGAGCCTGTGGGATTTGCTCAAGGTGATTACCGCCTTCACGCTGGCCCACACGATCACGCTCGCCTTGGCGGCGCTCGATCTGTTCCGGCTGCCGGCGACTATCGTCGAGCCGATGATCGCGGCGAGCATCGTGGTCGTCGCCATCCAGAATGTCTTTTGGCCCAAGCGCAGCCAAGGCCGGAGCCGATTGCTCGTGGCGTTTGTGTTCGGACTCTTTCATGGGCTGGGCTTCGCCGGCGGATTGCTCGACGCCATGGCCGACATGCACGCGAGCGGCGCCGCGGTCGCGATCGCAGCGTTCAGCGTGGGCGTCGAAATCGGCCATCAACTGGTCGTGGCGCCGGCCTATTGCGCGATGCGGGCGTTACACCGCGCGCAGCTTGCCAAAACCCGCCCCGAACGCTTCGTGAAGCGATACGGTTCGGCGCTGATCTCCCTCGCCGGGATGATCTATCTGGTCGCCGCGCTACGCGAGGCAAGCCCATGAATCGCGTCAGGTGATCACCTTCGATGCCCGAGGCGCGCCTGAAATCGCCGAAAACGGTGGTTTCAGGCCGAAACAGAGCCCGCAAGCGAGGCCGAAACCGAGAAATCGTCGAGACACCCTTTAAATGGCATTTCGATGTACCCAATTCGGGTTACAGCGTTTTGCAAATCCAGCTCCCTTCTGAAGTGAGATGCGAGGCAGCGCTCAAAGCCTCACCGACAGTTCGCTCAACCGGCGTTCGAAAAAGCGCCGCTCCGCCTCCTGCCGTGCGAGGCTGAGCGCCCGCTCGTAAGCCGCCCGGGCTTCCGTCATTCTTCCCAGCCGCCGGCACAGGTCGGCGCGTGCTGCGTGCGCCAGATGGTAATCCACGAGATCGCCACGCACCAGAATGGCGTCGACGAGGGCCAGACCGGCCGAAGGACTGTCGCGCATCGCCACCGCGCGGTTCAGCTCCACCACGGGCGACGGTTCGGCCCGCAGCAGCACGTCATACAAGCCGACGATCTGCGCCCAGTCCGTCGCGGCAGCACTCAAGACGCTACGATGATCATCCACGACACGCCGAAGCGGTCGGCGACCATGCCGAAGCGCGAGGCAAAGAATGTCTTCGTCAACGGCATCTGCACCTGCCCGCCGTCGGCCAGCGCAGCGAACCGCCGCTCGGCCTCGGCCTCGTCAGGCACGGTGAGCGACAGCGAAAAGCCCTGGAAGCTAGGCTGCCCGGAGCAGCGCCCGTCGGAGGCCATCACCGTGGTCTCGCCGATGCGAAAGCTCGTGTGCATCACCTTGGTCTCCGAACCGGGCGGGAGCGGGCACCCTTGGGGTTCAGGGCTGTCCTTGAAGCGCATGAGCATCATCACTTCGGCGCCGAGCGCGTTGCGGTAGAACTCGACCGCCTCCTCGCAGCGGCCTTCGAAAAACAGATAGGGTTGGATTTGCATGGCTTCTTCTATTTAGATTTGGTGTTAATGGGGCAACAGCGTGACGGTTTCGGGCTCAGTGCTTCGTAGACTTCGCCAACTGCTCGGCTTGGACGCGCAGGGGCTGTTCCTGCTCCTTCAGTTCGGGGCTGAATGCTTTGCCGACGTCCTCCGCTCCGAATACCTGACGGATTTCAATCTCGGCCTCGCCGTCAAGGGGGGCACCGCGTGACCCATTCGATCGTCTGTTCCATCGATTTGCACCGCCCCATCCAGGAGCCACAGATCAGTGCCTTGGTTGCGGCGAAGGGGACGGTCGGTGACGGGCAGCTTGCCGCCGCTCGGACCCGCATGATCGTGGCGGTTTGAACGGATTTTAGGGCTTCCCCGGCAATCAGGTGTCCGCTCATATGGAGCAATTCGGCGTGGGCCAGATATTCGTCATCCTTCCCACGCTCGGGAAGGGCATGCATTTTATCTTCCTCGGTGTAGATCCGGCATGAATATTTCGTGGCGTGCTCCAGATCGTGGTGAAGGCTGTGGGCACCGGACAGTCGTTTGGGGGGATAGCCAAATGGACGCTTCAACCTAAATCCGGCCAGATATTTTGTAGCGCCCCGGAAATCGCGGTGGATCCGAATTTGCCGGCGATATCGTTTTTCTTGGACATTATTGTCGGGACGTCGTGCTTATCCTATATGAACTAAATGAGTCGGATGCCGATGGTCCGGACTGGTTCCGCCTGATGGTCGTTAAGCGCTCCCATTGTAGGGCAACGTCATTTTTGCGTGGGCAGGCAAAGGATGACTACTCGAAGCCGAAAAGGGACTGCCGGCCGTTCATTCATTTCGCTTCGCGCAAGGCGGTTGCGAAAGTACCAGCTTGGATCGGCGTAGTCTTCCTCGGAGCGAAGAGGCAGCCCCTCACCGCGACCGCGCTGCCCGAACAGTTCACCGGCCTTGATCTGGTTTGGTGAAAACTTACGCGATGTTCTCAATCTGAATATACATTTGCCTTGCAGAATGCCGGTTAGAGAGCTTTTTTGAAAAATGGGTCCACTTTTTTGGTGAAATTCAATGCAATGACATGATACGGAAACACCCCGATCGCCGCCTACGGAAATGCCGCTACTAGGTGTCAGTGCGTTTTACACTTTTAGTGGGCAGTTTCGGTCGTTAGAAATAACTCGCTATTGTAGAAAGGCTATTTTTCTTTTGTATGATTGTTGCTTACTCAACTTTAGACATCGACCCCGATCACCCCCGTTGCCAGAGCGGATCGGGGTCGATGTCGATGTCTAAAGCTGAGTATTTTTTGCAACTCGTCGTGCTTCAAAATCTCATTAGGCGCTAACGGCTAAACAAAAACTAACATGTTGTCATTTGTGGTAAGTTTTCAAGCGGCCAAACCGATGGTTTTAAAGGTCCGATGGAGTTCTTCACGGAGTGCGATGTAATGCTGATCCAGCGGGCTGGAGTGCTTGGGCGGTCTGCCCAAGCGGCGAACCACACCGGCCAGTACCGGTTTGATGAGCTTGTCACGCAGCAGCAGGTAGGCGCACAGGGTACGCACCCCACTGGGTTCGGCTTCATAGCGCCGCGATTGGCGGCGGCGTTGAACCAGATGCTTCCCGCGCAGTTTGGCCAGATCGTAAGCGGCATGGCGGGTCGAGTAGGTTTCGACATTCCAACCCGCACGCTGTCGGACCGTTTCCGCCAATTGCGCCAGCGTGAACCCATCCGGTTGGGTGGCGAGGCCGACCACGGCATCCACCACGGTCCGATTGCGGGCTTTATTCAGATCAATGCCTGCCAATCGCCGGGTGCCGCGCGTGGTCGGCTCACACCATTGCTCGAAGGCGCCTTCGTCCAGAAAGCTGAC
This sequence comes from Methylococcaceae bacterium, assembly GCA_035518875.1. Taxonomy (GTDB): domain Bacteria; phylum Pseudomonadota; class Gammaproteobacteria; order Methylococcales; family Methylococcaceae; genus DATIXD01. Next base: position 1,228 of record DATIXD010000217.1, on the reverse strand, counting down.
ATGGGCGACCTGCACCATGTCCAGAAATCGGACCAGCATGCCGCTCATCCGCTCCAGCATCACCGGCAACTTGTCCAACACCTTGCCGCAGCGCAGGTCCTTGGTGTTATGGACCACCACTTCCACCCGCAGGACCCGCGCGCCTTTGTCGTAGATCTTCAGCGTCAGTCGGCCCCATTGCACCTTGAAGACCGTCAGATCGTAGCTGGGGGTGCGGACGGATTTGATCAACACCGGCGCTTCGCGTCCCCGCGTTTGGGTTTGATACGGGCGATGCAAATGGCCGAAGATCGTTTTGAGCTGTTTGACATCCAAGGCCTGCCGAGTGCGGTCGATGAGTTTCTGATACACCTCGTCCATCGTGGCTCCGCGCCGGAACAGAAAGTTACGGCTCAACTCCAGTTGGAATACCGAATACTGATAGGCAAAGCCGCTGCGTGCCTGTTCCTCGCTGCCCAGCACAAAGCACAGACAGCTGGAGTAAATCCAACGCTCGCAAACCGCCCGCAAGCAGCCCTCAGCCATGGCGTCATTCAGGTTCTCCGCCAGGCGGTTGACGAGCACAAAGTCACTCCCCTCGACGAAGCAATTGCTGACTTTGGCCACGGTCAGGTGTTGCCGTCGAGCCTGACGCTCCACCCACTCGTGACCGTTCAGGATCACCTGCGCGCCAAACGGTGGATAACCGCACATCCGGATGGTCACATGGCCCCACTCAGCATCCATCAGATGAAAGTAATAGTGCTTGATGTACGGCCAGTTCTTGCGATGGTGCAAATCGACGATTCGACCCTCGAGATTGCGTTTGACTTCCCACACCGGTGCCGGCGCATTGGCCGTGATGACCAGGAACAACCCCTGGAAGCCGAGATCACTGGGCACGTGTTCCTCGGCCAGTTCGTGTTTGCGCTCGCCGGCTTTCGCCTCGATCAGAGGAATCGCGTGTTTCTCACAATATCCTCGAACCCGGCGCGAGAACGTCCCGGCCAACTCACGCAGATGGTTATCGTCCAGTTCCGAATCATCCCCTCGCAAGCGTCGCCACCAGCTGCGCATCCCGCCGCCGGTCTGACCCATCGGGAAGTAGGCGTTAACCACCAGGCGATCGACACAGTCGTAACGCCCCTCTATCAGTTCGGCATAGTACCGAGAAAACTCGTCGGGCCTGTTCATGCCCAAAGCCTACACCGACCACCTACATGGGCCAACACTGTTCGCCACAAGCGAA
>DATIXD010000216.1:0-5527 GCA_035518875.1 Methylococcaceae bacterium | reverse complement strand
CAGAGCATAGGAAACAAGATCGCGATCATGGCCGCAACAACAAACGTGTTCCAGTGGCTAATGGTTTTCATTGGTATATATATCCTTAATAAACCCACATATAAATAATATTGCATCACTCTAAATAGATTGTTTCAACTGAGTAATTAAGTCTGAATCTGGCGTGCAGTCTCTGATTAGACAAAATGAACCTTTTGTCTAATGTCAAAACCCGTACCCTTTGATTTTCGCGGCTTCCAGAGGCTTCGACACCTCCAAACATTAGACAAAATGAACGACGACCGAAAACACCTCACAGGCCGCGAGACCGAAAAGCTTATCGCGGCTACCAAGGGCAGCCGCAACGAGAGCCGCGATCGTTGCCTTTTGCTGCTCATGTTCCGACATGGCTTACGGGTGTCGGAAGCCGTGGGGCTAAAACTGTCCCATGTTGACCTTGAAGGCCGTACCCTCCACGTCGCCCGGCTCAAGCGCGGCCTATCGACTACCCACCCGTTGCGCGCCGACGAGTTGCGCGTTCTTCGCGCATGGCTGGCCATCCGCCGCTATGGCGAGGCCGCCGGGCTTGAAATTGCCGCACATCCGCATATGCTCCGTCACGCTTGCGGCTTCGCCCTTGCGGATCAAGGGGCAGACACCCGGCTGATTCAGGACTATCTAGGCCACCGGAACATTCAGCACACCGTTCGCTATACCGCCACCAACCCGGCCCGGTTCGAACGGCTTTGGCGATAACGGACAGGATTCCCGGACGCCTAGGCCGTTGAATTCACGCCCTGCCCCGCCTGTCCGGTAAGTCGTGATTTTCCGAACAGACCGGAAACTTTTTCTTTAGAACTGGTACGGTGTCCTGGGTATAAAATGGTTACACCTATTGCAATCAGTTGAAGTGACGCCATGACCACGACCATGGGCATCAAGCTTGATGACGAAACCCGCCAACGCTCCGCCCATTGGTTGATGCGGGAAGCGATCCGCGAATATCTGGACAGGGAAGAATAGGTTGAAAGGTGCAATGCCGAAGCGGATGAGGCATGGGCGGAATACCGGCGCACCGGTCAGTCTGTCAGCAACGAGGCTATGACGGCATGGCTTGATACGTGGGGAATGGACAAGGAAGGCCCATGCCTGAACCTCGAACCCCGACGCTGAAATGGTCTCCCGCAGCCCAACTTCTCATCACACACCCCGGCATCGGCAAGCGGCTTGAGGGACGGCAAGACCGCGAGCTGTTCGTTCCCTTCGGGCAGCGCGGCTATGTCATGCGGTATCGTCTCGACGGCGACGATATTGTGATCTTGAAAATCTGGCACGCACTTGAGGACAGATGACTGGAAACGAGCAGTTGCAGCGGAAAAAGCGGTTCGGCAGGTACAGATACTCCAGTTCGCCAACTGACCCGGATCGATTCGGTCATCCTCGATGAACTCGACTATCTTCCGTTCTCGTCAGCGGCCCGAATCGGTCGTTTACAAGAGGCAGCCGACTTTTGCTTGAAAAGCGCGCCAGGACGTATTATTGGTAACAGACAATAATTGTTGATATAGGTGGTCCACATGCCGACCAGTTATGCCTTGGGCTCGCATTTTGAAGACTTTGTCAAACAGCAGGTTACCTCCGGCCGCTATAACAACGCGAGCGAGGTGATCCGTACCGCCTTGCGCCTTCTGGAGGATCAGGAGAAGCTTCGGGAGGCCCGGCTTACCGAGCTCAAAAATGCCATCCGCGAAGGGATGGAAAGCGGCCCTGCTGTTCCTGCTGATGACGTGTTCGATCGTCTTGAGAGGAAGTATGTCGAGGCAGCTCAGAATAGCGGGAGCTGATGCACATTGTTTTTTCCCCGCGTGCCGTTCGTGACCTTGAAGAAATCGGTGACTATATTGCCGAGGACAGTCCGAGGCGAGCCATCTCTTTTGTGTGTGAGCTGCGGGAACATTGCCGGTCTATCGCTTCAGCGCCGAAGGCCTGCTCCTTGCGCGAAGACCTGGCGCCCGGCATTCGCATGGCCGTTCACGGACGGTATGTGATCTTCTACCGCGAACTAGATGCCGACCTCCGTATTGAGCGCATCCTTCACGGCGCGCGGGATCTGCAATCTATATTTGAGGATGAGTGACGACACATGTCTCGGTTTTTGGTGATGTGAGGACCTACCTCAAATATCCGCCACCAATTTGCTCAACCGCTCCTGCCCGGCATGAGTATAAATCTGCGTGGTGGCGATGCTCTCGTGTCCCAACAGCGCCTGGATGTCCACCAACTGGGCGTTATTCTCCAGGAGCCGAGTCGCGTAAGTGTGCCGCAGCTTATGCGGCGTGACCTTCTTCTCGAGCCCTGCCTTGCCGACCATCTTCTTCAGGTAGGCTCTCGCCGCGTGCGGGGTGATGGGCTTGTCGCCTTCTTTCCGCGCAAAGACGTATTCGCTGGGCGGCTTGCCGGAAAGCGACAGGGATAAAACCCGGCCGAAGGATTCAGGTAGCGGAATCTGGCGCTCCTTGTTGCCCTTCCCTATCACGCGGACGCTGCGGGCGACGCCATCGACTATACGGATATCCGCGATCTTGAGACTCAGCGCCTCGCTGATGCGCAGGCCGCTTTTCTGAATGAGCTCGAACAGGAGCTCGTAGCGCCGGCGGATCTTGGGGTTTGAGGCGCAGTGGAACGGAAAACCGGGTTAAGCAGTTTCGCGGCCTTGACGCTCTCACTTCCAGTCTGTGTCACCCAAGTATCAGGCAAGCCTCGCGGATATGGTCAAATGAACTAGCCAAATAAGCGATAGCCAAATTACATCGGCTTTGTAATTTTTGGCCACTCCCTTTATGATTAGCCAAGTCATGTATACCCATCTTGGCTATCGTCCCATGAAGATCGCTCGCATCTACCTCCGCGTCAGCACCGACGAACAGGATCTTACCCGCCAGGCCGAGATTGAGCACAGTACTCGGGCGGCCGGCTACTACATCGCCGGTATCTACCGTGAAAAGGCATCCGGTGCACGTCCCGACCGTCCCGAACTGCTGCGGATGATCGCCGACCTGCAATCCGGGGAAGTGGTTGTCGCCGAGAAGATCGACCGCATCAGCCGGCTTCCGTTAGCCGAGGCCGAGCAACTGGTCGGTTCGATCCGGGCCAAAGGGGCAAAGCTGGCCGTGCCAGGCCTGGTTGATTTATCTGAATTCGCTGCAGAGGCTGAGGGTGTCGCGAAAATCGTACTGGACTCGGTGCAAGAGCTGCTGCTGAAACTTGCTCTGCAAATCGCTCATGACGACTACGAAACGCGCCGTGAGCGGCAGCGCCAGGGGGTCGAACTCGCCAAGGTTGCCGGAAAGTACACCGGCCGCAAACCCGACTCTGCGATCCATCAGCGCATCGTCGCGCTACGTGGCGCTGGTCAGACCATCAGGCGGACCGCGGAGCTTGCTGGGTGTAGCGAAAGCCAGGTGAAACGGATATGGGCCATCCATATGGCCAAAGCCTGACCTGCTGATGCTACGGCTGGCGATGTCGGCTATTTCCCCGAGAAAGTAAAGGTTTCCGCCAAGGAGGGTCCGATGCCCGTTAGCTTCCTCTCCAACGAACAACGCGAGAATTATGGCTGCTACACGGGCGTGCCGTCGCCCCATGATCTGGCGCGGTACTTCCATCTGGACGATACCGATCAGGCGCTGATCAGTCAGAAGCGCGGCGCGCACAATCGGCTCGGTTTCGCGGTACAGCTCGGCACGGTGCGCTACCTGGGCACGTTCCTGGAAGATCCTATGGCCGTGCCGGCACCGGTGCTCCATACGCTGGCTAAGCAACTGCGCATCGATGCGGTAGACGGTGCGCGGGCCTATGGCATCGGCGAGCAGCGCTGGCAGCACGCGGCGGAAATCCGCGCCCACTACGGCTATGTCGAGATTACCGAGCGCCAAGTGGGCTTCCGCCTGACCCGCTGGCTCTACGCGCTGTGCTGGACCGGCACTGATCGGCCGAGTGTGCTGTTTGAGCGCGCCACCACCTGGCTGGTCACGCACAAGGTACTACTGCCGGGCTGTAGCACCCTCGAACGCTACATTGCCCGCCTGCGTAGCCGAGTGGAGGAACGGCTATGGCGTTTACTCATCCGTGGCATCAGCGAGGAACAGCAGCTACGTCTGGAAAGCTTGCTGGTCGTGCCAAGCGGTACCCGCAGCTCGCCACTGGATCGCCTGCGCAGCGGGCCGGTGATGATCAGCAGCGTGTCGCTGGTCAAGGCCCTGCGGCGATTGCACTCGGTACGCGAACTGGGGATCAAGCTGTCGGCGACGGCGCGCATCCCGGCGACCCGAGTAGCCGCGTTGGCGCGCTTCGCCGGTACCGCCAAGGTCAGCGCGGTTCTGCGTTTGCCGAATCCGCGCCGCCTGGCCACGCTGGTCGCCTTTGCGCATTGCCTGGAAGCCACCGCCCAAGACGACGCGCTGGAAGTATTGGAAGCGCTTCTATGCGAGTTGTTCGGTGATGCGATCAAGGCCGATAAGAAAGCGCGCCTCCGCACGCTGAAAGATCTGGATAAAGCCGCTGCGACTCTAGCCAGCGCTTGTGAAATTATACTGGACGCCACCTTGCCGGATGCCGAACTGCGCCCCCGATTGTTCGAGAAGATTCCCCGCGACCGGCTTGCCCAGGCACTGGATGGCGTCAACGCATTGATCCGTCCCGCCGACAACGTGTACTACCAGGAGTTGGATGGCAAATACAGGACGGTGCGCCGCTTTCTGCCCACTCTGGTCGAAAATGTGCGCTTCGGCGCCAATTTAGCCGGCGAGCCAGTCGTTGCCGCCTTCGATTGGCTACGAAGCAACGTTGCGCGGAAGAAACCCGGCAACGACGCGCCACGCGAAATCATCGGTAAATCTTGGCAGCGCCATGTCTTGCGCGAGGATGGCAGCATCGATTTTCACGCCTACACCTTCTGCGCGCTCGAAGCATTGCAGGCGGCTCTGCGCCGGCGCGATGTATTCGTGACGCCGAGCTGGCGCTATGCCGATCCGCGCGCAGGTCTACTGGACGGCGGCGAGTGGGAGGCGACTCGGCCGATCATTTGCCGAACGCTGGGCTTGTCAGCCAGTCCTGAACCGATGCTGAACGCTTTGGCTGCCGAACTCGATCGCACCTACCGCGCGGTCGCCGCCAGGCTGCCCGATAACCCGGCGGTCCGATTCGATACGAGCAGTGACAAACATGATCTGGTGCTCAGTCCGTTGGACAAGCTGGATGAACCGGCCTCGCTGGTCGCATTGCGTGAAAAGGTGGCCAGTATGCTACCGCGTGTGGACCTGCCGGAACTGATCCTGGAGATTGCCGCTCGTACCGGCTTCACCGGGGCCTTTACCCATATCTCCGAACAAACCGCGCGCGCCACCGACCTGCATATTAGTCTGTGCGCGGTGCTGATGGCCGAAGCCTGCAATACCGGGCTGGAGCCACTAATCCGCGGCGACGTGCCGGCGCTTAAGCGCGACCGACTGTCCTGGATCGACCAAAACTACATCCGTGACGATACGCT
>DATIXD010000215.1:0-4226 GCA_035518875.1 Methylococcaceae bacterium | reverse complement strand
CCCTCGCTCGGACAATTCTGGTAAAATGTCCGCTCTTCGAGCTTAACGGCGTTTCGAAGCCGCACGCACGTCATGCCCAAAAAGTTGTACATCGAAACCTTCGGCTGCCAGATGAACGAGTACGATTCCGCCAAGATGCGGGATGTGCTGAATGCTTCCCACGGCTTCGAACTGACGGGGGATCCGGAGCTGGCCGATGTGCTATTGCTCAATACCTGCTCGATCCGGGAAAAGGCCCAGGAAAAGGTGTTCTCCGAGCTGGGGCGCTGGCGGCCCTTGAAAGAAAAGCGTCCGGACGTGATGATCGGGGTCGGTGGCTGCGTCGCCAGCCAGGAAGGTGAGGCGCTGCAAAAACGCGCGCCGTTCGTCGACATGGTGTTCGGTCCGCAGACCTTGCACCGGCTGCCGCAACTCCTGGAAAAGGCTCGCGCGAGCCAGTCGCCGGTCATGGATATTTCCTTTCCGGAAATCGAAAAATTCGACGCCCTGCCCGAACCCCGTGCCGAAGGGCCCAAAGCCTTTGTTTCGGTGATGGAAGGATGCAGTACATACTGCACCGTCTGCGGAGTACCCTATACCCGCGGCGAAGAAATCAGCCGACCGGTGGCGGATGTGGTCGCCGAAATTGCCGCATTGGCCGCCCAAGGCGTGCGTGAAGTCAATCTGCTGGGGCAAAACGTCAATGCCTATCGCGGCGAGACCGAGGACGGCGAGATCGCTGATTTTGCCTTGCTCCTCAATTATGTCGCCGCGATCGACGGCATTGAACGCATCCGTTATACCACCTCCCATCCGGTCGAGTTCTCCGACAGCCTGATCGATGCCTATGCCGAAATCCCCGAACTGGTCGACCATCTGCATTTGCCGGTGCAAAGCGGCAGCAACCGCATCCTGCGCCTGATGAAGCGCGGCCATACTCGCGAGGACTACATGGCGAAGATCGCCCGTCTGCGGGCGGTCAGGCCCAAGATCAGTTTGTCGTCGGATTTCATCGTGGGGTTTCCGGGGGAAACCGAGGACGATTTCGAACAGACCATGGACTTGATCGAAACCCTGGGATTCGACCATTCCTTCAGTTTCATTTACAGCGCTCGGCCGGGCACGCCGGCGGCGGAAATGCCGGATGAGACGCCCCTGGCGCTTAAACGCGAGCGTCTCGCCCGCCTCCAGGGGCGGATCGCCGAGATGGCGGGGGCGATCTCGCGCGGAATGGTGAATTCGGTTCAGCGTGTGCTGGTCGAGGGCGTCTCGAAAAAGGACTATGCCCAAATGAGTGGGCGTACCGAAAACAACCGGGTGGTCAATTTCACCGGACATCCGAAACTGGTCGGACGGTTCGCGGACGTGTTGATCACCGAAGCGCTGCCCAATTCTCTGCGCGGACGATGGCTGGAGTCTTCCGCGAACGAGGTTTTCGAACCCCATTTCCCCAAGGCATCTTCTGGCTAACTTGTCCACTCACCCCAACCACTTGCAACTCACTCTGGAGCCCGACGACAACGAGCGGCTCGCCAGTCTTTGCGGTCAATTCGACGAGAACCTGCGCCAGATCGAACGGCGGCTGGGCGTGGAAATCGCCAGTCGCGGCAACCAGTTTCAGATCATCGGTTCCGGCAAGCCGGCGCAGGCGGCCTGCAAGGTCATTCAGAGCCTGTTCGAGGCGACGCGGGACGAGATCATCACGCCCGAGAGGGTCCATCTGTCACTGCAGGAGTCGAACGTGAGCGCCATGCTGGAGGGCTCCACTGAACCGCCCCAGGAAGAAGCCCTCCTGCTCCGCACCAAACGCGGCGCGATCAAAGCCCGTGGGCTCAATCAACAGAACTATGTGAAAAACATTCAGAGCCACGACATCAATTTCGGCGTCGGGCCTGCCGGCACCGGCAAGACCTATCTCGCGGTCGCCTGTGCGGTGGCGGCACTGGAAACAGAGGAGGTCAGACGCCTGATTCTGGCGCGGCCGGCGGTGGAGGCGGGTGAAAAGCTCGGTTTCCTGCCCGGCGACATGGCGCAGAAGGTCGATCCCTACCTGCGTCCCTTGTATGACGCCCTGTATGAAATGCTGGGCTTCGAGCGGGTCGCCAAGCTGATCGAGCGCAACGTGATCGAGGTCGCCCCGCTGGCTTTTATGCGCGGGCGCACCCTGAACGAATCCTTCATCATCCTGGATGAGGCCCAGAATACCACCATCGAGCAGATCAAGATGTTCCTGACCCGTGTGGGGTTCGGATCGAAAGCGGTGATCACCGGGGACATCACCCAAATCGACCTGCCGCGCAACAAGGAATCGGGTCTGCGTCACGTGTTGGAGGTGTTACGCGAGGTCGAGGGCATCAGCTTCACCTTCTTCAGCGCCCAGGATGTGGTGCGCCATCCCCTGGTGCAGCGGATCGTCGCCGCTTACGAGGCGCACGAGCGCGCCCGCCCGCCCGCTCATGGTTCACGTTGAACTGCAAAACGCCAGTTCGGCGTCCTTTCTGCCCGCCCCCGATCAACTGCAGCGCTGGGTCGAGGCCGCGGTCAAGCGCGAGCGCGCGCAGATCGTGATCCGCGTCGTCGACGGCGCGGAAAGCGCCGAATTGAACGCGTATTACCGGCACAAACCGGGGCCGACCAATGTCCTGAGCTTTCCTTTCGAGCCGCCGCCGGGCGTAGCCACCGACATCCTGGGCGATCTGGTCATTTGCGCCGCCGTAGTCGAAAAGGAAGCGGCTGAGCAGGGCAAGTCTTTGCTGGCGCACTGGGCGCACCTGGTCGTGCATGGCGTCCTACATTTGCAAGGTTATGATCACATTGAGGAAAATGAGGCTTTGACGATGGAGTCCGAAGAGATTGCCCTGTTGGATGGCTTGGGGTTTCCCAACCCCTACGAGGAGAACGCATGATGAGCGAGGAATCGACGGGCGAACATCGAAGTTGGCTGGAGCGTCTCGGGCATTTCCTGGCCGGGGGGCCGGAGGACCGCGAGGACTTGCTGGAATTACTGCGCGATGCCCAAAAACGCGAGCTGCTTGATCCGGAAGCGCTGTCCATGATCGAAGGCGTGATGCAGTTTTCGGAGCTGCGTGTGCGGGACATCATGATTCCTCGCGCGCAAATGGTGGTGGTGCCCCAGGACGCCGAGTTGGAGACGATTTTCCCTTTGGTGATCGAGCCCGGCCACTCCCGTTATCCGGTGATCGGCGAAGATCGCGCAGAGGTGGTGGGAATTCTCCTGGTCAAGGACCTGCTCGTTCACAGTCTCAAGAACAAGAATCTCTTGGTGCGGGAAGCCATGCGACCAGCCCTGTTTGTTCCGGAAAGCAAGCGATTGAACATGCTGTTGAAGGAATTCCGCTCGATTCGCAGCCACATGGCGATCGTCGTCGACGAATACGGCGCCGCCGCAGGTCTGGTGACGATCGAGGACGTGCTGGAGCAAATCGTGGGCGAGATCGAGGATGAACACGATCTCGGCGAGGAGGAATACATCTTCCGCAAGAGCGGGCGGGAGTTTACCCTCAAAGGGCTGACCCCGATCGACGAATTCAACGAATACTTCTCCGCCGATCTCAGCGATGGGGAGTTCGATACGGTCGGCGGCCTGATCGTGCACCGACTGGGACACCTGCCGAGAAGGGGCGAGCGGGTGGATATCGGCCGCTTCCGCTTCGTCGTCCTGCGAGCGGACGAGCGCCGCGTTCAGTTGTTGAAGCTCATTCTGGCACCCGCCGAGGGCGAGGGCTCCGCTTCGATCGACGATTGAGCGTCAGACTGCGACCCATGTTCTACGACGGATTGGCCTTACTGGGCGGCGCCCTGCTGCCGCTTGCCTTCGCGCCATTCGATTGGCCCTACCTGGCTATTCTCTCCCTCCTGTTGTTGTTTCGCTCCTGGCTCGATGCTTCGCCGGCCCGGGCCTTCGCGCGGGGCTATCTCTTCGGGCTCGGACAATACGGTCTCGGCGTTTCCTGGATCTACGTTAGCCTGCACGACTACGGCGGCGCGGATGCAGTCACCGCAACCGGATTGACCTCGCTGTTCGTGATGTTCCTGGCGCTTTATCCGGCGCTGGCGGCTTTTCTTGCAACCCGGTTTTCCACTTGGGCACGCCCTGCGGTCAAGCTGCTTGTGCTGTTTCCGTCGATCTGGGTTCTGGTCGAATGGTTCCGCGGCTGGTTTCTCACCGGATTTCCCTGGTTGCAAGTCGGCTACACGCAGATCGCCACGCCGCTGGGCGCTATCGC
>DATIXD010000214.1:0-11060 GCA_035518875.1 Methylococcaceae bacterium | reverse complement strand
CGACACTTTCGGCGCTGGGTTAGCTTGTTCAATTTTTTGACATGCGCCAACCCACTGAATATTAGCATGTTTTTATATGTTCTTGTTTTGTATGAGCACCAATCACGGGTAGTCGATGATGTGCATAAAAGCAAGTTTTTGCGTGCAAAATTGCACGCTTTGGCTTGCAGACCAATGCGAAAAATGGTTGCGCTCATTCGGGCGTCGCTTACCATCAAAACGGTGCCTGCTCCCGGAATGGAAATGTTGAACAACCCCTTGCACCGGGCTAGCAATGTTCATCAGAGTTAGCGACTCATCCCTAGACCCTTCAGCGGAGCCTTGTTCCTGGATTGCTTCTCAAAAAGCTGGGCTCCTCAAGGCCGGCAAAAAGCCAAGCACATCGCCGCTTTCCATAATTGACAAGCGGTTGCACATCGCTCATCAGCGAATTGCGATGCAGGGTCCGCCAAGGGAAGGCTCGATGCTTCTCATGGTGAATCCATAGAAACAGCGAAAAAAGGCTAAAGTTAAAGCACTCCTTGCCATCGTCGAAGTGCGTGAGCGGTTGGGCGACGAATTGCTGGATGATGGCAGGACTGTTCTGATCGTTGACAATCCTAAAAGACGGGTGATTGGGATGCTTATCTTTATTATTTCGATATCAATCATTCCTTTTCTTATTCTTATATGGCGGTGGTTTTTTGCGGACAATAAAAATCAACATCACTCGAAAAACACTCGGTCAGCAAGTCTTTTTCATGCCGTTACAATAGAGTGTGGAATGGATTGTTGCGAAGCGGTCAATAAACTAAAAGACAAGCGCTTGCTTTCAAATGAGGCGCCGCTATTACCCTTGCCCGCTTGCGACGCTGCGCAATGTGACTGTCGATACGTGCATTTTAATGATCGCCGGGATGATGATCGTCGTCACCCTTACACGGCGCTCACTGAGGTTCTCGGAACCTCAGACCAAAGATCTGGCGAAGACCGGCGGTTGTGATAAAAGCCGGTGAAACCCAAGAGCCATATTTTCCTTATGACCCGGAGAAAACGATCGAGAGATTGAATCACGCTCAGACGGCAGCGGTGGTGCCAGTCACGGGGACGCGGTGAATTGCTGATCGCAGTCGTTGGGCTCGACTATAGAGCGATCCGCTAAGATTTGGTTGGAAACTCGGAAAGTAGTGCGTAGAGGTCATCACGATTGCGGTCGCCATACTCGATTCTGATTACCCGGCTTGGGATGGTTTCACCCATGAACAGACCACCGATCACGTAGTAGCCAAAAACCAGTTTCCATTGCTTGCTGCTCAATTCCGTCGCTCTGTGCAGGATCGGCTTAACCAGGGACCACAGACAGGCGGGAATCGGGGTCGAGTAGAAGAGCTGCCGCGGCAGGGCGATCATGCAGTCCACCACATCGCACTCGACGATGGCACGGCGAATGTCATCTTCGCAGCTCTGCATCGAGGACATGCTGCCATTGGCCAGCACTACGCCAGCGGTGCCATTCGCGGCCAGGTACCAGAGAATATACTGAAGCCGACGTAATTGGCGTTCCCCAACGGCGGCACGCCAAACTTCCACCGCACGTCGTCACGCAGACGTTCACCGCCCCAATCGGAAACATTAAAGGGGTTGGCCAGAATGTAATCGGCTTTGAGATGCTTGGACTCGTCCTTGTGGAGGCTGCTTTCGTTGTTTCAGCGGATATCGGCGTCGATGCCGCGCACAGCAAGGTTCACCTTAGCTAGGCGCCCAGTGGTGTAGTTGCGCGCCTGCGCATAGATTGCGCTGTCGCCAATGCGGCTGCCATGTGCTTCCACAAAACGCTCGGCTTGGACAAACATGCCGTCCGAGCCGCAACACGGGTTATAAACCCACCCCTTACTGGGTTCCAGCATCTCCACCAAAAGGCGGACTACAGAGCGAGGCGTGTAGAACTCGCCGCCGCGCTCTTCCTCCGCTCCGGCAAAGCTACCCAGGAAATACTCGTAAACCCGCCCGCGGATGTCCATGGATCGGTCGGTCTCTTCGTGCATGCCGATGCCGCTGATCAGGTCGATCAACTCACCCAACATGATTTTGTTCAACGCCGGACGGCATACTCCATCGCTAATCCGATCGGTGTGAGTCAGGATGATGAGGAAGAGCGCGGTCTGGAGGTGGCACGGAGCTTTTCAACAGAGCGGCTTTCTGTTAGAATTACTCCAAAATTGGTACAGAGTGTTGTTACAAAAGCGCGAAAGCCGCGCGGAATATAGGGTTAGTTTTCAATAGATTGTGAAGCTGAGGGCTCGATTCCGGCCCTCGGTACCAACTATAAGACCTAAAGGGGGCTTGTGAGCAATCATAGCCCCTTTTCTTTGTCTGCTGATACCATTCCGGACAGCATTAAATGACAACAACAACCCGGTTTTTCCATATACTGTGACCGAGCCCATCGGAGCATCGTCTATGTCGCAACCCATTCGAAATTTTGACCGGTATCGGAAGTCCTTCGTTTGGCTGGGCGTGTTGACTAGCCTCTCCGCCATCTTCTTCGCCGACTATCGCACCGGTTCCCTGGTCGCAACCATCGGTTACTATCTCATCCCCGTCGGCCTTGCCGGCTGGTATCTGGGGAGAGTTCCCGCCTATGCCGTGGCTTCCGTGTCTGCCGCCTGCCACTTTTATGTCAGCTGGTTTGCGCCGGCCATCGACAAAACGCCGCTGACGAGCTCAGTAGAGGCGGTCTCGATTCTGATCGTTCTGTTCGCAAGTTGTTATCTGATCTTGCGCCAGAAGGCCCTCTCGGAAACATTGACTCGAGTTTCCCAGGCGGATATTTTGACCGGCGCAATCGTCGGTCATACTTTTCGGGAGCAGTCCGCCAATGAACTGCTGAGGTCGGAGCGCTATGGCCACTGCGTGAGCCTGGTTTACTTCGACATCGACGGGTTCAAATCGATCAACGACGATTATGGCCATCAGACAGGGGATAACCTGCTGAAACAGCTCGGCAGAACCATAGGCTCGACGCTGCGCAAATACGACATTTTCGGCCGGATGGGAGGGGACGAGTTTGCCATCCTGCTTCCCGAAACCGACCAGGAAGAGGCCAAGTCGATCGTCAAGCGGATTCAGCAAGACGTCGAAAACGCGGCCGGCCGACTGGTGTTGCCGGTTTCCCTAAGCATCGGGGTCGTGACCACCTCGGGCGGAAGCGATGTCAGCATTGACGAGCTGTTGCAACACGCTGACAAATTAATGTATTCGATCAAGAAGACCACCAAGAATGCCGCCGCCTACGAGGCGGTTATTTAAGTTCCATCGGCAAGCGCTGGCTTATACCCTTTTTCCAATTCAGGGACTTCAGGAGGAACGATGAACCGAGCACGCACTTTGACCCTGGCTACCGCCGTAGCCCTCATCGCACTAGCCGCTCCCCAAGCCCACGCCCAGACGGCCGCCCACAAGTTAGGGCGCGGCCTCGCCGGGATGACCTGCGGCTTTTTGGAGTTGCCCGGCAACATCGTGAAGGAGACGCAGGAGAAAGGCGCGGTGGGTTTCCCTATCGGCCTGGCGTATGGCGTTGGCATGATCGTGACCCGCGAACTGGTCGGGGTCTATGAATTCCTGACCGCGCCATTTCCGGTGCCTGCGGGCTTCCAACCGATCCTGAGCCCAGAGTACCCGTGGGGCTACTTCAAATAGCCTGATGTGAGCATCGCTCAAACCCAAATCTTATAGGGCTTTCCCGCTTCCTCCCGCACCAGCCTCGGTACCAAATAGCCGGGCAGCCGCCGGCTCAAGTGCTCGTGCAGGGCCAGCGCCTCGGCCAGCGGCAGGTCGAAATGCGCCGTGCCGCTGGCCGCATCCAGCAGATGCAGGTAGTAAGGCAGTACGCCATGGGAAAACAGCATTTCGCTGAGCTCCACCAAGGTCTGCCCCGCATCGTTCACCCCCCTGAGCAATACCGACTGATTCAACAGAAAAATCCCGGCCTCGCGGAATGCGGCCAGCGCCCGGCCAACTTCGGCATCGAATTCCCGGGGGTGATTGGCATGGATCACGACCAGGGTCTTGAGCCGGGTGCGCGCTAGGATCTCCGAAAACCCCGGGGTGATTCTCGAAGGCAGGACGATAGGCAAGCGTGTATGAATCCGAAGGCGCTCGACATGGCCGATGGCGGTGATCTTTTCCACTAGATCGCCGAGCCGCTCGTCGCCCAGCACCAGGGGATCGCCGCCGCTGAGAATCACTTCCGCGATAGCCGGATCGGAGGCGATGTAAGCCAGAGCGTCGTCTTCCCGCTGCCGGCCGATGCGGCTGTCGCCGTAAGGAAACGCGCGGCGGAAGCAATAGCGGCAGTTGATGGCGCAGGCGCCGGTCGCAATCACCAGGGCGCGCCCGTGGTATTTGTGGAGCAGGCCGGGCGCGACGACCGCCGCCAGATCGCCGACCGGGTCCGCGGCAAAGCCCGGCAGTTCGATTAATTCCTCTCCCAGGGGCAAGACCTGCCGCAGCAAGGGATCGGACGAATCGCCCTTTTGCATGCGCCCGGCATAGCTGCGCGTGACCCGAAAAGCAAACCGCCCGGCCGCCAACCGCCCCGCGTCCGCACCGCTCGCGGGGAGGTTCAGGAATTCAAGCAGGTCTTCGATGCGGGTGAAGGATGCGGCCAGTTCGGCCTGCCAGCGGGCTTCGGGCATGGGGATGAGCGGTAAAGTTTCTAAAGGCCAGGCGCTCCATTATAATGGCCGGCATTTTTTTGAGTTAATCCAAGCGAGGACAGAATGGCAGTTTTCAGCACCAACGAATTCAAGGGCGGATTGAAAGTGATGCTCGACAACGATCCCTGCTCGATCATCGAGAACGAGTTCGTGAAACCCGGCAAAGGCCAGGCCTTCAACCGCGTCAAGCTACGCAATCTCAAGACCGGCCGCGTCATCGAGCGCACCTTCAAGTCGGGGGAAACTCTGGAAGGCGCCGATGTCGTCGACGTCGAAATGCAGTATCTCTACAACGACGGCGAAACCTGGCACTTCATGCAGCCGGAGAGCTTCGAGCAGTATGGCGCCGACGCCAACGCGCTGGCGGATGCGAAGAAATGGTTGAAGGAGCAGGATCTGTGCATCGTGACCCTATACAACGGCGTGCCCTTGTCCGTCACCCCGCCCAATTTCGTCACGCTGAAAATCGTCGAAACCGATCCGGGCGTGCGCGGCGATACCTCGGGCGGCGGCGGCAAGCCGGCCACGCTGGAAACCGGCGCGGTGGTGCGCGTGCCCTTGTTCGTGCAGACCGATGAATTGATCAAGGTCGACACCCGCACCGGCGAATACCTGTCGCGTGTCAAGGAGTAACGGCGAAAGTTCTTGGCGACCGGCCTGCGATCTCGCGGCCCTGCAAACCAGGGCCCAACTACTCGCCGCCATCCGCCGCTTCTTCGCCGAGCGGGACGTACTGGAAGTCGAGACGCCGCTGCTCTGTCAGGCCGGCGGGACCGACCCGAATCTCAGCCCCTTCCTCACCCGCTTCCGCCTGCCGGGTCAATTGGAAGGCATTCCGCTCTATCTTCAGACTTCCCCGGAATTCGCCATGAAACGCCTGCTGGCGGCGGGTTCCGGCTCCATCTATCAAATCTGCAAGGCGTTCCGCAACGAGGAAGCCGGCCGCTACCACAATCCCGAATTCACCCTCCTCGAGTGGTACCGGGTGGGCTTCGGCCTGGAAGGGCTCATGGACGAAATCGACGACCTACTCTTAGGACTGTTCGTCGGTAAGCGGAAACTCCAGCCTTCCGAGCGCATCGCCTACCGCGAAGCATTCCGAAGACATGTGGGGGTCGATCCGTTAGCCGCTACGATCGGCGAACTGGCCGAATCGGCCAGCCGACACGGTCTGACCGAAGCGCATACGCTGTGCGGAGAGAATCGCCCGCTCTGGCTGGATCTGCTGTTCAGCCATCTCGTGCAACCCCGCCTGGGCAGGGAGCGCATCTCCTTCGTATTCGACTACCCGGCCTGCCAGCCGTCGCTGGCCCGGGGAAAGCCCGGCGATCCCGCCGTGGTCGAACGGGCGGAAGTGTTCATGGACGGACTGGAGCTCGCCAACGGCTTCCACGAACTGGCCGACCCAAGCGAGCAGGAACGACGTTTCGATGGCGACCTCGCCGTTCGCCGCGCCCGAGGCCTGATCCAGCCGTCCAAGGATACCCGCCTGCTGGCTGCGCTTGCCGCGGGATTGCCCGATTGCTGCGGGGTGGCGCTGGGTCTGGATCGGCTGCTGATGTTGCTGACCGGCGCGGGGACCATCGACGAGGTGTTAGCCTTCCCAGCGGAGCGAGCCTGAAGGGATAAGCGCCCGCCTCAAAACCCCGGGGGCGCCAAACTCCGTTCCTGCCCCTCTTCCCCCAGCCTCGGCCAAGCGGTCAGTACGGCCTGTACCAGGGTCGCCAGGGGGATCGCGAAGAATACGCCCCAAAAGCCCCATGTCCCACCGAAAAACAAAATCGCCACCACGATGGCGACGGGATGAAGGTTCACCACCTCGGAGAACAACAGCGGTATCAGCACCACACCGTCGACCGCCTGGATGATGCCGTAGGCCAGCATCAAGTACCAGAAATCATCGCCAACCCCCCACTCGAAAAAAGCCACCAGCATGACCGGCAAGGTCACCAGGGTCGCTCCCACGTAAGGGATGATGACCGATAGCCCCATCAGCACCGCGAGCAGCAGCGCGTAATTCAGTCCCATCAGGGAAAAGGTCACATAGCTCGCCACCAGCAGGATCACGATCTCGAAAAACTTGCCACGCACGTAGTTACCGATCTGCGCATCCACCTCCCGCCACACCCGCGTCGAAAGATAACGGTCCCTGGGCAGATATTGCACGAACCAGTCCAGGATTTGCGCCTTGTCCTTGAGGAAGAAAAACACCAACAGCGGCACCAGGATCAGGTAGACGATCAGGGTGATGAAGCTGACCAGGTGAGCATAGGAATAGCTCAGCAGTGACTGGCCGTAGGCAACCAACTCCTGGCGGATGACCGCCGTGATCTCGTAAATTTGCGCCTGGGTGATGAAATCCGGGTAGCGTACCGGCAATTGCATGACCAGCGCCTGACCACGGTTGACCATGGCCGGGAGCTGCTCGATCAATTGCTCGGTCTGCTGATAGAGCAGCGGCAGAAAGCCAATAAAGACGAACAACAGCAAGGCCAGAAAAAAGACGTAGACGACGATGACGGATAGAAATCGTGGCAGTTTTTCCCGCTCGCCGATAGCGACGATCCCTTCGAGGAGATAGGCGATGACCCCGGCTGCAAAAACCGGCATGAGGATGTCGGCAAGGCTGACGACGGCGACGAAGCCCACGATCAACAGGATCGCGAAGGACACCGCCTGGGCGTTAGGCAGGATGCGTTTGACCCAATCGCTCACCCATTCGCGTACTGTCTGCATGAGATTTAGTCCCTATCGTTTTTTTTATTCGGTCTGAGCGCACATAGTACAACAAACCTGGCCAGCCAATGCCGGCACCGGACGCCCGCCAGCCGCCGCCCGCAGCCAATCATGCACATTTTATCCACAGCCTTTCAACAGAAAAAACCACAGCATCTTGTACTTGACCTATTTTTGAACCACAGTCTATAGTGTTATTGCCCGATTGATCAAACCCCGCGAGAGAGGAACCGCATGGAAACTGAATCCGCCGTACGCACCGCAACCACTGCCCAGATCATCCCTGCGGCGATCACTCCGCCCGCCGAAATCCGCGCGAGCGCGCCCGGCGAAGTGAGGGTCATCCGCCGCAATGGCAAGGTCACCGGTTTCGACGCCAGCAAGATCAACGTCGCCATCACCAAGGCCTTCCTGGCCGTGGAGGGCAGCACGGCGGCGGCCAGCCGGCGCATCCACGAGACCGTGGCGGAACTGACCGACCAGGTCGTGCGAGCGCTGTTCCGGCGGCTGCCCAGCGGCGGCACCATCCACATCGAGGACATCCAGGACCAGGTCGAATTGGCGCTGATGCGCTCCGAACACCAGAAGGTCGCCCGCGCCTACGTCCTCTACCGCGAAGAACACGCCCGCCTGCGCGCCGAGAAGGCCAAGGAAGCCGAGCAACAGGGCAGCACCGAAACCCTCTATGTCACCCTGGCCGACGGTAGCCGCAAGCCCCTGAACGAAGCGCGACTGCAAAAGATCGTGCTCGAGGCCTGCGCCGGTCTGAACGACGTCGACGCCGGCTGGATCCTGGAAGAGACTCGCCGCAACCTGTTCGACGGCGTGCCGGAAAAGGATGTAGCGCCCTCGCTGGTCATGACCGCCCGCACCCGCATCGAACAGGAACCCAACTATTCCTACGTCTCCGCCCGCCTGCTGCTGGATAGCATGCGCCGAGAAGCGCTCGGATTCCTCGGCGACGGCAAGAATGAAGCGACGAGCGCGGAAATGGGCGAGCGTTATCCGGAATATTTCGCCGATTACATCAAGCGCGGCGTCGAGCTGGAACTGCTGTCGCCTGAGCTGAGCCGCTACGATTTGGTTCGCCTGGGCGCGGCGCTGAAACCGGAACGCGACCTGCAATTCACCTATCTGGGTTTGCAAACTCTCTACGACCGCTATTTCATCCACAGCAAGGGACAGCGCTTCGAACTGCCACAAGCCTTCTTCATGCGCGTGGCGATGGGCCTCGCCGTCAGCGAGATCGACCGCGAGACTCAAGCCATCGAGTTCTACAACCTCCTCTCCTCGTTCGACTTCATGTCGTCCACCCCCACCCTGTTCAATTCGGGCACCCTCCGCCCGCAGCTCTCATCCTGCTATCTCACCACCGTGCCGGACGACCTCGATGGCATCTACGGCGCCATCAAGGACAACGCTCTGCTGTCCAAGTATGCCGGGGGACTGGGCAATGACTGGACACGGGTGCGCGGCATGGGCGCCCACATCAAGGGCACCAACGGCAAATCCCAAGGCGTGGTGCCCTTTCTCAAAGTAGCCAACGATACCGCTGTCGCGGTGAACCAGGGCGGAAAACGCAAGGGGGCCGTATGCGCCTACCTGGAAACCTGGCACATCGACATCGAGGAATTCCTGGATTTACGCAAGAACACCGGCGACGACCGCCGCCGCACCCACGACATGAACACCGCCAACTGGGTGCCGGATCTGTTCATGAAGCGGGTGGCCGAGGAAGGCCAGTGGACCCTGTTCTCGCCCAACGACGTACCCGATCTGCACGACCTCACCGGTGCGGACTTCGAAAAGGCCTATCTGGCCTACGAGGAAAAGGTCTATCGCGGCGAACTCACGCTGTACAAAAGCATCCCCGCCCTCTCCCTTTGGCGCAAGATGCTGTCCATGCTGTTCGAGACCGGTCATCCCTGGATCACCTTCAAGGACCCCTGCAACCTGCGCTCGCCGCAGCAGCATGTCGGCGTGGTCCACAGCTCGAACCTGTGCACCGAGATCACCCTGAACACCTCGGACAACGAGATCGCCGTGTGCAACCTGGGTTCGGTGAACCTTGCCGCCCATATCACCGACGCGGGCCTGCTCGACGCCGACAAGCTGGCGCGCACCGTGTCCACTGCCATGCGCATGCTCGATAACGTCATCGACATCAATTATTACAGCGTCCCGGAAGCGCGCCGCTCAAACCTGCGCCACCGCCCGGTGGGGCTCGGCATCATGGGCTTCCAGGATGCGCTCTACAAGATGCGCATCCCCTACACTTCCGAGCAGGCCCTCAAGTTCGCCGACGAGAGCATGGAATCGGTGAGCTACTACGCCATCAAGGCCTCCACGGGTCTGGCCGAGGAGCGCGGACGCTATTCCACCTTCGAAGGCTCGCTGTGGAGCCAGGGTATCCTGCCCATCGACTCCATCGATCTGCTGGAGCAGGAACGCGGCGGCTACCTGCAACAGGACCGTTCCATGACACTGGATTGGGATTCCTTGCGCGAGCGGATCAAGCGCGTAGGCATGCGCAACAGCAATACCATGGCGATCGCGCCGACCGCCACCATCTCCAATATCTGCGGCGTGGCGCAGTCCATCGAGCCGACCTACCAGAACCTGTTCGTCAAGTCGAACCTGTCGGGCGAATTCACGGTCGTCAACCCGTTCCTGGTCAACGACCTGAAAGCGCGCGACCTCTGGGACGCGGTGATGATCAACGACCTCAAATACTACGACGGCAGCGTCCAGCGCATCGAACGCATCCCGGAGGACTTGAAGGCGCTCTACGCCACCGCCTTCGAAATCGACGCCCGCTGGCTGGTGGAAGCGGCCTCAAGACGCCAGAAGTGGATCGACCAGGGCCAGTCGCTGAACCTCTACATGTCAGAGCCCAACGGCAAGAAGCTGGATGCGTTGTATAAGCTGGCCTGGGTAAGGGGTCTGAAGACGACCTATTACCTGCGCTCGATGGGGGCGACCCATGTGGAGAAGAGTACCTTGGCGGATGGGAAGTTGAACAAGGTGCAGGTGGATCCGATCGATGAGGCGTTTGGTTTGCCTAAGGCGTGTTCGATTGATAATCCGGAATGTGAGGCGTGTCAGTAATCTTACCCCTTCCCCCGACGGGGGACCAATCGGCAGGAAAGCCGATTTGCACGGCCTGCCGGACGAAGGTTAGCTGGACAGGGATTGTCCAGCGTAAACGTTGGGGGGGCGATCAAAAGGCAAAATGCGTTATTTTATCGCCCCCCTAGCGCCAATGTGGCAATCAAGGCTGAATGCTATGGGGATAAATGGATTCCAACCCCTTCCCCCATCGGGGGAAGGATGGGATGGGGGCGACCAAAAAGGTCAAGAGCCTCTATGTGATATCGCCCCCACCCAACCTCCCCCAGCCGCCTTCGCGGCGCTTCGCCCGTTGGGGGAGGAGATTAAGGAATCGCTTCGCGATCGTGTGTTTGAATGTGGGTTCTCGTACCCACGGGCGAGATACTTTCTTTTGCGTCGCCAAAAGAAAGTAACCAAAGAAAAGGCGACCCGGCTGCCGCTTAAGTCACGAGGTACATCCATGTACCTCGCCCTTCGGGCGGCAGTAGCCGTGCAAATTGGCAATCCTGCCAATTT
>DATIXD010000213.1:0-11878 GCA_035518875.1 Methylococcaceae bacterium | reverse complement strand
TATTTTCCGATACAAAAGCTGGAAAACACCCGGTCGAGCAGATCCTCGGTGGTGAAGGCTCCGGTAATCTCCGAGAGGGCATTTTGGGCCTGACGCAGGTCCTCGGCCAAAAGTTCGGGGGCTCGGCTTCCCTCAAGTTGTTCGATGCCGCTGAGGATGGCTTCGCGGGCCCGTGCTAGGGCATCGAGATGGCGGCGTCGGGCGATGAAGACGCCGTCCGCCTCACTGTCATAGCCCGCGCTTGCCTTGAGATGCCTGCGAAGGAGGTCGAGGCCGGCGCCGGTTTTGACCGAGACACGGATTTCCGCTCCCGTGTCGGTTTTGCTGATGCCCGCCCCCCGGCCGGTGAGATCGATCTTGTTGTAAATCCGGGTGACGGCGAGATTTTTCGGAAGGTCTAAGAGCAATTCATCACCGACTTCCGGGTGGCGGTCGTCGATCATCAAAAGGATGCAGTCGGCCTTGGCCATGGCTTCGCGCGCCCGCCGTATGCCTTCCTTCTCGATCACGTCCTCGCTTTCCCGAAGGCCGGCCGTGTCGATGATGTGCAGGGGCAACCCATCGATCTGTATATACTCGCGCAGGGTGTCTCGGGTCGTGCCGGCCACTTCCGTGACGATGGCGGCCTCGCGTCCGGCGAGGCGGTTCAGTAGGCTGGATTTTCCCGCGTTGGGCCGGCCGGCAATGACCACGGTCATGCCTTCCCGCAGCAGGCAGCCTTGTTGCGCCGAGCGTTGGGTGCGTTCCAGGCGGGTGAGCAGATCGCGTAGCTTTTCGCCGATGGCCCCTTCGGAGAGGAAGTCGATTTCCTCTTCGGCGAAATCGATCGCCGCCTCCACGTACAGACGGAGATTGATTAGGGCGTCGACCAATTCGTTGATGACCTTGGAAAACTCGCCTTGCAGGGAGCGTTGGGCGGAACGGGCGGCCTGTTCGGTGGCGCTTTCGATGAGGTCGGCGATGGCCTCGGCTTGGGCCAGATCGATCTTGTCGTTGAGGAAGGCGCGTTCCGAGAATTCTCCCGGTCTGGCCAGGCGGACGCCAAGCGACAACACGCAGCGCAGCAGCATGTCCAAAATGAGCGGGCTGCCGTGGCCGTGCAATTCGAGCACATCTTCGCCGGTGAACGAATTAGGGGCGGGGAAAAACAGGGCGAGCCCTGAATCCAGAACGCCGCCATCCCTGTCATGGAAGGGAAGGAAATCGGCCCGACGGGGGTGCAGCGGCTTTTTCAGAACCGCTTCGATGACGTTTCGGGTTGATTCGCCGGACACTCGGATGATGCCGATGCCGGCCTTGCCCGGCGGTGTGGCGATGGCGGCGATGGTGTCCCTGGGCGAAGCGCTCATGGGCTTACTCCAGGGCCTTTAATCGGCCCGCTCGGCAAAGCCTCGCCGGGCCGCTTCAATCGCGGCGCTCGCTTCGCTTCGCCCGGAGCGACCTATCACGCCCTCGCTTTCGCGGGTTTTTCGATCTGCTTGGTGATGTACCACTGCTGCACGATGGAGAGCCCGTTATTGACCACCCAGTAGAGCACCAGGCCAGAGGGGAAGAAGGCGAAGAACACCGTGAACATGATCGGGAAGAACTGCATGACCTTCGCCTGTATCGGATCCGTCGGCGCGGGGTTCAACTTTTGCTGGATGAACATGGACACGCCATAGACCAACGGCAGGATGAAGAACGGGTCTTTCGCCGACAAGTCGTTCAGCCAGAAGATGAACGGCGCTTGCCGCAGCTCCACCGTTTCCACCAGCACCCAGTAAAGGGAAATGAACACGGGGATCTGAACCAGTACCGGCAGGCACCCGCCGAGCGGGTTGACCTTTTCCCTGCGGTACAGCTCCATCATTTCCATGTTGAACTTCTGCTTGTCAGCACCGTGGCGCTCCTTCAGTTCCTGGAGCTTGGGCTGAAGCTTGCGCATGTTGGCCATTGAACGGTAACTGGCTTCGGACAGCTTGAAGAACAGCAGTTTGATGGTGAGGGTGACGAAGACGATCGCCCAGCCCCAGTTGCCGAACAGGGCATGGAATTTTTCCAGCAGCCAGAAGATGGGTTTGGCAATGATGGTCAGGGAGCCGTAATCCACGGTCAGTTCGAGGCCGGGCGCGATGCTTTCGAGCGCGCGTTGCAGCTTGGGGCCCGCGAATAGCCGGGCCTTGAAGACTTGTTCCGTCCCCGGCGCGACCTCGGCGTCCGGCGCGACCGCCCCGATCACGAAATGATGGTCCGGTAGCGCCTTAGTGTAAAAGGTGTCTTCCTCTCCGGCCGGCGGTAGCCAGGCGGCCATGAAATAGTGCTGGATCATGGCAATCCAGGCGTCCTGAGCCTTGCGATTGAGGTTCTTTTCTTCCATGTCCTCGAAGGAAATCTTTTCGTATTTGTCCTCTTTCGTATACAGCACACCACCGATGTAGGCGCGGTCGGCAGAGGACGTGGAAAAGGCGGAGCCGACTTTCTTCACCGGCTCCTTGCGCTGGAACTGAGTATATTGCCGGCCTTTCCAGATCGCATGGGACTGGTTGGAAACCTGTTGTTCCATCTCGATCAGGTAGCTGCCTTTCTTGAAGACATAGGTCTTGATGACTTTGATGCCCTGATCATTGGTCCAGGTCAGCGGAACGCGAAGCTCGTCCTGACCTTCCGCCAGCCGGTATTCTGCCGCCGCGGCGTGCCACGCGCTGTGATGGGTCGGCGCGGATTCGCCCTCGCCCAGGAAGCCGCTCTGGGAGACGAACAGTTCGGCCGGTTGGTCGTTGAACAGGCGCACCGGCTTATCCGGTTGATCTTTATTGACCGGATAGACGGGCAGGTCGAGCACGCGGAGATCGCCGCCGACGGTGTCGATCTCCAGGCGCAGCACATCGGTGGCGACCTTGATGCGCTGGCCTTCCGTCAAGGCTTCCGCAATCGGCGCAGTGGCAGCGGGTTTGCTCGGGACTTCGCCACTTTGGGTCGCGGGCGGAACATCGGCGGCCTTTTGATCCGAGCCAGCTGTGGCGGGAATTTCCGGTTTGGGGCCGTAGTCGACCTGCCATTGCTCCCAAAGCATGTAGCTGAGAAAGACCAAAAAGACGAACAGTACGAACCTCAGATTATCCATGTTTTGCCACCAAATTTTTCTGGAACGGGGTCGAGGCCACCCTCATGCCAAGGATGGCATTTCATTATTCTTTTTATCGCAAGATACGATCCGCGCACGGCGCCAAACCGTTCCAGCGCAGTCAAGGCATAGCTTGAGCAGGTGGGGTGAAAGCGACAATGATGGCCCAGCCAGGGGCTGATCATGTAGCGGTAGAACTTGATGAGTTGCACCAGCGCAAATCGCATTGTTCTATCAGGATTTCCCAGTGCTTTTCGAGAGCGCTTCGCAGAGTTTTCCGATCCGCCTGCCGCGCTGCACCTCGCGCCATGACGACGATGTCGAGGCTCCCCAGAGCCTGCTGCTTCCGGCGGAAACTTTCCCTGATCAGGCGTTTGATGCGATTTCTGTCAGCCGCGTTGGGTATGTTTTTCTTGGAGATTGCCAGGCCGAGACGTGCATGCCCTATCGCGCTTTGGCGAGCCAGCACGGTCAGGTAGGCATCCGCAGACTTTTGCGCCTTCTCGAAGACAGATTGGAAGTCGGCGGCCTTGCCTAGTCGATGCGTGCGGGGGAAGGCATGGTTTGCCGGAACCAAACCTTTTTTATACGGCGAGTTTCTTGCGGCCCTTGGCCCGACGGGCGCTCAGGACGGCGCGGCCGCCGCGGGTTTTCATTCTGGCGCGAAAGCCGTGGGTACGGACGCGTTTGATTTTGCTGGGCTGATAGGTTCTTTTCATCGTGATCCTGCCTGTCTTGGAAAGTGCGCGGTATACAAAGACTTCGAATACTAAGTCATGGCTTCGAGCAATGTCAATGCTGTGGATAAGTCCGGATTGGGTTATAGTATGTTCCCCCCTCAGGACTCCTTAGCCACGCCTTGACGTCCATCGCACTTATTCGCTGCAGTTCAATGTTCAGCTCAGTTCAGGAACCGACACAATGAGTAGGCTGTGGAGTGTGTGCATCAGCAAACTTGAAGGCGAGTTGCCGCCGCAGCAGTTCAACACCTGGATCAGGCCTCTACAGGCGGTCGAGAACGGCTCCGAGCTCCGCCTGTTGGCGCCGAATCGCTTCGTATTGGACTGGGTCAAGCAGCACTTCTTCGACAAGATCGAGGAAGCCGTTTCCAATCAAAAGATTCAGCCCGCGCCTAGCGTGGTGCTCGAGATCGGCAGCAAGCTGCAGGCGTCGACGCCTTCTGACAATAAGCAGTCTTTGCCGAAGAAGCAGGCGGCCGGCAGGAAGAACCAGCCGAACAACCTCAATGTTGCCTTTACCTTCGAAAACTTCGTGGAAGGCAAGTCCAACCAGTTAGCCAAGGCGGCTTCCGTTCAGGTGGCGCAGAATGTGGGTCGCGCCTACAACCCCTTGTTCATCTATGGTGGCGTGGGACTGGGCAAGACCCACTTGATGCACGCCATCGGCAACGAGATTTTGAAAACCAACCCCGGCGCCAACCTCGTGTACCTGCACTCCGAGCGCTTCGTCTCGGATATGGTGAAGGCGTTGCAGCATAACGCCATCAATGCCTTCAAGGAATATTACCGTACCGTCGATGCCCTCATGATCGACGATATCCAGTTTTTCGCCGGCAAGGAGCGCTCGCAGGAAGAGTTTTTCCATACCTTTAATACCCTGCTTGAAAACAAGCATCAGGTGGTCTTGACTTGCGACCGTTACCCAAAGGAGATCAAAGGGCTGGAGGAGCGGCTGAAGTCGCGTTTCGGCTGGGGCCTGCCGGTCGCGGTCGAGCCGCCGGATTTGGAAACTCGCGTCGCCATTTTGATGAGCAAGGCTCAGCACGGCGGGGTCGAGCTGTCGCCGGAAGTGGCGTTCTTCATCGGCAAGCGCATCCGTTCGAATGTCCGCGAACTGGAGGGGGCGTTGCGCCGGGTCATCGCCAACGCCCATTTTACCGGCCGCCCGATTACGCTCGAGTTCGCCAAAGAGGCGCTGCGCGATTTGATCGCCCTGCAGGATAGGATGATCAATGTCGAGAATATCCAGAAAACGGTCGCGGAATACTACAAGATCCGCGTGGCCGATCTGCTCTCGAACAAGCGAACTCGAACGGTCACTCGTCCCAGGCAGATCGCAATGGCCCTCGCCAAGGAGCTGACCAGCCACAGCCTTCCGGAGATTGGCCAGTTGTTCGGCGGCAGGGACCACACGACGGTGTTGCACGCCTGCCGCAAGGTTGTGGAACTCAAAGAAGGCGATAATAAGTTTCTGGAAGATTTTTCCAATCTGATGCGGATTCTTTCCAATTGAAAGTGGGGCGCCGACCGCACGATGCCCCGATGCGGGCAATTGTGCGGTCGGCGCCGCCACTTGCGCTGATAGTCAACGCTCACCAACCATGAAATTCACGATTGCCCGAGAAAATCTCCTGACGCCGTTGCAACAAGTGATTGGCGTAATCGAAAGGCGGCAAACCCTGCCCATCTTATCTCACGTGCTGATTAAGCTGGCGGGCAACCGGCTCGAACTGACGGGTACGGATCTGGAGGTGCAATTGGTGATCCAATCCGCCACCGAGGTTGGAGAGGATGGTGAGGTTACCGTGCCGGCGCGCAAGCTCCTGGACATTTGCCGGCTGCTGCCGGAACAGAGCACGGTTAACATCGATTGCCGCCAGGAAAAGTTCGCCATTCAGTGCGGGCGGAGTCGGTTCAGCCTCGCCACCTTGCCGGCCGGCAATTATCCCGCCTTCGATGCCAGCGTTCCGGAAGTTGAGTTAACCATCAGCAGCCGAGTTCTGCATAGGGCGATGGAAAAAACCGTGTCCGCGATGGGGCAGCAGGATGTCCGCTATTACCTGAATGGGCTGATGCTGGAAATGAGTAACGGCCTATTGAGAACGGTTTCCTCGGACGGTCACCGTCTTGCCCTATTCCAGGAGATGCTGGACAACGGTTGCCCGCAGGCTCGCCAAGTGATCATCCCGCGTAAGGGGGTGATGGAACTGTACCGTCTCATGAGCGATCAGGATCGGCCCGTCATCGTGCAGATCGCACCCAACAATATGCGGTTGCTCCTGGGTGATCTCAGCTTCTCCGTCAAGCTAATTGAAGGGAGGTTCCCCGATTTTCAGCGCGTCATGCCAAGGGACATCACCAAAGTCGTGACCGTGGAGAAGGATGCTTTCAAAGCGGCTCTGACTCGAGTTTCCATTCTGGCCAACGAAAAATATAAGGGCGTCGGAATCGAGGTAAACGGCGGTGTCATGCGTTTGAATGCGCAAAATCCGGAGCATGAGGAGGCCGAGGAAGAAGTTGCGGTTCGGTTGGAGGGTGAGGGTCTTGCCGTGGGTTTCAATGCCGCTTATCTCCTGGATGCGATCAACAATATCGATTCGGATGACGTCAGGTTGTCCTTTACCGACGCCGCCAATAGTTGTCTGATCGAGGATGTCGAGGATCAGAAATTTAAGTTCATCGTCATGCCCATGCGGCTGTAGGTCGGTTTCGTTTTTTAAGTAACCCGGCAAGCGCCTAACTCCAGTCATGAGCCTTGCGAAACTTGACGTTTTCAATGTTCGCAACATCGAGAGGGCGTCCCTGGAGCCATCGCCCAGACTAAACTTCCTGGTTGGGGCCAATGGCAGCGGGAAAACCTCTCTAGTCGAGGCGATTTACATCCTTGGGCGCGCGCGATCGTTCCGCTCGGTGCAGGCGGGTCAAGTCATTACCTTCAACAAAGAAAATCTGACGGTTTCGGGCAAGACGCTTCAGAAAGTCGATATGCCGCCGGTTTCTCTAGGCGTGGAGCTTTCCCGGCGGGAGCGCCAAATCGTCTTGTCGGGTAGGCGGCTACAATCCAGCGCCGAACTGATCCGAGCCTTTCCGGTATTGGTCATTCAGCCCGTCAGTACGGCATTGTTGGATAATGCGCCGAAACATCGCAGACAATTTCTGGATTGGGGCGTGTTCCACGTGGAACCCTCTTTCCTGGAGAACTGGCGCGGTTACGCACGGGCTTTGAGCCAGCGGAATTCCCTTCTGCGGGCCGGCGATTGCCGGAATATCGAGGTCTGGGATCGCGCGCTGAGCCGCTACGGTACAATGGTCGCCGAAGCGCGCGAAACTTATATCGAGAGCCTGCTTCCGTATTTTCTGGAAGCCGCCGTTCTATTTCTCGGACCCCATGATTTCCGACTGCGCACAGATCGTGGCTGGGACAGCCAAAAATCATTGGCTGATGTCCTTCGAGAGGAGGGAGGTGCGGATCGGAGATATGGTTACACTCAGTTCGGCCCGCACAAGGGTGATTTTTCGGTGCTGCTAGACGGTCGATCGGCGAAAAACTTCCTTTCTCGAGGACAGATGAAATTATTGGTCTTTGCATTGTTGCTGGCCCAGGCGCATCTTCTGGAGGAAATGATCGATAATCGCGGATGCGTGCTGATCGACGATCTGGCTTCTGAGTTGGATAGCGACAATCGGGACAAGCTCTTGCGGTTCTTGGAAATGCGCAGAGGACAGTTTTTTATTACCGCCACAGACGAACGGGTGTTTGAAAACGTGAGGCTCGGCGAGGCAAGCGTGTTCCACGTGGAACATGGACGCATTAAAGAAATCTTAATTCAAAGGTGAATGAATCGAATGAATATGCCTGCCAAAGAATACGACAGCTCAAGCATTCAAGTCCTGAAGGGTCTCGACGCCGTCAGGAAGCGTCCCGGCATGTACATTGGCGACACAGATGACGGCACCGGTCTGCATCACATGGTCTTCGAGGTGGTCGACAATTCCATCGATGAAGCATTGGCCGGCTATTGCAAGAGCGTCAAGGTGACGATTCACCCCGACGAATCGGTGAGCGTCGCTGATGACGGGCGCGGAATTCCGGTTGACATACACCCGGAAGAAGGGAAGTCAGCGGCGGAGGTGATCATGACGGTGCTGCATGCTGGCGGTAAGTTCGACGACAATGCCTACAAGGTTTCCGGCGGTTTGCACGGCGTAGGCGTTTCGGTGGTGAACGCATTGTCCGAAGAGCTAGAATTGAAGATTCGCAAAAACGGCAAGCTCTACCACCAGAGCTATCGGCACGGCGACGCGTTGGCGCCGCTCGCCGAGCTCGGCTCGGTAGAAGGCAGGGGCACGGAGATTCGCTTCAAGCCGAGCGCGCAGACCTTCACCAACATCGAATTCCATTACGACATCCTCGCAAAACGGCTACGTGAGCTCTCCTTCCTGAACTCGGGCGTGCGCATCGAATTGCGCGACGAACGCTCGGGGCGCGAGGATGTATTCGAGTTCGACGGTGGCATCCGCGCCTTCGTCAGTCATCTCAACAAAAACAAGACGCCGCTGTTCGACAAGGTATTCTATTTCAACGCCGAGCGAGAGGACGGTATTGTCGTCGAAGTGGCTATGCAGTGGAATGATTCCTATCAAGAAAACATCTTTTGCTATACCAACAACATCCCTCAGCGCGACGGTGGTACCCATCTGGCGGGGTTCAGGGGGGCACTGACCCGAACCCTGAACCAATACATCGAAACACAGGGCTTGCAGAAAAAACAAAAGATCGCTACGTCCGGGGACGACGCCCGAGAAGGCCTGACGGCGGTGCTGTCGGTGAAAGTGCCCGATCCGAAGTTTTCCTCTCAAACCAAGGACAAGTTGGTGTCCTCAGAGGTCAAGGCCGCGGTCGAATCGGCGATGAATGAAAAATTCGACGAGTTTTTGCTGGAAAACCCGGTCGTCGCCAAGCTGATCGCCAACAAGATGATCGACGCCGCGCGGGCGCGGGAGGCGGCGCGCAAGGCGCGGGAAATGACGCGCCGGAAGACGACCCTGGACATCGCCGGACTTCCGGGCAAGCTGGCCGACTGCCAGGAACGCGATCCGGCCCTTTCCGAGCTGTTCATTGTCGAGGGTGATTCCGCTGGCGGTTCCGCAAAACAGGGCCGTGATCGGCGAACCCAGGCGATTCTCCCCCTCAAGGGCAAAATATTGAATGTGGAGCGGGCCCGCTTCGACAAGATGCTGTCTTCCGAGGAAGTCGGCACTCTGATCACCGCCTTGGGTTGCGGCATCGGCCGGGAGGAATACGATCCCGACAAATTGCGTTACCACCGTGTCATCATCATGACCGACGCCGACGTGGACGGCTCCCACATCCGGACTTTGCTGTTGACCTTCTTCTACCGACAGATGCCGGAGTTGATCGAGCGGGGTTACATCTATATCGCCCAGCCGCCTCTGTATAAAGTGAAAAAGGGTAAGCAGGAACATTACGTCAAGGATGACGCCGAGCTCGATAATTATCTCTTGCAGATGGCGCTGGAAAAGACGCGGCTTTACGTAGACGATACCGCGCCGCCTATCCAGGGGCCGGGTCTGGAACAACTGGCGCAGGATCATATCAAGGTGCAGGCGCTGATCGACCGGTTAGGAAATCGCTATGACGGAACTTTTCTGGAAGCGTTGATCGCCATGCCACCACTGTCCAAGGACGCCATGGACGACCACGGGCGTTGCGAAGCATGGTTTAAGGGGCTCGAAAGCCGCTTGCAAGAGGTGGAGAAAAGCGCGGTTTTCTCCATCGAGGTCGATTTCGTTCAGCGTCCCGGCGAATTCGTTGCCAAGGTCATGAAGCGCATCCATGGGGTGCAGAAGTTTTTCGAAGTGACGCCGACCTTTTTCCTCTCCAACGACTACGCCCGGCTGGTCGCCTACGGGACGAACACCGAAGGACTGTTCGGCCAAGGTGCCATGATCGGCTCAGAGGATAAAAAAACAACGGTCAGGAATTTTAAGGAAGCCTTCGAGTGGATGATGGCGGATGTGCGCAAGGGCCAACACATCCAGCGCTATAAGGGGCTCGGAGAAATGAACCCGGATCAACTTTGGGAAACTACGCTGGATTCGAACACTCGCCGCCTGTTGCAGGTGAAGATCGAAGATGCCATTAAGGCGGACGAAGTCTTCACGACGTTGATGGGAGACCAGGTTGAACCGCGGCGCGACTTCATCGAAAGGAACGCGCTAGAAGTGTCTAACTTGGACATTTAGTTCCACGTGGAACACACCGTGTTTCTCAGCCTGTACGTATGAACGAGGGCTTTCAGGCAGGCAGTCGTAAAAAAAACGCCGTCCTTGCGCCTGATGCCCCTCTATCCCAGTCTGTGCTCGGCCCCAGACATGAGGTGAACGTGTTCGTAGCAGGGTAAGAGTTCTATGTCTTCCGTCACTGCCGCGTGCGTGGGGCTGGCAGGCTGACTACTTCGGCAAACAACGCGTGGATGTCCACAGGATCGAAGGTGTAGCGGCGGTTGCAAAACTCGCAGCCGACATCGACCGAGCCCTGTTCCCGTAAGACTGATTCCACCTCGTGGCGACCCAGACCGCGCAGCATGGTTTCGATGCGCTCGCGTGAGCAGGAGCAGCGGAAAGTCACCCGTTCCGGTTCGAACAGGCGCACTTTCTCCTCGTTGAACAAGCGATACAATAATATCTCGCTGGGCAGGCTCAGCAATTCGGCTTCCGTGATCGTATCCGCCAACAGAGCGACGCGGTCCCAGTCCGTTCGGGTGCCCTTTTGCACAGGCAGTTCCTGGATAAACAGCCCGGCGGCACGTTGTCCGTCCGCCGCCAGCCAGAGCCGGGTGGCCAATTGTTCTGAGCGGGAAAAATAGGCTTGAATGGATGAGGCCAGATTCGGGCCCTCCAGGGCGACGATACCCTGGTAAGGTTCGGCACCTTCGTTCTGTATGGTCAAGACCAATCTACCCGCGCCGTAGACGTCGGACAAGGTGCCCGTCGGCACCTCGTCCCGCCATTGCGCGAGACCCCGGATAGCGCGACGGTGAGTGGCTTGGGCGACCACCGTATGTAAAGGGCCCTCGCCCTGCGCCTGTAAAATCAGGGAACCCTGGAACTTGATGGTGGCCGAAAGCAGCAGCACCGCAGCTAAGGCTTGCCCCAACTGGTTACTCACGGCGGATGGGTAAGTGTGCCGCTCAAGCACCGTCTGCCAACTGGCGTCCAGACGCACCAGTTCGCCGCGCACGCCGATGTCTTCGAAAATAAACCGCTGGAAACTGTCTTGATCTGTCATCGTCTAATGTGTCGGTTTATAAAATGAAAATTATAAGGTTGAAGGGGAAGGGGGCGTCATGTCTGTTTTGTCCATATTGGACGGTTTGATTCGTTCGATGGCAGGAGGTTCGATTATGAAAATCCAAACGTCCGTTCCCAAGGGGCGTTCCGATAAAATGACGGCGCCGGAATTCCATTTCGTGAATGGCCGACGGATGGAGCCGCCTTATCCGGAGGGAACGGGGCTGGCGATGTTCGGCTTGGGCTGTTTTTGGGGCGCGGAGCGGCGTTTCTGGCAGCGAGGCGGCGTGTTCCTGACGGCTGTGGGCTATGCAGGGGGTGGCACGCCGAATCCGACTTACCATGAAGTCTGCACCGGCCTGACCGGCCACGCAGAAGTCGTGCGGGTGGTTTACGATCCGCATGTGGTGGACTATGGGGAACTGCTCAAGCTGTTCTGGGAGTCGCACGATCCCACCCAGGGAATGCGCCAGGGAAACGATATCGGTACCCAGTACCGTTCGGTGATCTTCACCTATTCGGAAACGCAAAAGGCTCTGGCGCTGGCTAGCCAACGGGCTTATGAAAAGGCGCTGGTGAAATCCGGTCTCGGGCCGATTACCACCGAGATTCTCGATGCCCCCCAGTTCTATTATGCGGAAGCATACCATCAGCAATATCTGGCCAAGAATCCAGAGGGTTATTGCGGACTTGGCGGTACGGGTGTCGCTTGCCCGGG
>DATIXD010000212.1:0-38917 GCA_035518875.1 Methylococcaceae bacterium | reverse complement strand
GACTCAATAACGCGGGAACTGGTTTGTAAATCTCCCGCGAACCGCTAATAGCATTGGTAAACGCTGTAACTTGGCGGAACCAGCCAACAGCGACTCGCCCAGGGCGGTGGATACGCGTAGTAGGCGCCAGGATAGGGCGTTGCCGGTGGATACGGCGCATACGCCGGGTATAGATAGATCGGCGGATAGCTCGTGGCGGTCGCCGAGATTGAACCGAACCCGTAACCGCTCTTGCCGAAGGCCCCCCGCAGACAGTGTCCCAGACAATGCGGACAGGTTCACCGGCATCCCGGCGCAGCCGACGATGATTGAACTCAGCATGATGGCCTCAAATGTGTTGAGGAACTTCTTGCTCAGCATGGCAATTCTCCGTGACCACAAGGTATTGTTGAAACCTCATGTATCGAACTTACGCCATCACTGCGTCAGAATGTGTCGCATTGAAACGGTATTTCGTTGCGACCTTCAAAGCTCGAACGCGGCCCTCGCGTGAATGCACGAATGCGACGTATCTCGTCGCGTTGCCATTTTAGAATTTTGAGTCATAACCAGACCGGGAAGCAACGATGGTGAAAAACAGCAAGATTGTATGCATTGTTCTGGCAATGCTTTGGTTTATCGCACCATGCTGGGCTGATGATGCCGCGAAATGTTACAACATCCGGAATCGCGATCTGCGGGCGGCATGCCTAGCTGAAACACGCAATTCCAGCAGTCAATGTTATTCAATTCATGATGCCGACCGACGGCAACTCTGCCTGGCGCAGACGACTGGTAATAAATCCCGCTGTTACAGCATCCGCGATCATGATCTTCGCAATGCCTGTCTTGCCGGGGTTGGGCGGAAGATAGCGCCATAGTGACAGGGAACCCAGTGTGAGTTTTCCACTGCCGCCTATCTGCAATCCCACAACAGGCCCAGCAGTTTCGAACTCATCCCGATGCGCTCGGGGGAAGGGGTGAAGTTCGAATTCCCGATTTCGATGGGCGTCCGCTTCCCGGACAAGGAAAGGAAGGAAGAATTGAATGCGCTGATCCAGCGCAAGGCCGATGAGATCGTCGCGCTGCTGCGCCAATACCATGTGCCTCTGGTCGATGAGAAAGGCAACCTGCTCGGACGCTGATTTTGAAGCAGGAAAAAAATCCAAGAGGGGCATAAGCCCCTCTTGTTATTGCTGCGGCTATTCGCGGGCACAGCCCGCTCGAGCATCAGCCCTCTCCGGTCACCACGATCTTCTTGGGTTGCACCGAAGATTTTTTCGGAATCACGATTTCCAGAACGCCGTTGCTGCATCTCGCGGCGATGCCTTCGGCATCGGCGGTGTCGGGTAGGGAAAACCGCCGATAGAAGGTTCCATAGGTGCGCTCGATGCGCTTGTAGCCTTCCCGGCGCGAGTGGGCCTCGGTATCCCGTTCGCCCTTCAGGGTCAGGATGCCATTCTCCATGGTCACGTCGATCGCCTCGGGGCTCACGCCGGGTAGGTCGGCCAGCAGTACATAGCGATCGGCCTCCTCCTTGATGTCCACCGCCGGCGTCCATTCAGCCGTCGCCGCCGTGCTTTCGGGCGCAGCCCGGCCTTGCTCGAAGGAGCGTTCCAATTCGCGCTGCAACTGGTTGAGCAGGTTCCAGGGTTCGTAACGGGTGTTCGTCATATGCGTCTCCTCTTGAGGGTTTGCTTCGGTTACGGGAGCTGATATGGCGCCTGGAAAGAGGTTTTCAAGCCTGATGAGGGAAAATTCATCCCACCCAGACCCGCGCGTTGCGGAACATTCGCATCCACGGCCCGTATTCGCCCCAGTCGCCCGGATACCAGGAATTCTGAATGGTGCGGAAGCAACGCTCCGGATGCGGCATCATGATGGTGAAGCGGCCATCGAGGGTGGTCAGGCCGGTGATGCCGAGGGGTGAGCCGTTGGGATTGCTCGGAAAGGTTTCCGTCGGCCGACCATCGTGGTCGACATAGCGCAGGGCCACCAAGTTATTTGCCAACAAATCCTGCGGATCGCCGCGAAATTCGGCCCGCCCTTCCCCATGCGCCACCGCCACCGGCATGCGCGAGCCAGCCATGCCGGCGAACAAGATGGACGGCGATTCTTGCACTTCCACCATGACGACCCGCGCCTCGAACTGTTCCGACGCGTTGCGCGCGAAGTGCGGCCAGTGAGCGGCGCCGGGGATCAATTCGTGTAGATGGGCCATCATCTGGCAGCCATTGCAGACGCCTAGACCGAAGGTGTCGGTGCGGGCGAAAAACCCCGCGAATTCGTCCCTGGCGCGTTCATTGAAAAGGATTGACTTGGCCCAGCCGCCGCCCGCACCCAATACGTCGCCGTACGAGAACCCGCCGCAAGCGGCGAAGCCGATGAAATCCTTCAGGCTGAACCGGCCTTGGATGAGATCGCTCATGTGTACGTCGACACAGGCGAAGCCGGCGCGATCGAACGCGGCCGCCATCTCCACATGCCCGTTGACGCCCTGCTCCCGCAAAATGGCGAGGCGTGGGCGAACTCCGTGGATGAAGGGCGCGGCGACGTCTTCGGCCACGTCGAACGTCAGCCTGGCGTGAAGGCCGGGATCGTTATCGTCGAGGATCGAACGGAACTCCTCCGATGCGCATTCCGGGTTGTCGCGTAGCGCCTGCATCCGGTAGCTGGTTTCCGACCAGGTCTTTTGCAGCGCGGCGCGGGTTTCCGCGAACCAAACCTTACCCTGCCGGCTGATGACGATGTGCTGATCGAAACGCGCCGCGCCGATGACATGAACACAAGAGCCCAATCCGCCCGCGCGCAGCTGATTGAGGACCTCGGCCAGCCGGTCCGCGGCCACCTGAACGACCGCGCCCAGTTCCTCGCTGAACAGCGCTGCGAAAGGATCCTCGCCCAGGCCGTCCAGGCTGATTTCGGCGCCGGTACGCGCCGCGAAAGCCATTTCGCAAACCGTCGCCCACAAACCGCCATCGGAACGGTCATGGTAGGCGAGCAAGAGGCCATTCGCGTTGAGGCACTGGACTGAGGTGAAAAACGCCTTGAACAGGGCCGGATCGCCCAGGTCGGGACAGTCGTTGCCCAGTTGACCATAAACCTGAGCCAGCGCCGAGCCTCCCAGACGGTTGCGCCCCTGCCCCAGGTCGATCAGCACCAGCCGTGTCGGCCCCGCGTCCAGCCGAAGTTGCGGCGTCAGCGTGCCGGAAACATCCTGCACCGGCGCGAAAGCCGAGATGATGAGCGACAGCGGCGAGGTCATGGACTTTTCCGCCTCGCCGTCGCGCCACACCGTTTTCATCGAAAGGGAGTCCTTGCCCACCGGAATGGCGATGCCCAAAGCCGGGCAGAGTTCGAGGCCGACCGCCCTGACCGTGTCGTACAGTCGCGCGTCTTCGCCGGGACTGCCCGCGGCCGCCATCCAGTTGGCGGACAGCTTGACCTGTTGCAGCGATTCGACGGAGGCGGCGGCGATATTGGTCAAGGCCTCGCCGATGGCCATGCGCCCGGAGGCCGGGGCGTCGATCAGGGCCAGCGGGGTGCGCTCGCCCATGGCCATGGCTTCGCCGGTCAGGGCATGAAAACCGGTGGCGGTGACCGCCACGTCGGCCACCGGAATCTGCCAGGGGCCGACCATCTGGTCGCGCGCCACCAGCCCGCCCACGGAGCGGTCGCCGATGTGGATCAGAAAGCTCTTGTCCGCAACCGCAGGAAACGCCAGCACGCGGCGCGCCGCCTCGGCGATCTCAATATCGCGAAGATTCAGCTCGGGTAGTTCCGGCTTTGAGCGAACCACCTGCCGGCTCATTTTCGGCGGTTTGCCGAACAGCAGCGACATGGGAATGTCGATGGGATGGTTGGCGAAGTTCTCGTCGCTCAGGATCAATGTCTCGCTTTCCGTAGCGTGGCCAACCACCGCGTAGGGACAACGCTCCCTTTCGCAGAATTCATGGAACAGCGCCAAAGCCTCGGGCTTGATCGCCAGGACGTAACGCTCCTGGGCTTCGTTGCACCAAATCTGCAAGGGTGACAGACCCGGCTCGTCGCTGGGCACCGCGCGCAGCTCGAAGCGCCCGCCGCGGCCGCTGTCGTGGATGATTTCCGGAATCGCATTGGAGATGCCGCCGGCACCGACATCGTGGATCGACAGGATCGGCGTATCCTCACCCAGAGTACAGCAGCGGTTGATCACCTCCTGGCAACGCCGCTGCATTTCCGGGTTTTCCCGTTGCACCGAAGCGAAATCCAGTTCTTCCGCACTCTCGCCGGAAGTCTGGGAGGATGCCGCGCCCCCGCCCAGCCCGATCAGCATGGCAGGACCGCCCAAGACGATGATGGGCGCACCGGGCGGAATCGTTGCCTTGGCGACCAAGGGTGGGCGGATGTTGCCCATACCGCCGGCGATCATGATCGGCTTGTGGTACCCTCGAAGTTCTTGTCCGCTCGCATCCCCCTGCTCGAAAGTGCGGAAATACCCGGCGAGATTGGGACGGCCGAATTCGTTGTTGAAAGCCGCACCGCCAATC
Source organism: Methylococcaceae bacterium (assembly GCA_035518875.1). Lineage (GTDB taxonomy): Bacteria > Pseudomonadota > Gammaproteobacteria > Methylococcales > Methylococcaceae > DATIXD01. Next base: position 34,409 of record DATIXD010000212.1, on the reverse strand, counting down.
GGGCCTTCCAGCATGATGGCCAGCGCCGAGGCGATGCGTCCGGGCTTGCCGTGGTTTTTCTCCCAAGGCTGGATAAAACCGGGAATGCGCAGATTGGAGACGGAGAACCCGGTCAGTCCGGCCTTGGTGTGCGAACCGCGACCGGTCGCGCCCTCGTCGCGGATTTCGCCGCCGGAACCGGTGGCGGCGCCCGGATGCGGCGATATGGCGGTGGGATGATTATGCGTCTCCACCTTCATCAGAAGGTGCGCGGCTTCCTCGCGATAGTCGTATTCCAGGGTTTTGGGGTCGCGCAAGAAGACTTGCGCCGTCGGCCCGCGTACGATCGCCGCATTGTCCTTGTAAGCGGAAATGATGCCTTCCGGACTTTGCCGGCTGGTGTTGCGAATCATGCCGAACAGACTTTCGGGCTGATCTTCGCCGTCGATGCGCCAGCGGGCGTTGAAAATCTTGTGGCGGCAATGCTCGGAATTGGCCTGGGCGAACATCATCAGTTCCACGTCAGTGGGGTTGCGTCCCAAAGCCCGGAAACTGTCATCCAGATAATCGAGTTCGTCCTCCGAGAGCGCCAAACCCAGCCGACTGTCCGCCTTCACCAGCGACCAGCGCCCTTCTTGGATCAAAGGAACGTATTCCAGCGGCGCCGGGGAGTGATGGTGGAAAATCTGTTCGTGCTGGCCCCGGCCCAAAACGATCTGGGTCATGCGATCGTGCAGCAGGCCCTTAATCGCCTCGTGCTTGGGCACGGAGGTTTCCGCATCGGACAAGATGCAATATTCAATACCCCGCTCGATCCGCCGCACGGCGCTCAGCCCGCAGCGCCGCGCGATCTCACTTGCTTTGCTGGACCAGGGGGAAATTGTCCCAAGGCGCGGCACCACGAGGAAATATTCGCCGGCGAGAGCACCGGAATTGCCTTTGGGTCCGCAGCTTAAAACCTGCTCCAGCGCTCGGATTTCTTCCGCAGTCAGATCCCGCTCGCATTCGATGAAATACACATAATTTGCGCTCACCCCGGTGATGGCGGGGTCGATGAGCGCCAGAGAGGTCTTCAGCTTTTCCAGTCTGAATGGGGAAAGCGCGTGCGCGCCGGGTATTTTCAGAATCATGAAGACCTACCGATCGGGAGCTTAAAGCGGGCCGGCAACGCCTATTTCCCTGACTCCGCTTGTTCGGACTCAGGCTGGTCCAGGGATTGCAGTTTTTCGTTCAGTTTCTTTAACAGCTCGAAACCGGGTCCGTCGGCGACCGCCTTGCCCGATTCATCAAGAACATAGATGTTGGTGAAGTCGCCCTTATCCTCGAGTTTGACTCGGTACTCCTTTCCCTTGGCGCTTTCGCCCGTAAACAAGGCGGCCAGATCCCCCAGCATCCCGCGATCTTCGTATTTCTTGGTCTCGCCGCCATAATAGACGTAAAACACGCTGTCGGAGCGGTTCTGATCGCTGACTTCGAGCTCGAGCCGACCGAGCGCGCGGCTCACGTCGTTCCACGCCTCGGCGAAAGGTTCCTCGATCTCGATCAGAGGGACGTCATCCGTTCCTTGCGCCAGGGTCGCTGCGGGAGTGGAGGATTTGGCGGCCGCCGGCTCCTTCTTGGCGGAAGGCGCGGTTATTTCGGTGGGCGCCTCCTCGCCTTCCCTACCGACATCGGCCTTCTCCGCACCCTCGCCTCCCCGGTGCGGGGCGCCTTGGCCCGCGCCTTCGATGGTCTCGGAAGTCAGGTCGGGCGGAATCTCCAATTCCGGTATCTCGCTGCTGTAGCGGTACTGTTTCTGCTTGTCCGGAAACAGACCGGCGATCGTGCTGCACGCCGTCAACGTCGTTGCCGCGACCAACAGCAGCGTGCTTTTGGACAAAGGATTGAGTCTTGGCATCGCTTTTCCGGCCCTAAATGACTTCAGCCTGCAGCATGGCGCTGCGGACGGCGTCTTGACAACTTTGGGACAGCCAGGTCAGCGGCAGGCGAATCCCCTTCTTCATCAAGCCCATCTCGCAAACCGCCCATTTGACAGGAATCGGATTGGATTCGACGAACAAATTGCGATGCAGTCCGGCCAGCTTGGCGTCGAGGGCGGTCGCAGTCTCGCGGTCGCCGGCGATGGCTGCGGCGCACATTTGGTGCATCAGGGTGGGTGCGACATTGGCCGTGACGGAAATCACGCCCCTCCCTCCGCGCAGACAGAATTCGCAGGCCGTGGCGTCGTCTCCCGAATAAAGCAGAAATCCGGGCTTCGCCAAACGCATAATTTCCGTTAGCCGATCCAGATCTCCGGTGGCTTCCTTGATGCCGATGATATTGGGAATGTGCGACAGACGCGCCGCAGTCGCCGGCAACATGTCGCAAGCGGTGCGGCCCGGCACGTTGTATAGAATCTGCGGAATATCCACCGCTTCGGCGATGACCTTGTGATGAAGGTACAGACCTTCCTGAGTGGGCTTGTTGTAGTAGGGCGTGACCAGCAGACAGGCATCGGCGCCGGCATCCTTCGCATGCCGGGTTAGGCTGATGGCTTCGGTGGTCGAATTGGCCCCGGTGCCGGCGATTACCGGTACACGCCCGGCGGCCTGCTCGACCACGATGCGAACGACCCGGCAGTGCTCTTGTTCGTCCAGCGTCGCCGATTCGCCCGTAGTTCCCACCGCGACGATTGCGTCTGTGCCGTGTTCGATGTGAAACTCAACCAGTCTTTTTAAATTCGCGACATCGAGCGCGCCGTCCTCTTCCATCGGCGTCACCAATGCCACGATGCTACCTTGAATCATCCACCTAATCCCGATCGAAATAAAAGCGGCATGTTACCGTGCGGCGAACGTTTCTGACAACCGCCAGCCTTCGCCGCTGCTGAGCAGGAAGACGGCGAGACCAGGCCCGAGTACCGCACGCGGATACTTCAGGTCTTAAGTCCCGTCCCCCTATGCAAGAGCAAAAGGCTCCAAGCCGCGAGGACGGCAATGAAGCCGACGATGATGAGAAACGCCTGCGCGACATTCACGTCCGAAACGCCAAGAAACCCGTAACGGAAGGCATTGATCATGTGGAGGATGGGATTGCCCAGGGAAATCTTGCGCCAGAGTTCCGGCAGCAGATCGAGTGAGTAAAATACCCCGCCCAGATACACCAGGGGCGTGAGCACGAAGTTGGGGATGATGGAAATATCATCGAAGCTGTTGGCAAACAAGGCGTTGAGAAATCCCGCCAGCGAAAACAACGTCGCAGTCAGAAAAAAAATGCTAAGGATCACGCCGAGATGGGTCATTTTGAGGTCGGTAAAAATGGCGGCGATCAGGGTGACCACGCCGCCGACCAAGAGACCGCGAGCCACGCCGCCGCCGACGTAGCCGGCCAGGATCACCCAGTTCGGAACCGGCGAAATCAACAGCTCCTCAATATGACGCTGGAATTTCGTCGAATAGAACGAGGACACTACATTGCCGTAGGAGTTGGTGATCACCGACATCAAGATCAGCCCCGGCACGATGTAATCCATGTATTGGATACCGTGCATTGCGCCGACCCGCCCCCCGATCAAGGTTCCGAAAATCAGGAAATAAAGCGCGGTGTTCACCGCCGACGGCAGTACCGTCTGCGGCCAGATGCGGACAAAGCGGTGCACCTCTTTGAACAGGATGGTTTGAAACGCGACGGAATACTTCACGGCAAGAACTGAAAAGTTCAAACGGACGAACGCGAGCCATCGTCCCGCTGGGACTCGACCAGCTTCATGAACAGCTGCTCCAGGCGGTTGGCGGCATTGCGCAAACTGGCTACCTCGATGCCATGAACCGACAAGGCGTCGAACAGGCCGTGAATGCCGAGATCACTGGGCACCTCCGCCATCAGGGTGAGCGCGTCGAGCTGTTCGATCCGGTACCCGTCGAGAACCGGCGCGGTTGGCAATGGTGTTTTCAGCTCCAGCACGAAGCTATTGCTGTGGAGCTTGGCCAACAGACGGGTCATGGCGCTATGCTCCACGATCCGGCCGTGGTTGATGATGGCGATATTGCGGCAGAGATTCTCGGCTTCCTCAAGGTAATGGGTGGTTAGGATGATGGTCGTGCCTTCCCGGTTGATGCGCCTGAGGAAATCCCACATGGAACGGCGGATTTCGATGTCTACGCCGGCGGTGGGTTCGTCGAGGATCAACAGGCGGGGCGAATGCACCAGGGCGCGGGCGATCATCAATCGCCGCTTCATGCCGCCGGAAAGCTGTCGGGACACGGCATTGCGCTTTTCCCAAAGGCCCAGTTGCTCCAGACAAGCCTCGGCCCGCTGCAGCGCTACCGGGCGACGAATGCCATAGTAGCCGGCCTGGTTTACCACGATGTTCAGGACTTTCTCGAACTGGTTGAAATTGATTTCCTGAGGCACCAGACCGATGCAGCGCTTGGCTGCCTCGCGCGCGCGGTCGAGATCGTGGCCGAACACCGTCACCTGTCCGGAAGTCTTGTTGACCAGAGAACTGACGATGCTGATGGTCGTCGACTTGCCCGCTCCGTTCGGCCCCAGCAGCGCGAAAAAATCCCCGGCTTCCACATCGAGATCGATGCCTTTAAGGGCCTCGAAGCCGTTCGGGTAGATTTTCCGCAACTTGCGTAGGGAAAGCGCAGACATGGGTTTGTTCAAAGTGGTAATTCGGTAAAATAAAGTAGCGGCGCGCGATTCTAACAGAAACCATCGAAGAGCCGGCGCCCCATTCGCCCCACAACCGGAAAAAGCCGTGCAATACGCCCACGCTCCCGAACTGGTCGCCGCCATCGATCTGGGCTCCAACAGTTTCCACATGATCGTGGCGAGCCTGCGTGAGGGTGAACTCGTCATCGTCGACCGTCTGCGCGAAATGGTGCGACTCGCCGCCGGCCTGTCCCCGAGCGCAAATTTGACCCCCGAAGCACAGCAGAAAGCAATCGACTGCCTGCAGCGCTTCGGCCAGCGCCTGCGGGACATGCCGCCGGGTAGCGTGCGTGCCGTCGGCACCAACACGTTGCGCATCGCCCGCAATGCCGGGCAGTTTCTGCTGCTGGCGGAACAGGCTCTGGGCCACCCGATCGAAATCATCTCCGGCATCGAGGAGGCTCGCCTGATCTATCAAGGCGTCGCCCAAAGCCTCGCCACGGACGGCAAACGCCGGCTGGTCATGGACATCGGCGGCGGCAGCACCGAATACATCATCGGCGTCGACAAGACGCCGATGCACAAGGAAAGCCTACACATGGGCTGCGTGTCGATGAGCCTCGGGCATTTTCCCGACGGCAAGATCACCTCCAAGCGCTTCAAACGCGCCGTGATCGCGGCTCAAATGGAGCTGGAGCCGCTAGAGAAAACCTTCCGCAATGGCTGCTGGGAGGAAGCCGTGGGCGCTTCCGGTACGCTGCGCACGATCGAAAAAATCCTGGTGATGTGCGGTTGGAGCAAGGGCGGCGTCACCTTGGAGGGCCTGAACCGGCTGGTCGACGTCATGCTGGCCACGGGTCAGGCCGACAAACTGCAATTGCCCGAACTCAGCGCCGACCGCAAACCCATCCTGCCCGGCGGGCTCGCCATTCTGTATGCGACCTTCAAGAGCCTTGGCATACCGCACATGAATGTCGCCGATGGCGCTTTGCGCGAAGGGCTTTTATATGACCTCGTGGGCCGCATCTATCACGAGGATGTGCGGGCGCGGACGGTCGCCGCGATGGCGAATCGCTATCACGTCGACCAAGACCATGCGGCGCGCATACGCCAAACCTTGCGGGACTTCCTGGAACAGACCGGGTCGGTGGGCGGAGTGGACAGGGAAACGGCGGCGCAGTGGCTGGATTGGGCTGCGCAGCTACACGAAATCGGTCTGGACATCGCCCACAGCCAATACCATAAGCATGGGGCTTACATTATCGAAAACGCCGATTTGCCCGGATTTTCCCGCCAGGATCAGAAGCTCCTAGCGACCTTGGTGCGCTCCCATCGGCGCAAATTCTCCCCAAAGCTGTTCAAGGAGCTGGTTGCGCCCTGGAATGTCGCCGCCAACCCCATGGCCATCCTGTTGCGCTTGGCGGTATTGCTGAACCGGAGTCGTCAGCCCGCGCCACTGCCGACCATCACCCTGTCTCTAACTGGTGCTTGTGCGCAACTGTGCTTCCCGCCCGGTTGGCTGGAAGACCATCCCCTGACCGCCGCCGACCTGGAACAGGAAGCGGCGCACTTGGCCGCAGCAGGAATTGCGCTGCCGTTCAGTTGATGGAAGCCAGGCAAAAGGGAAAACGAATCGATTCCCTGATCGCTTATTTGACCACGGTTAAATTCGGCCGCGGCCTTGCCGGCTTTTCGCCGCCGGGCGATGGCTCGGCCGGCGGCGTTGGGGTGTCGTCCTCGTTACCCTCTTCGAAAACCATTCCCCGCCCGTTCTCGCGGGCGTAAATCGCCAGCACCGCCGAAACCGGGACTCGAACCTGCATCGGTGTGCCGCCGAAGCGTGCACTGAACTCGATCTGTCGGTCGCCCAAATTTAGCCCATGCACCGCTTGCGGCCGAAGATTCAACACGATCCGACCATCCTCGACGTATTGCCTGGGCGCAACGACGTCCTTCGCCTCGGCATTGACCAAAAGATAAGGCGTGCAGTCGTTGTGGACGATCCAATCGTAGATTGCTCGAATGAGATAAGGCTTTAACGACGTCATCAGGCGGAAAGCAGTTCCGACGCAGCCGAGAGTTCGCGCTCCTGTTCGCTCAGGCAGGACTGAAACCCATCCCGCCGGAACAGTCGTTGGGCGTAAGCCTTGATCGCTTCGGCCTGCTTGGGCAAGTCGATCCCGAGCGCCGGCAGTCGCCACAACAAGGGTGCCAGGGCGCAATCCACCAGGGAAAACTCATCGCTCAGGAAATAAGGTTTGGCGGCGAATACGGGAATGGCGGCAATCAAGCTTTCCCGCAGCATCTTTTTCGCCTTGACCGCACCTTTCTTGTCTGCCGATTTTTCTATTTCATCCAATAGGCTGTACCAGTCTTGGTCGATGCGATGCACCAGCATTCGGGAACGGGCGCGGGATACGGGATCCATCGGGTGGAGGGGGGGGTGCGGAAAGCGCTCGTCCAAATATTCCATGATGATACGCGAATCATAAAGCACCAGATCGCGGTCGACCATGGTCGGGGTCGTTCCGTAGGGATTCAACTCGAGCAAATCTCCGGGTGGTTGGTGCACGTCAATATATTCGATATCCGCAGCTATCCCCTTCTCATGTAGGACGAAGCGTGCGCTATGGCTATAGGCGCAAGTGGGAGAGCAGTAAAGAGTCATCACAGATTTGCGACTGGCCGCAATTGCCACGCTTAACACCTCGGGAGTAATGTGGAGAAAGCTCGATTGTCTTAACATCAAACGCCACGTGCCAAGCTGTATGGTAGGGGGTTTGGGGGAGGACTCCGCAGTGCCTCGAGCAACCGCCAAGCGGTCGACACGCGGCGCCATTTTAGCACGAAATACTTACGCTATATCTTGCCAGTACGCTTTCTTCAGCCGGTAAAACAGCACGGCCAGAACGATCAGGCCGAATAGGACATATTTGCCAACCCGCAACCGCTGGTATTGTGTCGGCTCGGCGGCATAGACCAGGAACGTGACCAAGTCCGTCATGGCTCGGTCGAACTCCTCGGGCGACAGCTTGCCCCGTTCGACCAATTGCAAACGTTCGATCACCTCGCCGCCATCCTGCTTTTTGAACACGGGTTTTTGCAAGCCCTGCAACTCCCAAAACACATTGGGCATGGCCACATCCGCGTAAACGATGTTGTTGGCTCCGATGGCGCGCGAAGGATCCGCATAAAACCCCTTGAGGTAACTGTAAAGCCAATCGGCGCCGCGCGAGCGGGCAATCAGGGAAAGATCGGGCGGGGGTACCCCGAACCATTTTTCCGCATCCTCCTTTTCCATGGCGGTGAGCAAGCTGTCTTGAATTTTTGCGCCTGCGACCATCAAACCCTTCTGAATATCTTCCTCCTTGAGCCTCAAATCCTGGCCTAACCGCGAATAGCGCAGGTGTTTGATGGAATGACAACCCATGCAGTAGTTGACGAAATAGCCGGCACCCCTTTGCACGGACTGGAAATCGAAAACATCGACATCGACCTTATCCAGCGGTTTGATGCTGACGGCCGCCTGCGCGCAGACCGACAGCGCGAAAATCACGAGCCCGAGTAATGCTTTCATGAAGGTGATTTGCAGCAGGTTGTTTTGATTTTTTCGATCAGGACCAATATCTGAGCCCGACCGTGCTGATAAACATGAGTGGCCGTAACCCAAGCCACCGAATCTCGCACCCATTGCCAGTGTCGCCCGTCGCGTTTCTCCAGCGGTATAAGCGCCTCGGTGAGCCTTTCCGGTACCGGCCGCGTCTTTTCCATCCGCGAATAACCCGGCATCAAGAGGAAAAACCCAAAATAAATGAGCGAGAATGTGCGCGCCAAAATAGTTCGCGTTGTTGTAACGGGGAGGGTTCCGAGCACGCCCAAGCCGATGAAACTGACGATGAACAGGGCGAGCGCGATTTTGAAAAGATCGCCGCGATAGCGGATGGACTTGACTTCGCAGCGATCCAGCCAAGGCAGGAAAAACAGCAGCAAGATCGCGCCGCCCATGGCCATTACGCCGCCCAGCTTGTCGGGCACCGCACGCAATATTGAATAGAAGGGGGTGAAATACCATACCGGTGCGATGTGTTCCGGCGTCTTCATGGGATCGGCAGGCTCGAAATTGGGATGCTCGAGAAAATAGCCGCCCAACTCCGGCATATAAAACAGAATCAACGCGAACACGACCACGAAAACCGCCATCCCGAACAAGTCCTTGACGGTGTAATAAGGATGAAAAGGAATGCCGTCCTTCGGGATGCCGTTCTCGTCCTTGTTTTTCTTGATCTCGATGCCGTCCGGATTGTTCGAGCCCACGGTATGAAGGGCGGTCAGGTGCAGCAGCACCAAAGCCAGGATGGCCAGAGGAATAGCGGCTACATGTAGAGCGAAGAAGCGATTCAGGGTCGCATCCGCGACGACGTAATCCCCGCGAATCCAGACCGCCAGATCCTCGCCGAAAACCGGGATGGCACCGAACAGGGAAATGATGACCTGAGCGCCCCAATAGGACATCTGTCCCCAGGGCAATAGATAGCCCATGAAGGCTTCCGCCATCAGCAGGATGAAAATGACCATGCCGAACAGCCACACCAGCTCGCGCGGCTTCTTGAACGAGCCGTAGAACAAGGCGCGGAACATGTGCAGGTAAATGACGATGAAGAACGCCGACGCGCCGGTAGAGTGCAAGTAGCGGATCAGCCATCCCCACGGCACGTCACGCATGATGTACTCTACGGAATCGAAGGCGAGCGTAGCATCGGGCTTGTAATTCATCGCCAGGAATATGCCGGTCACAATCTGGTTGACCAGTACCAGCAGGGCGAGCGAACCGAAAAAATAAAGAAAGTTGAAGTTCTTCGGTGCGTAATATTTGGCGAGGTGCTCGTTCCAGAACGAACTCAGCGGGAAACGTTCGTCAATCCAGTTCAACAGGGCTTTCGCTTTTTCGGCGGCCATCAAGCATTCTCCCCATTTTCGCCAATCAGCAGGCGGGTGTCGCTGAGATAATGGTAAGGCGGAATGACCAGGTTGGTGGGCGCGGGAACGCCCTTGTAAACGCGTCCAGCCAAATCGAAACGGGAACCGTGGCAGGGACAGAAAAAGCCGCCCTGCCATTCGGGCCCCAGATCGGCTGGCGCGACATCCGGCCGGAAAGTGGGCGAGCACCCCAGATGGGTGCAGACGCCGACCGCGACGAAAATCTCCGGCTTGATCGAACGCGACTCGTTGCTGGCCGCCGCCGGTTGTTCGGATTCCTTGGAAAGCGGGTCGCGCAGCCTGTCGTGCAGTGTAGGCAGGATTTTCAGCATTTCCGGCGTGCGCTGCAGAATCCAGACCGGCTTGCCCCGCCACAACACCCGAATCAACTGTCCCGGCTCGAGCTTAGCGATGTCCACTTCGACCGGCGCACCCGCAGCCTGCGCCTTGGCACTGGGCTGCATGGAAACTATGAATGGCGTTACGGCAAAAGCCGTTCCGACCGCCCCTGCCACCGTTGCCGCTTTGGTGAGGAACCAGCGCTTGCTGGCGTCCACGTCCTCATCACTCATGGGGTGCTCCATTGAAATAGATGGCTGTTTCATTCGTTGTCATCACCGATAAACAAATTGTTTCGTATTGTAGGAATATCCTGCTGACGAAACAATCCGGCGTTTTTCCTTACATTGCCCGGCGCTCAATACCAATCAAAGGCTCATGCCTTCAGAATATTTCCCAGAGCCGCAATAAACTCTTGATTTTCCGTTGGAGTTCCCACCGTAACACGCAGGCATTGCCGGAGCAGGCCGCCCGCCGGGTGCAGGTTTTTTATTAAAACACCAGCCTGCTTCAATGCACCGAACACTTCGGTCGCATCGGCATTCAGTAGCCTGAACATCAGAAAATTAGCTTGGCTTGGATAGACTTTAACTGCCGGTAGCGCTTGCACAGCAGCAGACAGAGCGTCCCGTTGCTCGCGGATGTGCGCGACCTGGGCATCGAGCACCTCATATTTCGATAGCGCGAATTCCGCACTGATCTGAGTCAGGACGTTGATGTTGTAAGGCAGCCGCAGCTTGTCCAGTTGCTCGATCCAGGCCGGATGTCCGGCCAAAAGGCCCAGGCGCAACCCGGCCAGACCCAGTTTCGAAAGAGTGCGCATGACCAGCAATTGGTCGAATTCGGCCAACTTCGGCATGAAGGTGCTGTCGGCGAACGGCGCATAGGCTTCGTCGATGACCACCAGGTTCGGCGCAAGCTTGAGAACTTCAAGGACATCTTCCCTGGCGAACGCGTTTCCGGTCGGATTGTTGGGATAGGCGAGAAAAATCACGGCGGGTTGGTGCGTCCTGATGGCGTCGCGCATGGCGTCCATGTCCAGGGAAAAATCCGCCTCCCTAAGGCTCACGCCGACGAAGCGCAGCCCCAGGCTGGCGCCGATCTGCCGGTACATCACGAAGGTGGGCTCCGGCGCGAGCACGACAGCGTCCGTCCCGGCGATCGCCATCAGGATGATCTGGATCAGTTCATCGGAACCATTGCCGAGCATTAGCCCGGCCTGGTCGGGCACTTCATTGACGGTTCGAAGTGCGCCCTTGAGGCGGCCGGCCGAGGGATCGGGATAGCGATTGGGCTTGGCTGCGCGGAGCCTCGCCAACCATTCCTCGACCATCGTCTCAGGCCAATCGTATGGATTTTCCATCGCGTCGAGCTTGATGTAACCGGAAGAATCCTGCACATGATAAGCCGATAAGGCCAGGATTTCCGGCCGGAGCAGGGAACTGACCTTGCTTGCCAGAGAATCCATGAGGCTAACGTCGGATGCGGTATTCGGCGGAGCGCGCATGAGCGGTCAAGCCCTCGCCTCGAGCCAGCACCGATGCGGTTTTGCCGAGATCGTCCGCGCCGGATTTCGAACAGAAAATCAGGCTGGAACGTTTTTGAAAGTCGTAGACGCCCAGCGGCGAGGAAAACCGCGCGGTGCTCGCCGTGGGCAATACGTGATTGGGGCCGGCGCAATAGTCGCCCAGGGCTTCGGCCGTGTAGCGACCCATGAAGATCGCGCCGGCGTTGCGGATTTGCCGTACCAGGTCGTCGGGATCGGCTACCGAGAGCTCCAGATGCTCCGGCGCAATGCGGTTGGCGACCTCGGCGGCTTCCGCCAGGTCCCGGGCCAGGATCAGGCCGCCGCGCGCGGAGAGGGCAGCGGCGATGACCTCCCTCCGCTCCATGGCCGGCAGCAACCGGGCGATGCTGGCTTCCACCGCATCCAGATGCGCGGGGTCCATTCCGATCAGAATGGCCTGGGCGTCTTCGTCGTGCTCGGCTTGGGAAAACAGGTCCATCGCCAGCCAGTCGGGGTCGGTGCCGCCGTCGCTGATGATGAGAATCTCCGAGGGACCGGCAATCATGTCGATGCCGACCTGGCCGAACACCAACTTCTTGGCGGTCGCCACGTAGATATTGCCGGGGCCTACGATCTTATCCACCCGCGGAATCGATTCCGTCCCATAGGCTAGCGCTGCCACGGCCTGGGCGCCGCCGACGCGGAACCCCCGGTGGACGCCGGCAAGATAAGCCGCCGCCAGCACCAAGTCATTCAGTTCGCCATGGGGTGTGGGCACGACCATGACGATCTCGGGCACCCCGGCGACCTGGGCTGGAATGACGTTCATCAGTACCGACGAGGGATAGGCAGCCTTCCCGCCGGGGACGTAAACACCCACGCGCTCTAGTGGCGTCACCTGCTGACCGAGTACGGTTCCGTCGGCTTCAGCGTAGCGCCAGGTTTCCATCTTCTGGCGCTCGGCGTAAGCGCGGATGCGCCCTGCGGCTTTCTCAAGCGCCTCGGCCTGTCCGGTGGGCAGCCCTTCCCACGCTTGCTTCAGGGAAGCCCGGGGCAACTCCAACGCGCCCATCTCGGCCGCGTCGTAATGATCGAAGCAGCGGGTGTATTCCAGAACAGCGGCATCACCCTCTTGCCTGACACGGGCGATGATATCCTGCACGCGCCGGTGGATCTCGGCGTCTTCCGATTCGTCCCGGGTTAGCAGCCGGTCGAGCCGACCGGAAAAATCCGGCTGCACCGTGTTCAGTCGGGTGATCTTGATTTCTGCCATGGTGTTCACGCCGCCACGCGGGTTTGCTTGGAAACGATGTCGCTCAACTGTTTGATGAATCCGCAAACGGCTTCATGCTTCATCTTCATCGACGCCTTGTTGACTACCAACCGGCTGCTGATTTCCATGATCAACTCGCGCGGCTCGAGACCGTTCGCTCTAAGCGTATTGCCGGTATCCACCAGATCGACGATGCAATCGGCCAATCCGACCAGCGGTGCCAGTTCCATCGAGCCATACAACTTGATGATTTCCGCCTGCACGCCCCGCTGGGCGAAGTAGCGCTGGGCGGTCTTGACATATTTGGTGGCTACCCGCAAGCGCCGCCCCGTCTGACCGGCGCCCACGCGGGCGGCGGTCATCAGGCGACAACGGGCAATTCTAAGATCAAGTGGTTCGTAAAGACCTTCCGCGCCGTATTCAAGCAACACGTCCTTGCCGGCAATACCGAGATCCGCCGCGCCGTATTCCACGTAAGTCGGCACATCGGTCGCCCGAATCACGAGCAATTGTACCCCCTCGCGATCGGTGGGCAGAATCAGCTTGCGACTCTTGTCCGGATCCACCGTCGGCCGGATACCCGCCACAGCCAGCAGCGGCATGGCTTCCTCGAAGATGCGGCCTTTGGAAATCGCAAGGGTCAACATAATGGCCTCAGCCGGGGATGCGACGAATTTCCGCGCCGATTTGGGCGAGTTTTTCTTCGATACATTCATACCCCCGGTCGATGTGATAGATGCGTTCGACGACGGTTTGCCCTTCCGCAACCAAACCGGCCAGCACCAAGCTGGCGGAAGCACGTAGGTCGGTCGCCATCACCGGTGCTGCGGTCAAGGTCTTGATCCCCTGGATGATGGCCGTGTTGGATTCGAGCTTGATATCTGCCCCCATACGCCGCATTTCCTGAACATGCATGAAGCGGTTCTCGAACACGGTTTCGGTGATGACGCCGACTCCTTCGGCGATCGTGTTCATGGCGGTGAACTGTGCCTGCATATCGGTCGGGAAGGCCGGGTACGGAGCAGTTCTGAGGGATACCGACCGGGGCCTTTGGCCGCCCATGTCCAGTTCAATCCAGGAGTCGCCGCAGGTAATCTTCGCGCCGGCCTCGTTCAACTTGGCCAGAACCGCATCCAGCAGATCCGGGCGAGTATTCTTCAACTTCACCCGGCCCCCGGTCATGGCGGCTGCGATCAGGTAGGTGCCGGTCTCGATGCGGTCCGGCAGAATATTGTAATGCAGGCCATTGGCGGACAGGCTTTCGACGCCTTCGATCTCAAGGATGTCCGTTCCCGCGCCATGCACCTTGGCGCCCATCTCGTTGAGAAAATTGGCCAAATCGACCACCTCCGGCTCCCGGGCCGCGTTTTCGATGAGCGTGGTGCCTTCGGCCAGGGTCGCGGCCATCATCAGGTTCTCGGTGCCGGTCACGGTAACCTGATCCAGCACCAGCCGACAACCCTTGAGGCGTTTGGCCGAGGCGTGGATATAACCGTTTTTCACGGTGATGTCCGCTCCCATGGCTGCCAGGCCTTCCAGGTGCAGGTTGACCGGTCGCGTACCGATGGCGCATCCGCCCGGCAAGGAAACCTCGGCCGTGCCGAAACGCGCCACCAGCGGTCCCAGCACCAGCACCGAAGCGCGCATGGTCTTCACCAACTCGTAGGGCGCATATAGACTCTTGATCGTCGTGGAATCGACCTCGATGTTGAGCTTTTCGTCCACCAGCAGCTGCACTCCCATGCGCCCAAGCAGTTCCATGGTCGTGGTGATGTCGTGCAAATGCGGCACATTGCCGATGGTCACCGGCGTTTCCGAAAGCAGCGCACCCGCCAGAATCGGTAGCGCGGCATTTTTCGCACCGGACATGCGCAGTTCCCCGCACAGGGGTTTGCCGCCGGAGATAAGCAATTTATCCATTCTTTAATTCTCTTGACTGGGCTTGGTTCTTCGCAAAGCGCTGAGGTTTCAATCGCCGCAGAGGAGGTCATCAACCCCTGCCACGCGCGCAATCGCCAGCAGTTGGGGCGGAAGATTGACGTAGTGCAGCTTGATGCCGGCTTCTTTGGCGCGGCGCCGCCATTCCAACAGGAGCGCCACCCCCGCGCTGTCGGCCCTGGCGATTCCGGCCAGGTCGAACACGGTTTCGGTAGAAGACGCGAGCAGTTTGGCGGTGTTCTTCAGGGCGATGCCGACGGAGGCGAAGCTCAGCTCCCCATCCAGCGCAAAACGTTCGCCGTCATCCTCCTCCCTGATCCGAAACAGATCCGTCTGGGCGCTCATGGATACTCCGGGGGCTGGAAGGCGGCTGAGGCAATCATCTCTTGTCGGCCTCGTCCGATTCCTCGCCTTCGGCATCGCCCTGGCTCTTCTCACCGCCGCCTTCGGCCTTGTTGAACAGGAAGCGGCTGATCACTTCCTCCAGCACCATCGCGGACTGGGTTAATTCGATCTCGTCGCCGTCCTTGAGGTATTCCTCGGAGCCTCCGGGGCTGAGGCCGACGTATTGCTCGCCCAGCAACCCCGCGGTCAACACATTGGCGGTCGTATCGATGGGCAGCGTGTCATAGGCGGGATCGATGCGCATCTCGACGATCGCTTCGTAAGCATCCTTGTCGAACTGAATCGCGCTCACCCGGCCGATGCGCACACCCGCCATCGAAACCGGCGCCTTGACCTTGAGACTGCCGGCATTTTCAAAATGCGCGGTGATCTTATAACTCTTGTCATCGATTTTCAGATCGCTCAAATTGCTGACCTGCATCGCCAGGAAGAACAAGGCGATCATGCCGATTGCGACGAATAAGCCCACCCATATCTCGATTACTCTCGTTTGCTGCATCAATCCTCTCCGAACATTAAGGCCGTTAGTACGAAGTCCCAACCCAGAACGGCAAACGCCGAATAAACGACGGAACGCGTGGTGGCGCGACTAACGCCCTCGGAAGTCGGGATCGAGTCGTAACCCTCGAAAACGGCAATCCACGTCACAACGACCCCGAACACCAGGCTCTTAATCACCCCGTTCAGGATGTCGTCGTAAAAATCGATCCTGGCCCGCATCTGCGACCAGAAGGCGCCATCGTCGACGCCCAAGAGGCCCACGCCGACGAAATACCCGCCCAGAACCCCGATCATGCTGAACAAACAAGCGAGCAGCGGCATGGAGACGATGCCAGCGAACAAGCGCGGGGCAATGATGCGCCTGACCGGGTCGACGGCCATCATTTCCATGCCGGACAGTTGTTCGGTCGCTTTCATGAGTCCGATTTCGGCGGTGAGCGCGGAACCCGCGCGGCCGGCGAACAATAGCGCGGTCACCACTGGACCCAGCTCGCGCACCAGGGAAGCCGCCACCATGACACCCAGGGTCTGCTCCGCACCGAAATCCGAAAGCACATAATGGCCTTGGAGTCCCAATACCATGCCGACGAACAAACCGGAAACGACCACGATGAGGATGCTGAGTACGCCCACCGAATAGACCTGAGCCCAAAGCACCCACAACCGCCACAGAATATCCGGCAGGCCCGTCAACGCATGAAGCAGAAAAAGATTTGCCCGTCCCAGCTTTTGCAATCCGTCCAAGGTGGTACGGCCGAGCATTTGCACATGTCCTAGCATGTTGAGAATCCCTGAGGAGGCCGTCAGACTGCCGAGCGTCGGCGCGATTTGCCGAAGCCCATGAGATCGCCCGCGTAATTCCGCGCCGGATAATGAAACGGCACGGGGCCATCGGCCAGGCCGTGCATGAACTGTCTCACCCAGGGCGACTCCGACCGCTCGATCTCCTCAGGCGTGCCCTGCCCCACGACCTTGCCTTCGGAGATCAGATAAATGTAATCGGCGATGCTGGCCGTCTCCTTCACGTCATGGGAGACCACGATGCTGGTTAGCCCAAGTCCATCGTTCAAATCGTGAATCAGTTGCACCAGTACCCCCATCGAAATCGGGTCCTGTCCGCTGAACGGCTCATCATACATGATCATCATGGGATCGAGAGCGATCGCCCTCGCCAGCGCCACCCGCCGCGCCATGCCGCCGGAAAGCTGACTGGGCATCAAGTCCCGCGCTCCGCGCAGGCCAACGGCTTGCAGCTTCATCAGCACCAGGCTGCGGATCATCGACTCCGGGAGTCGGGTATGCTCGCGCAGGGGAAAGGCGACGTTCTCGAAAACGCTCAGGTCCGTCAGCAGCGCGCCGCTCTGGAACAGCATGCCCATACGCTTACGCAACTCGTACAATTCGCCAAGGCGCAGTTTGTGCACGACCTGCCCATCGACGGTCACGCTGCCGCCGCCCGGCCGTAACTGACCGCCGATCAGTCTCAACAGGGTCGTCTTGCCGGTGCCGCTAGGCCCCATGATGGCTGTAATTCTCCCGCGCGGGATTTCCATGTTGACGCCATCAAAAATTTTTCTGGCGCCGCGAAAAAAAGTCAGATCACGAATGGAAACCAGAATTTCGTCTTCGGCAAAAACGCCGGTCATGCAAGAGCCGTGGACATATCGATCCAATTAAAAAAAGGTTTATTGTCTCCGACCGGAAAGACTGGAGTCAACTTTCGTCCGCATGTACTTTCGATGGACTATCTTCGACCACAAATGGAAACATAAACACAAATTCATGTTCATGGCATAATGTCTGCTTTCAATTGTGCCCGCGCGACTTCCTGCATGACAGCGACTTGCGATGAAAAAAACCTGCGCCGCCTCGGCTTGGAGGTCATCCGGATCGAGTCCGAAGCCATATCGTCCCTGTCCGAGCGCATCGACGAGCGCTTCGTCGACGCCTGTCGCCTAATGCTCGCTTGCACGGGGCGCATTATCGTCACCGGCATGGGGAAGTCGGGACATATCGGCGGCAAGATCGCCGCGACGCTTGCGAGTACGGGCACTCCGGCTTTCTTCGTCCATCCCGGCGAAGCCAGCCATGGCGACCTCGGAATGATCACCCCGCAAGACGTGGTGATGGCCCTGTCCCGCTCGGGCGAAACCGGAGAAATCGTCACGATCCTGCCCCTCATCAAGCGCATCGGCTCCCCTTTGATCGCCCTAACGGGCAATCACGCCTCGACGCTGGCAATGCAGGCCGACGTTCACCTCGATATCGGTGTCCGGGAAGAAGCCTGCCCCTTGGGGCTTGCGCCGACTTCAAGCACAACGGCCACCCTCGCCATGGGCGATGCCTTGGCCGTTGCGCTCTTGGAAGCCCGCGGCTTTACCCGGGAGGATTTCGCCCTCTCCCACCCCGGCGGAAGCCTGGGTAAGCGTCTGCTTCTTCGGATCAAAGAGATCATGCACACGGGCGATGCGATTCCATCGGTGCCGGAATCCGCACTGATCCGCGACGCGGTCTTGGAAATGACGGCCAAAAAATTGGGCATGACCGCCATCGTCGACGCTCAAGGGCGCGTTCAGGGCATCTTTACCGACGGTGATTTGCGCCGCCTCTTTGAAACCGCCCATGACATTCACTACACCCCCATAGCGAAAGTCATGACCCGGCGCTACACCAAGATCGCGGCCGATCGCCTGGCGGCCGAAGCCGTGCATATCATGGAAGAAAAGCGAATCAACGCGCTGTTAGTGGTCGACGAAGAAAATCGCTTGACCGGTGCATTGAACATGCACGATCTGCTTCGAGCGGGCGTCGTTTAATTCATCCGAGACAACTCATGATGCGAGGCATTCGAGAAAAGGCGGCAAGAATCCGTCTGGTCATTTTCGACGTGGACGGCGTGCTCACCGATGGCAAATTGTTCTTCGACGAGCAGGGCCGAGAATACAAGAGCTTCCATTCCCGCGACGGGCTCGGTATCAACTTGCTGCGGCAGACTGGCGTGGAGGTCGCCGTAATTTCCGGGCGGGAGTCCCCGTCAGTTGCTCAGCGTATGAAAAACTTGGGCATAGTGCGGGTCTTTCAGGGTCAGCAAAATAAGCTGGCGGCCTTCGAAACACTTTGCCGCGATCTGAATCTGACGCCGGACCAGGTCGCCCACGTCGGCGACGATCTGCTCGACCTGCCTATCATGAGCCGCGCGGGACTCTCGATCGCCGTCGCCGACGCCCATTTCGCCATCCTTCCCTACGCCCACTGGCGCACTTCGAATCCAGGGGGGGCAGGCGCCGCGCGGGAAGTTTGCGACCTGATCATGGAAGCCCAGGGCAGTTTGAAGCGGGTCATCGAAAGTCACTTATAACGCTCCGCGATGATCACGCCGAAGACGTTCGGGACTTATCTTGCGTTGGGCTTGCTAGCCGCCGCCACTTGGCGGGTCGCCGACAACCTGATGCCGGCGGAGGAGAAGACGCTGAAACCGGAGCGGTCCGAGATTGACTATTATTCGACCAACGTGAAAAGAACCGTGCTGACCCCCGAAGGCAAACCGAAGGAGGTACTGTTCGCCGTCACGATGACCCATTACAAGAACGACGACCGTACGGAAATGGACAAACCGGTCTTGACCCTCTACAAGAAGGAAGGTGAGCAGCCTTGGGTCATCCATTCCGACACCGCCACTGCGCTTTCGAGCGGTTCGACGGTCTTCCTGAAAGGCGATGTCCTGATCACGCGCGATACCGGCGAAAACGGCGTGGTCCGAATCATGACCAAGAACGCCAAAGTGGAGCCCGATAAGAGTTATGCGGAAACCCGGGAACACGTTCTGATCTTGAGCCCCCAAGACGAACTCAGCGGGACCGGCATGCAGGTCCATTTCGAGCCCGCACTCCAGGTCAACTTACTCGCCCAGGTACGGAGAAAACATGAAATGCGTTAGGTCCGCGCTGTTGTTCACGATTCTGGCCACGGCCGGATCTTCCGCGGCGGCTTTGGACAGCGACTCCAAGCAGCCGATGTATATCGAGGCCAACTCTGCCACCTATGACGAGGCGAAAGGCGAGACCGTGTATATCGGCGATGTCAAGACCATCCAGGGCAGCCTGGAGGTCTATTCCGACCAGATGACCGTTTACCAGAAGGAGGGTAAAACCGACAAAATCGTTGCGACAGGCAACCCCGTTCGGCTCAAGCAAACCCCGGAAGGCGCCAAGGAGGACATGCACGGAACCTCGCAGCGGGCGGAATTTTTCCCTGAAACCGGCCTGCTCATCTTGTTGGACAAGGCGCTGGTGTGGCAGGGGGACACGCCGGATTTGAGCAATCGCGTCGCCAGCGACCGCATCGAATACGATAGCCGGAAATCGGTGATGAAGGCCGGCGTCCCGGCAGGGAGCGGGAAACGTGTTCGAGTCACGCTGCCGCCCAGCGAAAAAGCGCCTGCAAAATAACGCCGAAATCACTCCATGACGATTCTTTCCGCTACCACCCTGAACAAGAGTTATAACAAGCGCCACGTCGTCGACGGCGTCTCCCTGAGCATCAACAGCGGGGAAATCGTCGGTCTCTTGGGCCCCAATGGCGCAGGCAAGACCACCAGCTTTTATATGATCGTGGGCCTGATCGGTCCGGACTCGGGCAGCATCCAAATCGACCAGCAGGCCATCACCCATATGCCCATGCATGCCCGGGCGCGACTCGGCATAGGCTATTTGCCCCAGGAGCCGTCGATTTTCAGAAAACTCAGCGTCGCCGATAATTTGCGCGCAGTGCTGGAATTGCGCAACGATCTCAGCAACGGCCAATGCGATCTCCGTATCGAGGAATTGCTGGATGAATTCAGCGTCTCCCATTTGCGCGATCAGCCCGCCATCGGGCTTTCCGGCGGCGAGCGGCGGCGGGTGGAAATCGCCAGGGCACTCGCCTGCGAGCCCCGCTTCATGCTCCTCGACGAGCCGTTCGCCGGGGTCGATCCGATTTCCATCATCGACATCCAGAAGATCATCGATCATCTGCGCAAGCGCGGGATCGGCATCCTGATCACCGAACACAACGTGCGCGAAACCCTTGGCATCTGTGACCGCGCCTATATCCTCAACGAAGGCCGGGTGATCGCCGAAGGCGGGGCCGATGAAATCGTTAAAAACCCGGAAGTGCGTAAAGTTTACCTGGGCGAGCACTTTTCGCTGTGAGGGAAACTCGGGGAGTTATCGGATTACTTGCGATTGGGCTAGAATAAATGCAAAAGCCGCACCACCCTTCGGGCGAAATCAATTAAGACGATATGAAGCAATCTCTCCAACTTCGGCTGGGCCAGCAACTCACCATGACCCCGCAGCTGCAGCAGGCAATCAAGCTGCTGCAGCTGTCCACACTGGATCTCCAGCAGGAAATCCAGCAGGTGCTCGATTCGAATATGATGTTGGAGATGGGTGAAGAGGAAAATACTTTCCCGGAAGCATCCGATTCAGTCGAAACCGCAAACAAGGAAACCGAATACGGCGAACTCCCCAACCTCGACGCACCATCGGACATTCCCCAGGAATTGCCAGGCGATGTCTCCTGGGAAGACGTCTACGACAGTGCCCAATCCTATACTCCGCCAAGGAACGATGGCGAAAACGACGATTTCGTGTTCCAGCGCGCGCCATCCCCGACCTTGCACGACCATCTGCAATGGCAGATGGAGTTGATGCCTTTCAGCGAGCAGGATCACGCCATCGCCACCGCCATCATCGACTCGGTGAACGACGACGGCTATCTGACGACGACGATCGAAGACATCCATCAGGGATTGCTGAGCCAGATCGAGGATTTGGAGCTGGACGAAGTCAAGGCTGTGCTGCATAGCGTGCAAAACCTGGATCCGCCCGGCGTCGCCGCACTCGACCTTGCCGATTGCCTGCACATCCAACTCCAGCAATTGCCTGAGGATACTCCTTGGCGAACCAAAGCGCTGGCGCTTGTGAAGGGACATCTCGACCTGTTGGCCAAGAAGGATTTGACCAAACTCAAGCGCCTCCTGGAGCTTTCCGACGAAGAACTCAATCAGGTCATCGCGCTCATTCGGACGCTGGAGCCGAAACCGGGGCGGCGTATCGAAGGCCAGGCTTCCCAGTATGTCATCCCGGACGTATTCGTGGCCAAGATCGGGGGCGAGTGGGTGGTATCGCTCAATCCCGAGATTACGCCGAAACTGCGCATCAACCCCTATTACTCGAACCTGATCAAGCGGGCCGACAACAGCGCCGACAATGTCTGTATGAAAAACCACCTGCAAGAGGCGCGGTGGTTCATCAAGAGCCTGCAGAGCCGGAACGAGACCCTAATCAAGGTGGCTCGCTCCATTGTCGAACACCAGAAGGACTTTCTCGAACTTGGCGAGCGCGCCATGAAACCGCTAGTCTTGCGAGATGTCGCGGAAGAAGTGGGAATGCACGAATCAACCATTTCACGCGTCACGACGCAAAAATATATGCATACCCCCAACGGCGTTTATGAATTCAAGTATTTCTTTTCCAGCCACGTCTCAACCGATTCCGGCGGAGAATGTTCGGCCACGGCGATCAAGGCTTACATCAAGGAAATCCTCGAACAGGAAGAACCGGTCAGGCCGTTGAGCGACCACACGATCTCGGCCATGTTGAAAACGAAAGGCATCAACGTGGCGCGCAGAACCATCGCAAAATATCGCGAGGCCATGTCCATTCCACCGTCGAACGAAAGAAAGCGGATTTTTTGACGCGGTCCACTTATCGTTTCCAAACCCAAGGAGCCTTCCATGCAACTCAGTATCAGCGGTCACCACGTCGACGTGACTGAAGCCTTGAAGAACTATGTCATCGATAAATTCCAAAGGCTGGAGCGCCATTTCGACCAACTGATCGACGTGCATGTCATCCTGTCCGTGGAGAAGCTGGTGCAAAAAGCCGAGTCCACCATCCAAGTCAACGGTGCGAAGCTGTTCGCCGAGGACCACCAGGCCGACCTGTACGCCGCCATCGACGGCCTGATCGACAAGCTGGACCGGCAAATCATCAAGCACAAGGAAAAGCTCAGCGCCCACAACCGTTAAGCGCCCCCTGGGCAACCTCCCGACCGGCGAATCCCGCCGGCATGAACTCGCGATTCGGCGATTCTCTCCATGAAACTGGTTATCGTCAGCGGACTGTCCGGCTCCGGCAAGAGCATCGCGCTGGAGACGCTGGAAGACTGTGGCTATTACTGTATCGACAACCTGCCGGTGGCGCTCCTCGACGCCTTCGTCAAGCAAGTGATGATCGCCAACCAAAACATTTTCCGGAAGACCGCGCTGGGTATAGACGCCCGCACGCAAAGCCAAAGCCTCGGCGAATTTCCGGACACGCTGAAAATGATGGATAAGCTTGGGATCGACTGCGAAGTGTTGTACTTGCAGGCCGAACCCGAGACGCTGTTGAAGCGCTTCAGCGAGACGCGCCGCAAACATCCTTTGACCGACTCGGCCCATTCCCTTTCGGAAGCCATTGAACTGGAACGTCAACTACTGGAGCCGATCGCCCAGGAAGCCGATCTTCTCATCGATACGACCTCCACCAATGTTCATCAACTGCGCGAATTGGTACGCGTCCGCGTGGGGGCGAAACAAAATCGGCTGATGTCGCTTTATTTCCAGTCGTTCGGCTTCAAACACGGAATTCCCCTGGATACGGATTTCGTTTTCGACGCCCGCTGCCTGCCGAATCCCCATTGGGAGCCGGCATTAAGAAGCAAGACGGGCAAAGATGTTGAGGTGGTTGAATTTCTCAATCGAAGCGGTGATGTCCAGGCGTATCTCGATGACATCGTTGCCTTGCTGGAACGCTGGATTCCCCGCTTCGAGGCGGAAAACCGCAGCTATCTCACCATCGCCGTCGGCTGCACCGGCGGCCAACATCGCTCGGTTTATCTGGTCGAGGCACTGGCACGCCACTTCCGCGAATCGGTGCACGACATTCTGCTGAGGCACCGCGAACTTTCCTGATCGGCGGTGTTTTGAAGCGCATGATTCCTCGCTAAATTTTTTCAGTCTGGGCCTCAAAACCGAGAGCGTCAGTCTTTCATGAGTTTCCGGGCTGCGCGCGCGAGCGTTTTGACTTCCGCAAGGGCTTGCGCCATCCTATCGCCCCGTCCCAATCAAAACCGCGAGGAGTTCCCATGACGATCAAAGTTGGAGACCGCCTCCCCGAAGGCACGCTTAGCGAGAGCACCGTGTTCGACCCAGCGACCGGCTGTCCGATGAAGCCTGAGACATTAGAAATCGGCGACCTCGTTAAGGGCAAGAAGATCGTGATTTTCGGCGTGCCGGGCGCCTTCACGCCGACCTGCTCCGCGCAACACCTCCCCGGTTACGTCGCTAACTTCGGTAAGCTGAAAGCAAAAGGAATCGACGAAATCTGGTGCATGGCCGTCAACGACGGTTTCGTAATGGCCGCCTGGGGCCGGGAGCAGAAGGCCGGCGGCAAGGTACGCATGATGGCCGATGGCAGCGCCGACTACACCAAAAAGCTCGGGCTGGAGTTCGACCTCACCGCAAAAGGTTTGGGTATGCGCTGCCAGCGCTTCGCGATGATCGTCGACGACGGCGTCGTCCAGCAGCTCGCAGTCGAGGCTGCCGGCAAGTTGGAGATATCGAGCGCCGAGGCGCTGCTTCAGAAATTGTGAGAAAGCGCCGCGGCTCAGGGTAAGTCCTATCCCTGAGCCGCATTGCCGTTCGACGCCGGCTCGGTGATCCTCCACCGGCGCCAGCGCCAAACCTCAATCATCGATCGCCTTGATCCTCGGCACATGCCGGCCACCTTCGAAGTCGGTGCTCAGAAATTTGTCGACGATCTTCTTGGCCATCTCGATATCGACGATGCGCTGGCCGATGGCGATGCAGTTGGCGTCGTTGTGCAGGCGAGTAAGGTAGGCGGTTTCCTCGTTGAAGCAGTAACCACAGCGGCAGCCCTTGACGCGGTTGGCCACGATAGCTTCACCGTTGCCGCTGCCACCGAGCACGATGCCGCGTTCGACTTCGCCGCGGGCCACAGCCTCGGCGCAGGGTCGGATCCACTTGGGGTAATCGGTTGATTCAGTGCTGAAACAGCCATAGTCGACCACTTCATGGCCAAGAGAGCTCAGCCATTTTCGCAGTTCTTCTTTGTGGCCGAAACCGGCGTGATCGGAAGCGATACCAATTTTCATGATGATTCCTTTGCAATAGCTGCGGGCAGAGGGCACGACTCAAGGGCGACTGGATCGATGTGGACCTCGGCGATCGGAATTACCTGCGACTCAAAGGCGCCTTGCCATTGAAAGAGGCGGTCAGTTCTTTGGCAAGACCTTACCGCAACGCGAGAACTTCACACATCAGGTTCGGAAAATACACGTTCGTAAGGCGCCGCGCAAGGCGCGTGCAGCGCGGAAAGCAGACCGGCACAGCTTGCTTGAAGCGCCGCGGAAACCCGTCAGCATGAATGACAGGGGATACCGAAGATCGACTCCTTTCGGCGCATCACCGGGCGTCGAAGTTTTCCGCTCAGTGCGCTTCGTCCCAATTCAGCCCCACGCCGACATCCACCACCAGCGGTGCATCCAGATCAGCCGCCTGGCACATCAAATTGCGGATTTCGGCGATGACCTCATCGACATGCCCTTCGGCGACCTCAAAGACCAGCTCGTCATGCACCTGCATGATCATCTTCACCGGTGGGCGCTTGTCCTGAATCCAGCCATCGACCGCGATCATGGCGCGTTTGATGATGTCCGCCGCGGTGCCTTGCATGGGCGCATTGATGGCGGTGCGCTCGGCGTATTGGCGGCGCTGGCCGTTGCTGGCCTTGATGTCCGGAATATGCAGACGGCGGCCGAATAGCGTTTCCACAAAACCTTGCTCTCGCGCCCGTTCCCGGGTTTGGTCCATGTAAGCCTTGACGCCGGGATAACGGCAAAAATAAAGGTCGATATAAACCTGGGCGCTTTCGCGGCCAACACTGAGTTGTTTCGCCAGCCCGAACGCCGACATGCCGTAGATCAGTCCGAAGTTGATCGCCTTGGCGGCGCGGCGCTGATCGGGTGTGACGGATTCTGGTGTCATCCCGAATACCTCGGCGGCAGTAGCGCGATGAATATCTTCGCCCCCGGAAAAGGCATCGAGCAGGCTGCGATCGCCGGACAAATGCGCCATGATGCGCAGCTCGATCTGGGAATAATCCGCCGAGATGATCTTGTGACCGGAGGGGGCTATGAAGGCCCGCCGAATTCTTCTTCCCTCTTCAGTACGCACCGGGATGTTCTGAAGATTGGGATCGGAGGAAGACAAACGCCCGGTGGCCGCCACCGCCTGATGGTAGGAGGTATGTACCCGGCCGGTGCGCGGATTGACCTGCTCCGGCAGGCGGTCGGCATAGGTGGATTTTAGTTTGCTCATGGAGCGGTAATCCAGGATCAGGCGCGGCAGGTCGTAGATTTCCGCTAGTTCCTGCAACACCGACTCGTCCGTGGAAGGCTGGCCTTTGGGCGTCTTTTTGATGACTGGGATATTGAGCTTGTCGTAGAGAATGGTCTGAATCTGTTTGGGCGAGCCGAGATTGAACGGTTGACCGGCCGCCAGGTAGGCCAACTGCTCGATTTCCATCATGCGCCCGGCCAACTCGCCGCTCTGACCGGCCAGCATCTTGGCGTCCACCAGCACGCCGGTTCGCTCCATCCGCGACAGCACCGGTACCAGCGGTATTTCGATTTCCTCGTAAAGCTTTTGCAAACTCGGCATCGCTTTCAGCCGAGGCCAAAGATGCTCGTGCAGGCGCAGGGTCACGTCGGCGTCCTCGGCGGCATATTCGGCAGCCGGTTCGATGTCGACCTGATGAAACGGAATCTGCTTCGCACCCTTGCCGGCTACGTCCTCGTAATGGATAGTCTTGTGCTTGAGGTAATGCTGGGCCAGCGAATCCATATCGTGGCGCGTTGCCGTGCTGTTGAGCACATAGGACTCCAGCATCGTGTCGTGGCGAATCCCCCGCAATTCGATGCCGTGGTTCGCCAGCACGTTGGCGTCGTATTTGAGATTCTGGCCGAGCTTGGACCGCCCAGCGTCTTCCAGCAGCCCTCGCAATCGGCCTAGAACGAATTCGCGGTCCAGCTGCTTCGGCGCGCTCGGATAGTCGTGGACCAGGGGCACATAAGCCGCCTTGCCGGCTTCGATGGCGAAGGAGACCCCGACGATTTCGGCCCGGCTGTAATCCAGGCTGGTCGTTTCGGTGTCGAAGGCGAAGATTTCCGCGGACTCCAGCTTGCGAAGCCAGTTATCGAAGGTTTCAACGGTGAGCACCGCCTCATAGTCCCTGTCCTGCCGATTGGCGGGCGCGGCGGGCGGATTGCCCGTGGGGTCGCCCAATTGCTTGAGCCAGGTGTTGAATTCGAACCGCGTCAATAGCACCTTCAGGGCGGATTTGTCCGGTTCCCGCCGCTTGAGTTCCTCCGGCGTCACGCGCAGCGGCACGTCTCGCACGATCGTGGCGAGCTGGCGCGACAGCGGGATTTGACCGAGACTGGCGCGAAGGTTCTCGCCGATCTTGCCGCCGACCTCTTCGGCCCGCGCCATGAGTACTTCCAGCGAACCGAATTCGTTCAGCCATTTGGCTGCGGTCTTCGGGCCGCATTTCGGCACGCCGGGGATGTTGTCGGAAGTGTCCCCGACCAGGGCCAGATAGTCGACGATCCGCTCCGGCGGCACGCCGAACTTTTCCTTCACGCCAGCCGCATCCAGGCGGGTGTCGGTCATGGTGTTTTCGAGAGTCACCTTATCGTTCACCAGCTGCGCCATGTCTTTGTCGCCGGTGGAAATCACCACATCGAACCCATCCTCGACCGCTTGATCGGCCAAGGTCCCGATTACGTCATCCGCCTCGACTCCCGATTCTATCAACGATGGAACGCCCATCGCCTCGACCAGGGCGTAAAGCGGTTCCGTCTGCGCCCGCAACTCGTCCGGCATGGACGGACGGTGCGCCTTGTAATGCTCGTAGGCGTCGTTGCGGAAGGTCTTGCCCGGCGCGTCGAAGACCATCGCCACATAGGGCGTGTCGTACTCCTCCAGAAGCCTGCGCAGCATGTTGGCGACGCCGTAAATCGCTCCGGTGGGCTCGCCGTGTGAATTGCTCAGAGGCGGCAGAGCATGAAAAGCGCGGTAGAGGAATGAGGAACCGTCGACCAGCACGAGGGTTTTTCGAGTTTCTTGGGACATTGATCCATCCGGATGACTATGGCTGTGGGCGGGCAAGAAGCTTGCTTGCCCGAGGGAATTCTAAATGTGAAAATACCCAGCCTACTTCGCCGAATCAAGGGCCATAGGCGGGCCATACCCACCCTACCATGAGTGCCCGGTTGGCGAACAGATTAACAAACCAACCAGCGAGCCTGAACGATGAATGAGAACTGGATTGCGCCTTCGATTTTGTCCGCCGATTTCGCGCGCCTCGGCGAAGAAGTTCAAAACGTGCTGAATGCGGGCGCGGACATCGTCCATTTCGACGTGATGGACAACCATTACGTGCCCAATCTGACCATCGGCCCCTTGGTTTGCGAAGCGCTGCGCAAGCACGGCGTCACCGCCCCCATCGACGTGCATCTGATGGTGAAGCCGGTCGATCGAATCATTCCCGATTTCGCCAAGGCCGGAGCGAGCTACATCACCTTCCATCCGGAGGCCTCCGAACATGTCGATCGCAGTCTGCAACTCGTCAAGGACAGCGGCTGCAAGTGCGGGCTGGTGTTCAACCCGGCGACTCCCCTTAACCATCTCGATCACGTCATGGACAAGCTCGACATGATCCTGCTGATGTCGGTGAATCCCGGTTTCGGCGGTCAGTCGTTCATTCCCTATGTGCTGGACAAGGTGCGGGAGTGCCGCAAGCGCATCGACGCCAGCGGTCGCAACATCCGCCTGGAAATCGACGGCGGCGTGAACGTGAAGAATATCGGTGAAATCGCCGCCGCCGGTTGCGACACTTTTGTCGCCGGTTCCGCCGTGTTCAGCGCGGGCAAGGACAGCGACCCGAACCGCTACGATTCCGTCATCCAGTCGCTGCGCGACGAGCTTGCCAGGGCTAGAGGCTGATGCAACTGTCGCGGCCTGTCCTGATCGTATTCGATCTGGACGGCACTTTGGTGGACAGCGCGCCGGACCTGGCCTATTGCGCGGATGCAATGCTTGAGCGCATGGGCCGTGCGCCGGCTGGTGTCGATCGCATCCGCGGCTGGATCGGCAATGGCGTGGCCATGCTGGTCAAGCGCGCGCTGACCTTTGAAATGTGGCCGCTTGGGGAACCCGAGGGCTTCGCCGAAGCGCTGCCCATGTTCATGGCCTTGTATGCGGAAAATGTCTGCGAACGCAGCCGCCTGTTTCCCGGCGTGCTGGGCGGCATCAAGGCCCTGAAAGCCGACGACTACAAACTGGCCTGCGTTACCAACAAACATTCCGACTTCACCCTTCCGCTGCTGGAAAAACTGGGCGTGGCGCAGCTCTTGGACTACATCGGCTGCGGGAACCAGTTCGCGAAGCATAAGCCGCATCCGGAGCCCCTGCTGAAAACCGCGGAGCGCTTCGGCGTCACGCCGGCCCAATGCCTGATGGTGGGCGATTCAGAGAACGACGTCGAGGCGGCCCGCGCCGCCGGTTTTACGATTGTCTGCGTACCTTACGGCTATCGGCGCTGCGAAAAAGTGACAGACCTCCACGCGGACGCCCTGATCGAATCCATAGCCGATCTCCCGGCGGTCCTTCGAGCAGACGCTCTACAAGCCACACAAGCGGACCCACTCTCGGAACGATGGCGTTATAAATCCATTGAAAAAGCGTAGGTGGGGTTAGGCCGATAGGCCGTAACCCCACGAATGGTCTTCCCGTCGGCTTACGCTTCGCTAACCCGACCTACATATTCGATACACGCCATGACGCCCGAACAATTCCAGCAATACGCCGAACAAGGCTATAACCGCATTCCCGTCGCAAGACAGGTGCTCGCCGACCTGGACACACCCCTAAGCGCCTATCTGAAACTTGCCAACGCGCCCTATTCCTATCTGTTCGAATCGGTACACGGGGGCGAGCAGTGGGGACGCTACTCCATCATCGGGCTGCCCTGCCGCACGGTGATCAAAATCGATGGCAACGACGTCGCCGTCGCGCTCGACGGCCGGGTGACTGAAGCCGTCACAACCGAAGATCCCCTTGCCTGGATCGAACGGTTCGCATCGGGCTTCAAGGTACCCCCCATCGCGGGACTCCCTCGCTTCACCGGCGGACTCGTCGGTTACTTCGGCTACGAGACCATCGGCTACATCGAACCGCGCCTGAGGCGCGAGAAGCCCGATCCCATCGGCAATCCCGACATCCTGCTGATGGTTTCGGAAGACGTACTGGTATTCGACAATCTCACCGGCAAGCTGTTGATCGTCACCCACGTCGACCCGGCTCAGGAAAGCGGTTACCACAAGGCTCAAGACAAGCTGGACTGCCTGGTCAACAGGCTGCGTGAAGCCGGCCTGCCGATGCGCGCCGACCGTTCGGGCAAACGGGTGGACGAGGCGGATTTCATTTCCGGCTTCACCCAGGAAGGCTTTGAGAACGCAGTTCGCCGGGTCAAGCAATATATCGTCGAAGGCGACGTGATGCAGGTCGTGCTGTCCCAGCGCCTGTCCATTCCGTACTCGGCCTCGCCGCTTGATCTCTACCGGGCGCTGCGCTGCCTGAACCCATCGCCTTACATGTATCACCTCAATCTGGGGGATTTTCACATCGTCGGTTCCTCGCCGGAAATCCTGGTCCGCCTGGAAGGCGACAACCTGACGGTGCGCCCAATCGCCGGAACCCGCCGGCGCGGCAAGACCCACGAGGAAGATTTGGCGCTGGAAAAAGACCTTTTGGCCGACCCCAAGGAGATCGCCGAGCACCTGATGCTCATCGATCTGGGCCGCAACGATGCCGGCCGGGTGGCGCAAACGGGCAGCGTGCGGGTGACCGACAAGATGATCGTCGAACGCTATTCTCACGTCATGCACATCGTTTCCAACGTCACCGGGAGGCTCAAGGAAGGCAGGAACGCTTTCGATGTACTGGCCGCGACCTTCCCCGCCGGCACCGTCAGCGGTGCGCCAAAGATCCGCGCGATGGAGATCATCGCCGAACTGGAGCCGGTGAAGCGCGGTGTCTATTCCGGCGCAATCGGTTATATCGGCTGGTCCGGTAACCTCGACACGGCCATCGCCATTCGCACCGCGGTCATCAAGGACGGCATGCTGCATATCCAGGCCGGTGCCGGCATCGTCCACGACTCCATCCCCCGTAACGAATGGGAGGAAACCATGAACAAGGGCCGAGCGATCTTCCGCGCCGTCGCCATGGCTTGCGCCGGCCTCGAAGGAGGGCAAAGCCTATGAGCGTTCGAGTGCTGATGATCGACAACTACGATTCCTTCACTTACAACCTGGTGCAATATCTGGCGGAACTGGGCGCGGAAGTCGAAGTCGTGCGCAATGACCAGATCGCCGTGGAAGAGATCGAGCGGATCAATCCGGACAAGATCGTCATCTCCCCCGGCCCCTGCACACCCAAGGAGGCCGGCATTTCGGTCGAAACCATTCATCGTTACGCCGGCAAATACCCGATCCTCGGCGTCTGTCTGGGGCATCAGAGCATCGGCTACGCCTTCGGCGGCAACGTCATCCATGCCAAAAGCATCATGCATGGCAAGACTTCCATGGTGCATCATCTCGACAAGGGCGTGTTCAAAGGGCTCAACAACCCCTTTCAGGCGACCCGCTATCATTCCTTGGTCATCGAACAGGCCACCCTGCCGGACTGCCTGGAAATCACCGCCTGGACCGAGAACAAGGACGGCAGCCTGGACGAAATCATGGGCGTACGTCACAAAACACTGCTCATCGAAGGCGTCCAGTTCCATCCGGAATCGATCCTCACCGAACAGGGGCACGAACTTCTACGTAATTTCCTTGAATGCAGGTCGGGTTGCGCTTCGCCAACCCAACCTGCACGACAAACCTAAACTAAGAAGAAACCCCATGGACATGCCCGCCGCCCTGCAAGCCTTACTGGACAAGCAAGACCTGAACCCTTCCCAGATGCGCAAGCTGATGCGCACTATCATGAGCGGCGGGGCCACTCCGGCCCAGATCGGCGCTTTTCTGATCGCCCTCAGGGCCAAGGGCGAAACCGTGGAGGAAGTTGCCGCCGCCGCCGAAGTGCTGCGGGAAATGGCCACCAAGGTTCCGGTGAGCGGTCCGCACGTGATCGATACTTGCGGAACCGGGGGCGACGCCAACCAAACCTTCAATATTTCCACGACCGCCGCATTCGTCGTCGCGGCAGCCGGCGGCAAGGTCGCCAAGCACGGCAATCGTTCGGTTTCCAGTCGCTCCGGCAGTGCTGACGTTCTGGAGGCTGCCGGCATCAACCTCGACCTCACCCCGGATCAGGTCAAGGCCTGTATCGATCGAGTCGGCGTCGGCTTCCTGTTCGCCCAACGCCATCACGGTGCGATGAAATACGCCATCGGTCCGCGCAGGGAAATCGGCGTGCGCACGCTGTTCAACCTCTTGGGGCCCCTTACCAACCCGGCCGGCGCGCTCAATCAATTGGTCGGTGTCTACGCGGAACGTTGGGTCGAACCGGTGGCGATGGTGCTGCAAAAACTCGGCAGTCGGCATGTGCTCGTGGTCCATGCCGAGGACGGACTCGACGAAATCAGTATCACCTCGCCCACCCTGGTGGCAGAGCTGAAAGACGGGAAGATCGAAACCTACACCGTCACGCCGGAACAGTTCGGATTCAAGCGTGCCACACTCAAGCAGATTACCGTAGATACGGTGGCGGCCAGTCTGAAAATGATGCTCGCCGTGCTGAACGGCGAACCCGGCCCGGCTCGAGACATCGTCGCTCTCAATGCCGGCGCGGCGATTTATGCGGCGAATTTGGTAGACAGCCTTGAAGCTGGCGTGGCGAAGGCCCAGGCGGTGATTGCCGATGGTTCGGCGCGGCGGAAGTTGGATGAGTTGGTTGAGTTGAGTCGTCGTGGCTAAGATCCGCGCATGCTTTGGAAAAGCGTTATTGATGACGCTATTGACCTTGTGCTCGAACGCTCAGGCCTTTGCGAATGACATTCGCATCGCAATTCTTGATTTCGAGTTAAATGATTTGACACTCAATTTGACGCCAAGTCCCGTGAATGCCGAAGAAGTTGAGCGTACCGCATCGATCAAGCCGTTGTTGCTAAAGGCCCTAGAGGCGAAGGGCGGTTACCGGCTCATTGAAATCGACCTGGAGACGCAAAAAGAGGCCAACGCAGGGTTCGGTTACCTTTTTGATCATCCTGATGTCGCCGCAGAGCTTGGACAAAACTTCGACGCCGACTGGATTCTTGTCGGGCGCGTTCACAAAGCCAGCTTT
The DNA here is from genome assembly GCA_035518875.1 of Methylococcaceae bacterium. Classification (GTDB taxonomy): domain Bacteria; phylum Pseudomonadota; class Gammaproteobacteria; order Methylococcales; family Methylococcaceae; genus DATIXD01. The sequence continues at coordinate 1,394 of DATIXD010000212.1, read as the reverse complement.
TTGTTTGTCTATTTCAAAGCCCATTTGATCAATATCAAAACCAAACAGCTTGTCGGCGACTACACGGTCGAGGTCAAGGGACAGCAAGAGAAGATAACGCCGAAAGGTGTGGAGCGTTTGGCGGAGCAAATTGATGAGACCATCCGCTCCGGCCAGCCTCGATAAAGAGCGGTGGGCAAATCAGAAGCCTGTCCTGAGCTTTGTCGAAGGGACACTTGTCCACCCTACATTGCTTTTATCGCACAACGAAAAAGATGACCAATCCCCCCGACATCCTGAAAAAAATCCTCGCCCGCAAGTCTGAGGAAGTGATCGAACGCCAGGCGAAAGTTTCCCTGAGCGAGTTGCGCCATCAGGCAGAAGCTGCCGACCCAGCGCGCGGATTCGTTCGCGCCTTGAAAACCAAGATCGCTCAAGGAGAAGCGGCGGTCATCGCCGAGATCAAAAAGGCTTCCCCGAGCAAGGGCGTCATGCGCCCCGACTTCCGGCCTGCCGAGATCGCCCGCAGCTATGCCGCAGGCGGGGCGGCCTGTCTTTCGGTGCTCACCGATCGGGATTTCTTCCAGGGCTGCGAGGATTATCTCCGACTAGCCCGCGCGGCCTGTGCATTGCCGGTAATCCGCAAGGATTTCCTGATCGATCCTTATCAGGTCTATGAGGCCCGCGCCATCGGCGCGGATTGCATCCTGCTGATCGCCGCCGCGTTAGACGACGCCTTGATGGCCGATCTCGCCAAGCTGGCCCGTGAGTTGAGCATGGATGTGCTGGTGGAGGTGCACGATGGCGCCGAACTCGAACGCGCACTGAAGCTCGACCTGCCGCTTGTCGGCATCAACAACAGGAACCTGCGCACTTTCGAAGTATCCCTGCAGACAACCCTGGATCTTCTGCCGAGAATTCCCGAGAACCGGCTCGTCGTGGCGGAAAGCGGCATCCTTGAACCTAAGGACGTTACCCTCATGCGCGGCCACGGCGTGCATGCCTTCCTGGTGGGCGAAGCCTTCATGAAAGCGGAGGAACCGGGCGAGAAGCTGCGCGAACTGTTCAATGCCGCGTCAACCGTAGGGTGAGTTAGCCCTTTGACTCCGCTCAGGACAGGCTCCACGTAGCCCACCGAGTAAGGGCCGGTTATTGGCGGGTGACGGCATCCATGCCTGACCCACGCTACATTTTGTGGGCCCGGTTTCAGTCTTCTCCCAACAGCGCCAACAGCTGCGCCTCGTCGATGATTTCGACGCCGAGTTCTTCCGCCTTGGCCAGCTTGGAGCCGGGGTCGGCGCCGGCGACCACGTAATCGGTCTTCTTGGACACACTAGCGGTCACTTTTGCGCCGCGCGCCTGAAGCTTGGCCTTGGCTTCATCGCGGGTCAGAGAGACGAGCGTGCCGGTCAGGA
>DATIXD010000211.1:0-7009 GCA_035518875.1 Methylococcaceae bacterium | reverse complement strand
ACCTTCCCTGAAGCCTTGCGAGAAAAAACTAACTGGGTTTTCGGTATGCGTAGATTATGTCTGCGGAGATCGCATACACATCATCCATCGCCCCGGTTGGAACCAGTGGGGCAACGAGGATGTGGAAGAAAACTCATACTACGGAGTACCTAAGCGGAAAGGCCACTCGGACCCGCAACTACGCCTTTTCGAAAGACCCAGAGGTTACGGCTCAAGAGACTGACATCAAAAGTCGGCGCTACAAGGATGCGGCGAACGGATGGGAATTGGGTTGCTCGCTGTCGACGACCCACGTGGAGAAACGGACCGAGCGGTATCCCATAGTCCATAATCGCCCTCTATCGAGAAATCCAATCCGAGGCTGCTGGTGCAAACCGTATTTCAAGTCACTGACCTGGCGCATGTCATCCAGCTTTCGGTTGCGCCGGTCTTCCTTCTCTCGGGCATCGGTGCGCTGCTGTCGGTTCTCACTGCGCGTATCGGCCGCATTGTCGATCGGGCGCGTCAACTGGAAAGTCGTCTGGAGGGGGCGGATGAACAGCTCCAGGAAAGCATTCACCGCGACCTGAGGGTTCTCTCACGTCGCGGTCGATGGTCAAACTGGGCGATCAGTCTGTGTACAACCTGCGCACTACTCATCTGCACGGTCATTGTGGTGTTGTTCGTCGGTGCTTTTCTGGGCCTCGATGTGTCCACGGCAATCGCGATCCTCTTCGTGATCGCGATGGTCGCATTGATTGCTGGCCTTCTCTGCTTCCTGCATGAGATTTATCATGCGACGGCCAGCCTCCGCATCGGACGGCACTGATATTTCCGAGCCCAAAGTGAAATAGGGTTTGCATGGCTCCACACATCGATACGTGGTGGACAGGATCGGCAAGCTAATCTTGATGTCGCGCAAGCGGAATTGAGGGAAGCGATGTTCCGATCTATCGAGTCCACGTTACGTCATCCAGGCTGAGCGGGCATGTCGATTGACCGGATGATGCGATTACAGCGGCTCTTCCTTGAAGTGGTAGAAGGTTCGGTTGAGGTAAAACAGCACATCGTCAACTTCGCTATCTCCCCAGTTTTCACCGGCATGTGTGGCCCAGCTGGTGACTCGCTTTCTGAGTTCGCTCAGGCTATTGACTTTTCGGTTTTTGCTCAGGTGAGCCAGATTCGCATGACAAGCCTGACAATGATTGCCGTAAAGCTCCTGTCCGCGCTGGAAATTTTCCGCCAAGGCAGGTTCAGGCGCCAGGGTGGCTAGGAACAAGGCAGCGAGTAAACCGGTGAAGAAGTTGATCGACATATGACCTCAAGTCTGCAGCCGGATTGTTCAGGCTCCGCTGCTGATGCGAATTCAGACGGTAATTTTCCCGGACGAATCATATCATCATGCCGGTCTGGATTTAATCTTGCCTACCGGTGTCCGCAACCCGCTCAGTTAGAATGCGACGAATGAAGGGAACCGCATCGTTTTCAAGCAACAAATCTGCATAGAGATGAGGTGCCGTTGATAGAATGCCGTCTGCCTGACGCCTTGGGTTACCGGGTTGTTCACAGCCAATCTGGCCGATCGGCGAGGAGATCGGTTGTTGATCGAGCGAAATGACATGTTGCGTCCCGCGTTTCGCACTATTCGGACGGAACGCCTCTTCCGCAAAGAAGAGGTTGCGGCATTGCCCGATCCGATCGGCCATTACTCGGCGAGCGGTGCCTACACCGCCTATTACCTGGCCGCTTTCCGCTCCGGGATGGATCGCAGCGAGACCTGACCAAGCGGCCTTTGCGCTCGGAAGGCTCTATCAATTCCTCGGTGGCGCAGGCGTATAATCGTTTCCCATGAAAACTTCCAAGCTCCTCGAAAAATACTGCAAGGCCGGGCCGCGTTACACTTCCTATCCGACCGCACCCCATTTCCACACCCAGTTCACCGACGCCGACTGGCGGGCCGAGCTGGAGACGAACAAGAACAGCACGCGTGATCTTTCCCTCTACGTGCACATTCCCTTTTGCGACACCCTCTGCTGGTACTGCGGCTGCAATATGGTCGCCACCCGCGACTATGGCCGCGCACAGCGCTACCTGGAGCTGCTGTTCAACGAGATCGATCGGGTGGCCGCCTTGGTCTCGCTTGGCCGGCGCGTGAAGCAGTTGCACTGGGGCGGCGGTACGCCCACTTTTTTGCACCCGGATGACATCGCCCGTCTATTCGGGTATCTCACGTCGCGTTTTGCCTTTGTGCCGGAAGCGGAAATTGGCTGTGAGGCCGACCCGCGAGAACTGACCCGTGAGCACGTGCAGGCGTTGAAAGTCTGCGGTTTCAACCGCCTCAGCCTCGGCGTGCAGGATTTGGATGAAAAGGTCCAGCGGGCCGTCAACCGCATTCAGCCGGAGCCACTCATCCGCCAGGTCTACGGCTGGATGCGCGAAGCCGGTTTCAAGTCCATCAACATGGACCTGATGGTCGGCCTGCCCTACCAGACCGTTGAGAGTTTCGCCAGGACGCTGGATGCGGTGATTGCCTTGAATCCCGACCGGCTGGCGGTGTTCAACTATGCCCACGTGCCCTGGATGAAGAAGCACCAGAAGCTGATTCAGGAATCCGATCTGCCCGACTTCCTTACCCGCGTCGCCCTGCAGGAACTCATCTTAGACCGACTTACCGCTGCCGGCTACATTTACATCGGCATGGATCATTACGCATTACCCGGCGACGAACTGGTGCTGGCGCAGCGGAACAAGACCCTCTACCGTAACTTCCAGGGCTACACCACTCACAAGGACTGCGACATCCTCGCCTTCGGCGCCTCGGCCATCAGCCAGACCGAGGAAGTCTATGCGCAAAACCTGAAGTCGCTGCGGGAATATCGCGCCCGCATCGAAGCCGGACGGTTCGCCACCGAGCGCGGTCTGCGCATCGGCCACGAAGACAAGCTGCGCCGCGATGCGATCACTCGCATCATGTGCGATCTGGAGCTGAACAAGGCGGCCTTCGGCCAGGAATGGGGCGTTGATTTCGATGCCCACTTCGAGTGCGTGACGGAATTGGCGGAAATGGCCACCGACGGGCTGGTGGCACTGGAAGGTGACCTCATCCGCGTCACCGATACCGGCCGGCTGTTCCTGCGCAATATCGCGATGCTCTTCGATGCTTACTACCGCAAGCAGGCGACTTCTGGCGAAACGCCCAGGTATTCAAAAACGGTTTGATCCGGCCCGGTTTCATTAGATACCTCCTCGGAACCCGTGAAACCGGACAAATCACGTACAACAGACCCCTGAAACGATGGAATCTGAAAACTCACCCGGCTATTCGCCGCCGGGAGGCAATTCCCCCCAGCAGTCCAATGGCGATGGAATTGCCGAAGTCGCAATCCGAACCAACGACAATCCAAAACCGTCGGAGGCCGAAATAACCTCGAGATTCCCCGCACTCTATGGAAAGGGATCAAAACTGACGAGTGCTGTCGACATGGTGGGAGACATCAGACACGAGGCCGCAGAGCTTCGTAACTTCACCATCTCCTACTTATCGCTCCTCCTTTTTGTCAACTTCATCATTGGCTCGACCACGCACGAGCAGATCTTGCTTGTGACGCCGGTTACTCTGCCGCTGCTCAACGTCGAACTGCCTATCGTCGGTTTTTTCGCGTTCATGCCCTGGGTGCTGTTCTTTTTCCATATGTACGTCCTGGTACAGCACTACCTGTTCTCCCAGCATTTGTTTCATTTTATTTGGGCCTTGCGCAAGGAAAAACCTGCCAATCGGGATTACCTTCGGCGCAGTCTCGGCAACCTGCCTTTCTTGCATTGGATGGCGGGAGATCATCATGTCCTAATGCAATTGCTGCTGACGGTGATCACTTTGGTGTTGCTGATTTTTTGGCCCCTCGTCACCTTGCTGTGGCTGCAAATGGGTTTTCTGCCCTATCACGATGAGACCATTACGTGGTGGCAGCGAGGCGCCATCATATTGGATGTTTTGCTGCTCGCCTGGATTTGGCCGACAACCCTGGATTGGAAAGACAAGGGGTTGAGGTGGTGGCTGAAAATTTTCCCGCTTGGCGGGCTTTGGTTGTGCTCGCGGTTGAAGATTTCCAGACGATTGTTGAGGTCGGGTAAAGACAAGAAAAGAATCCTGTATTTCATCGGTCAAGGATCAGCGCTTTTTTTGCGTTATATCCTGCCCGTCCCGGTATTTGGGGCACTGCTCCTCAGTACGCTTTTTCTCAGCGTATTCGTTGCAACCATTCCCGATTCGCCAGAAGAAGATTGGGAGCGAAAGCATTTTTCCGCCTGGTTCCCATCGGTCGATTCCAAAGATACGCGCAGTGCTTTCATTCTAACCGCCTGGCTGCATGAGCAGCACCCCAAACTGGTGGAACCGACTTCCGAGGAGTACGGGGATCTCCGGAGCCAAGGCGCTGCGGATTGTCCCGAGCAAGAACAAGGAATGAACACGAATGGTGAAGCCGGTGATGCCGGCGCCACCGACAAAACCGAGAAAGAGACGAGCGTGTGTCTGATGGTCCAGCCAAGGTTTCCTCGCAATCTCATCGTGAGGGAACGAGTCATCACGGCCAACAACCCGCTCAATCCGGACTTGGAAAGCGCCTTCCTATCCCAAAGCGCAACCCTGGAACCGAAGGTATTGGCCGAGATCAGGGGCGCCGACCTCTCGGACCGTAATCTGAAATATGCCGATTTCTACCGCTCCGCCTTTCCGAAGGCCGATCTGCGCCGCGCGAAATTGCGAAGCGCAAATCTTGCAATGTCCAAACTCAATCAGGCAGACATGCGGGGCGCGCATTTGATTGGAGCCGATATGGCCCAGGCGAAGCTACCCGGGGCGAATTTGAGCCAGGCGAAACTGCCCGGCGCGGATTTGATCAGGGCGGAGCTCTCCGGTGCAAATTTGACTCGAGCGGAGCTGACCGGCGCGAATTTGACCCAGGCGAAGCTGCCCGGCGCGGATTTGACCCTGGCGAAGCTGCCCGGCGCGAATTTGATCAAAGCGGAGTTGCCCGGCGCGAACTTGACGAGGGCGGAGCTGTCCGGTGCGGATTTGACCGGGGCGAAGCTGCCCGGCGCGGATTTGACCAGGGCGAAGCTGGCCGGTGCGGATTTCACCGGGGTAGAGCTGCCCGGCGCATTGCTTGTCGGCATCAAATATGCCGGTCTATTGCAGGACAGTGCCGCGAGTTTGGCGGGAACGTTTCGTTCGGCCTTGGGCGATCTTTCAAAATATGGGGAAGAACCGGGTCAAAGACTCCTCGATGAGGACGTTGAAAACTTCCGACAACAAATTTCCAAACCTGCAAATTTGGCGATCTCCCTGGCGCCGGACGGCGTTCCCTGTCTACGCGACAGTGCCCTCGCGGATTCGGAGCCCAAAAGCTGCCTACCGGAGCCCGTTGCGCTAAAGCGTCCCGAGATTTTTATGTTTTGGAGAAAACTAGCCTGCCAAGACGCCACGGAGCAACGCTGGATCGCTCAAGCTATGGTTCAGCGCGCGATTGACCAGCGAAGAAAAGGAAGAGAACAGTTTTCCCAAATCCTCCAACAGGCGGCGCTGAACGCGAAAACTTGCCCAGGCTTGAGCGGTTTGCCCGATGAAACGGCCGACTTCGCCGTTCCGCACTAAGGGGGGCGCTAGATCTTTCCTGCGCAGTAAGGGACATCCAGCCCTGCCTCACCGCGAATCGGCCGAGGCTTAAGGCCAATAAGTTCCCAGTGATCTATACCGACCGTCATCGATGACGTTATGCGCCGGAGGGACGGACGCTTTCGGCCACGTTCGGATAGGTTCTCCGCGAGGGGCGGATCAGAACAGCTCGAGTTGCTCGCCTGCTCGCCGGGGTGCTTGGAATTGCGTGGTATCCAGTTTCAAGACGGAAGCGTCAAGACCGAGCTTACGAAGCGCCAGCCGGAAACGTTGGCTCATCAGTTCGGCGAAAATCCCCGATCCGGTCTGACGGGTTCGGAAGCTTGGATCGTAAAGCTTGCCGCCGTGCAATTCTTCCAGGCGACTGAGCACATGCTTCTTCTTCAGAGGAAAGTGCGTTTCCAGCCAGTCGGCGAAGAGCTCCTTCAATTCCAGGGGCAGCCTGAGCATGATGTAATTCGCGTGAGCGGCGCCGGCGGCGGCCGAATGCTCCAGCAGGTTTTCCAGTTCCGCGTCGGTCAGAAAGGGGATCACGGGAGCGATCAGCGCGGTGACCGGAATGCCCGCGTCGCTCAACCGGCGCATGACCGTGAGCCGCCTTTCCGGCGCGGCGGCCCTGGGTTCCATGACCCGCGCGAGTTTGCGGTTTAGGGTCGTGAGCGAGATCTGCACCTGCGCCAGATTTCGCTCGGCCAGGGCAGCGAGTAGGTCGATGTCGCGCTCGATCAGGGCGGATTTGGTAGTGATGCTTACGGGATGGCGGCAGTCGCTAAGCACTTCCAGAATTTTCCGGGTGATGCGCCGTTCCCGTTCGATCGGCTGATAAGGGTCGGTGTTCGTGCCCAGGGCGATGGGCTTGCAGACATAGCCCTTGCTTCCGAGTTCGCGGCGAAGCAGGTCGGCCGCGTCGGGCTTGGCGAACAAGCGCGATTCGAAATCCAGGCCGGGCGAAAGCCCGAGATAGGCGTGGCTCGGACGGGCGTAGCAATAAATGCAGCCGTGCTCGCAGCCTCGGTAGGCGTTGACGGATTGTTCGAAGGGCAGGTCCGGCGAGTGATTGCGGGAGATGATCGTGCGCGCGGTTTCGACCGTGACGGAGGTCGCCAGCGCCGGGGCCGATTCATCGGCTGTCCAGCCGTCGTCCACCGCCTCGCGGGTGTGGGTGTTAAAACGTGCGTCGGGATTGCCGACCGCGCCACGGCCTTTCAGTGGCGGTCGAGGGGAGGGCGATGATTCCGGCGGGATTCGTCTGTCGCGCATATGGGAGGGATAGTACCATTGCGTCATCCATCCTTGAATCAATCGGTAAACACCACACCATGAACCTGACTTCGCCAAGCACCCAAACGAGTTGCG
>DATIXD010000210.1:0-9487 GCA_035518875.1 Methylococcaceae bacterium | reverse complement strand
AGAACAGAATCGCAATTGAGGCAGCGAAGCCTTCCGGGAATCCTCCCGTAACCCCCTCTGTGAATCGCCCCGGAATCTCGGAGGGGTTGTGCAGTCCCCAACTGTATTCGACCTTGAAAACAAGTGGCGGCAAGGGGCGATAGGCCAAACCACCGACCCATCGATGCACCGGGGAATTCGCGCCCTCCTGCTGGTAGGTTTCATAACGCCCGATGGCATAGCAATGAGCCGTTAGGGGCGCCACGCCTTGCAGATAAAGGCCCCATTCGTTCGGCTGAGGCCCACGGTCTCCCAACCGGTAGACAAACTCACCGCTGGTTTCGAACCGATTGTGTATCCAGGAGAAATCCAGACCGAATAAGTTCTTGTCGCCCGGCTGCTCTTTCGTCTGGCGGAAGTGGGCATAGGAAAGTCCGAATCCCAGCCGGCCCGGTAGCTCATGAGTAAGCCGGAAACCGACAGTATCCTGATAAAAGCGATCCAGCGAGATATTCGGCGGTGGAAAATCCAGCTCGTCGGGTCCTGACGCGTAAAGCGCGTAATCCCAATACCTGCCCCACGCCTCAAAGTTGCCAAACAACATCGCGCCCGTGGCGTGGAATGCAAACGGACCTTGGGTGACGATGGGTCTGGAGGTGGTCCATACCAGAGGATCCGCATGGATCAAATTCCAGCGACCGATCGGCGTGAGAAACTTGCCGACGCGAAACTTGACCGGTTCAGAGTAGTTGAAATCCAGATACAACCGCTCGGCATCGAAATATGCGTCGCTGGTCGTCAGCGCGGAGCCGTTTCCGCCGATCGTCAACGCGTCTGCGAGCTCCAACTCGGAAAAAAAACGCCAACGTGTTGATGGTTCCCACATTACGAACAGGCTGAGGTCACTGACGCCGAGCTGCCAGGATTGTCCACGCAGAGAATCCGTCACAACGCTGGCATACCCCCCCAACCTCAGCCCGCTGTCGCCGAGGTTATAGCCTTGGCCGAGGGTATAATTCGAAAGTGAGGCTGAGGCATTCTCGGCATGCAGGCAGCCAACCGGGAGCCCCCATATCCCGAGAAGGAACAGGAAATGCCAAATCCGGCGTGTACGATTCATGCTTCAGGGAAGCGGCGGGTTTGAGTTAGAAATCGCCGCTCAACAGTCATTCCGAACGTCCTTGTCATCCATATGACTATCCGAAGCACATTGCTTATTTTCTTCCTGCTGATGAGTCTGGTCCCCGCGACGATATTGACCGCCTTGGCCTTTTTCCAGGCGCGCCAGGCGGTGAAAATCGAAATCATGCAAAATCTGGAAGAAGAAGCTTCCGCCCTGATGGAGCAGATCGACCGCATGCTTTTTGAGCGGTTGGAAAATGTGCATACCTGGAGTCACCTGGAAATCATGCAGGAAATTCGGGTCGGAGATGTCGACAAGAGGCTCTCACAGTTCCTGTTACATTTGAAAAAACATTACGGGGAAGTTTACAAGACTCTGTATTGTGTCAATGCGAAGGGAACCGTCATCGCAGCTAGCGACCCTAGCCTCGTAGGCCGCACCCCGAGCGGTCAGCCCGCATGGTTGACCGCTGACTTGCCGAGTGGGAAGGCCTATCTGGAACCGTTGCTACTCGACAGGCCTAACGAAGCTGCTAGTCTGCCCATACGCGCACCCGTCGACGACGTGTTTCAGGCCGGCGAACTGGGTAATCTTCAGGTCCTATTCGATTGGACCGAGATTTTCCGCCTGCTGGATAAGTCAGGGCAAAACCACATAGCCAATGACTCGGAATCCCTGGCACTGTTGTTCGATCGCACCGGGCGCATCATTGCAGCTTCTGCGCCATTGCGTCGACAGGGTTTGTTGCTGAGCGACCAACTGGCGTCCTGGGGTGTCAGGGCGGACCAGGAACCGGTGATGGAAGACACCGGCAATGCTCTTGGCGTGGGTAAGGTCTTGGTCGGTTCGGCTCAATCCAAAGGCTACCAGCACTTCCCCGGATTCGGTTGGTCGGTCTTGGTCGTCCATCCGATCGCGGTGGCATTTGCACCCATCGAGCGGATGGCGACTGCGTTTATTCTGCTGCTGGCGTTAACCAGCGTGACCGCGATCGGCGTATCCCTATTGGTAGCCGGCCGAATTGCGAGGCCCATCATCCAACTAACCGAATTCACCCGTCATTTTATGCACAGCCAACAACTGGTGGATCCTCCCCAGAGCGGTCAATGGGAAGTTGGAGAACTCACGACCACCTTTACCCGCATGATTCACGACCTTGAAAAATCCAAGGAAAACCTGGTTCGTGCCGCGAAACTGGCGGTGGTCGGCGAAATGGCTGCGGTTATGGCGCATGAAGTGCGCACGCCTTTGGGGATCCTGCGTTCCTCCGCGCAAATGTTGCAACGCGAATCCTCACTCACGGCGGAGGGTCGCGAAATGCTATCGTTCCTCCTCAGCGAGACCGACCGTCTAAACAATCTTATTTCCGCTCTGCTGGATTGCGCGCGCCCGCGACCGCCCCGATTTCGTCCCTGTCACCTGCAGGCAATTATCCAACGAGTTACCGACTTACTCTTGCCGCAAGCACAGAGGAAAAATATTGCGCTTACCTGTGAATTCAACGCTGCAACCGATCATCTTTCGTGTGATGAAGAGCAAATGGTCCAGGTATTCTTGAACTTGCTGATCAACCCGCTACAAATACTGCCGTCTGGCGGACAAGTCATCGTACGCACCCAGTCGAGCGGCAACGGTCTCATCGTTTACATTGACGACAACGGTCCGGGTATCGACGAAGCTCATCGACAGCATGTGTTCGATCCGTTTTTCACGCTACGGGAGGGCGGAATCGGTTTGGGCCTCACCGTGGTTCAACAGATAGTCAGAGCGCACGGTGGCACGATTGTGGCGGAAGCCAGCCCGATGAGTGGCGCCCGTTTTTGCATCTCCTTTCCAGAATCTCTAAGAACCCACGCAAAAGCAGGGCAATCATGACCGGATCGCGCGTACTGGTGGTCGACGACGAACCCAAAATGCAGCGCATTTTGGAAATCATGTTGAATCAAATGGGCCATAAAACCTTGCCTGCCGGGAACGGATTGGAAGCGTTCGACCTCCTGCAATCGGAAGATGTCGATTTGGTCATCAGCGACTTGCAGATGCCGGAAATGAACGGCCTTCAACTGCTGGCCAAGCTGCGGGAACAAAACAACGACGTTCCGTTCATTATCGTTACCGCCTATGGGTCTGTTGAGAGCGCGGTCGCCGCGATGAAGCAAGGCGCCTGCGACTACATCATTCGGCCATTCGACGTGGAAGCCGTGGAATTGGCCATTACCCGCGCTTTGGGGTTGCGCCATGTCCAACGGGAAAACCGATTCTTGCGCGAGGAAATGGCCAAGGGCTGGGGCAAGTTCATCGGGCGCAGCCCGGCCATGCTCAAAGTTTACGAGATGATCCAACAGGTTGCGCAAGGCAAGACCAACGTACTCATCCTGGGCGAGACCGGCACTGGCAAAGAATTGGTGGCGCATGCCATCCATCAGGCCTCTTCCCGCCATCAAGCCCTGTTCGTACCCATCAACTGTGCCGCGATTCCGGCGGACATATTGGAAAGTGAACTGTTCGGGCATGTGAAAGGAGCGTTTACGGGCGCCTATAAAGAGCGCGAGGGCAAATTCGAAATGGCAGATGGCGGCACCTTATTTCTGGATGAAATTACCGAAATGCCGCACTCCTTACAGGCCAAACTCCTGAGGGTTCTGCAGGAAGAAATCGTTGAGCGGCTTGGCAGTAACGAGCGGATCAAGATCGATGTTCGACTCATCGCGGCAACGAATCGAAATCCTCTTGAAGCCATACAGCAACAAAAACTGCGCGAGGATCTTTACTACCGCATCCAGGTTTTCGTGATTGAACTGCCCCCCTTGCGGGAGCGTGCCGAGGATATACCACTTTTGGCCGACCATTTTCTTCTCAGACTGGGCGCCAAACTGGGCATCGTTCCAGGTGGGATCAGTCCAAGAGCCATCGAACGCTTGTCTGGGTATGCCTGGCCGGGTAACGTGCGGGAAATGGAAAACGTCATGGAACGGGCTATCGTGCTGAGCCGGGGTGAACCCATCGACATTCAGCATTTGCCCCAAGAAATCGCCACTTCTGCTCGTCAGGACGGAAAACCTTCTGATCTCGAACGCCTTCAAGACTTAAGCTTGGAAACGGCGGTCGAACAACTGGAACGTGCCTATTTGAGTCAAGCGTTATCCCGCTCAGGAGGCAATAAAGCCAAGGCCGCACGGCTACTAGAAATCAGTGAACGATCACTCTGGTACAAGCTGAAAAAGTACGGCCTTACCGGATAGGCGCGCAGCGTCGTGACGCACCAGGCCGTGGGCCTAAGAACTTAGACCTCGCGGGCCGACAAGCGCGCCAAGACCTTGTTCGTTATTCTCCCTGTTTCCCCTTCGTAGCCGCACTGAGCTCTTTTCTATCTCCGGCTTTATATGCTTCCTGCCGGAATTTCATACGAATCTTGCAGCCATTCCTTGCACGACTGCAAATGTCGTCGGACATTGCAACGCCGCTGAAAACCAATAAACGCCATTCAGAACAATGCCTTATTTATATGGCATCACTTGTGCTTTCACCATATTAAGAACGGCCGCCCAAACGTCCACAGAACGGAATTCCCCGTTGCGCCGAGGATTACTAATTTATGAAACCGGCTCAGAAGGAGGTTTCTATGGCCAACACAACGACGTTATTCATTTTTAAGGGGATTTAGTGCAATGATCCAAATTACCTGGGTTGAAATTGTTCTGACCGGCTGGCTCACGGCCACGCTTGTCGGTTCCATCGGATTCTGCATCCGCCAGCATAAGAGCGTTTTGAACGGGCACCCTGTGGCCTCTACGCAGATTTTGGCCATGGAGTCGGCTTACTCGGGAACTGAACAAAGCTCGCGTCTAGCGGTGGATATCGGCGATCAGTACCTAGGTGCCATGGTCCATATTTTCCCGTCTCAGGTCTCGTATAGTCGGGAGAATCAACAGCTCCGCGCACCCAGTCTTTGGTCGGAGCCGCGAAAAACCGCCTAATAATGAAGCAAGGCGCTTGGGTTTTTAGACGTCGGCGGACTGACTCTCTACCGTATCCCGACGATGCCTAATTCAACCTGGGCAGCCAGGGGTCTCTTACGGAAGTTGCGAAGGTTTCTTTCGGTGAGAACGATTCAATTTTGCAGCCCTGGCGGGATCAATCTTTGCGGCTCCGCTTCAGTACATGACTGACACCAAGTTACGCGACACGGCCTGTAGCGTCGGGGATGACGACACCGTCTGTACGAACGGCTCATTCAAATTTTGAATTAGAAATGCCATTTAATCTGAGCAACCTGGGATTTTCGGTAAAACTTCTGTTTTCCGCGTACCTGGTAGTCATCGCAGTCGGCTACGGCGTGGCGATGGTCCAGATCCTCTTTACCCATGGCATGGCTGACGGCAAGTTCGGACTGTCCATCGAAGACATCGTGTACAGCTATTATGGCAACCGCTCCGGCACGGTGTTGGAAAGCAAGCTGAACGGCTCCATGAAGACGAAAGCACCTGATGAGGAGCGCTTCAAGATCATCCAATGGGTTCGCGATGGCAGCGACGAAAAAACCTTTGAGCGGGACATCAAGCCGATTTTCGAGCAACGCTGCATCATGTGCCATAACTCGGAAGCTGCCGTCATCCCCGATTTCACAAAATTCGAAAACATCAGGAAGCGCGCAGAATCCGACCAGGGTGCCACCGTTTCCTCACTGACCCGCGTGTCGCACATCCATTTGTTCGGCATCGCCTTTATCTTCATGTTCGTCGGTATTATTTTCAGTCTGGCTTCGGGAGTTCCGAGCAAACTGAAAGGCGCAGCGATCGTCATGCCTTACGTCTTTCTGCTGATGGACATCACTTCCTGGTGGCTGACTAAGCTGAATCCCAACTTTGCCCTGCTGGTGATTATGGGCGGCGGCGGCATGGCCATGGCCTTCGTGTTCATGCTGGTGGTGTCGATGTACGAAATGTGGATTCTGCCCCGCAAGCTACCCTTCCGGGATAGGCGCAATGCCATTACGCGGTCCGATCCGCCGCACGATCATCCCGTGCGGGGAGATTGACGACGCACCTGATATTTTGACCCTCGGTTGCGCGCCGGCCCGGAATGCGCAATCGGCCCTCTCCAGCGCGGCAGACACAAATTCCCGCGCCGGCAGACCGTCAGTCTCTTTACCATGCCGGCCGCCTCGGCCCGGAACTCGGGCGTGTAGTCTTGTTTGTTACGATCCATTCATACCTCCTCGATGGCTTAGTTTGCCAATCAGGAGTGTCCGTTTTTTCGGGATACCTCAAGTTTGTAGCTGACGTACCCTTTGACGCATAGGGTGATGACGAAGCAGCCAAAGAGGCGGCTTATGAAAAGCCAATCGGTGAAGCTCATCGTCATGGTGCTCGATTGTCCCCAATCGACGGTATTTGTTCCAGAGCGCTGTGGGCTGGTATTACGGTTGTAATGCAAATACGGGTATCCTGGCGTTAGTTATCCAGCTAACGACAATCGACACCATGACAACTAATTTGGATGTTCGCGCCCGTATCGTGGGCGGATTGATACTGCTCTTGCTGGGCTTATGGATTCTACACAGTTATCTTGGCCTGCTGATTTGGGCGGTCGTTCTCGCAATTACCACTTGGCCGGTTTACCGGCGGCTGCTGTCTTTCGAGCAATGCCGCGCGAACACAGTCTGGGTCGCACTGGCGTTGACCCTGCTAATCGGCGTGATCATCTTGGCGCCTTTGGGATACGGTCTCAGCCGGCTGCTACAGGAGGCGCAGTCTCTCGGGCAAGTCCTCATTGAAGCCCAACATACCGGTCTGTCGCCCCCTGCCTGGCTGGAAACTCTCCCCTGGGTCGGATCCTGGGCAAAGGACATTTGGATGACAACTGTGGGTACGCCGGAGGCGGCAAACGAAACCTTGCGTTGGCTGGGAACCGGCGCGACGGTCGCCTATACGAAAGAGCTTGCTAGCCAAATTCTGCATCGCTTCTTCGGCTTCCTGATAACCTTGCTGGTTCTGTTTTTCATCTATCGGCACGGGGAAAGCCTGGGGCGACAGGTCTTGGCGAGCAGTTGTAAAGTGTTCGGCGATACCGGTGTCCGTTATGCCGTACACGCGATGGCGGCCGTTCGCGCGACGGTGAATGGCCTGGTGCTGGTCGGTTTGGGCGAAGGCCTGCTGCTCGGGGTCGGCTATGCGTTTGCCGGCTTGGGTCATCCGGCCATGCTCGGCGCGCTGACAGGGGTTTTCGCGATGATTCCATTCGCAGCCAAACTGATCTTCGGCGCTTGCGCGCTCGTTCTGGTGGCGCAGGACCAAGTCACGGCCGGGTCCGCCCTGTTCGTGTACGGCGTGATCGTGATCCTGTTGGCAGATAACTACGTTCGCCCATCATTGATCGGCAACGCCGTCAAATTGCCGTTTCTTTGGACCCTCTTGGGAATTTTCGGCGGCCTGGAAAACTTCGGTTTGCTCGGGTTATTCCTGGGGCCAACTTTGATGGCCGTCCTCATATCGATCTGGCGGGATTGGATCGCGGACGTAGCCAAGCCGGAACCGGCTGTCTTGGAAACCGAAGGACGGTAATCCCGTGTTGGCTAGGACTCGTTCTCGACCACCGCTGGAACCACGTTCCTGAAGGTGCACATATTGCACCTCAGCGGCATCACCCTAGAACAGGTTGGACTGCCGAAAGCCCCAAAAAGCGCTCGGACAGAAACAATTCGGTGATATAAATTAGATTACACCGATACATTGGTCAGTGAATATGCGGTTAGCCAGCTAGCGAAGTCTTAGATGAACGAAGTCATTAAGCGCATCAATCTCGATGCGGAGTTCTATACGCCCGAGAAGTGTTACATCATCGAGCTATCCAACACCCCGGATGATCCAGACGTATCGATCGCCCGAGCGCGCGTCATACCAGGAGTTACCACGCGATGGCATCGGGTAATCGGAGTAACTGAGCGTTATGTCATCCTTGAGGGTAGCGGACGGGTGGAGGTCGGCAGCCTTTCCCCGGAGGACGTGAGCGTCGGCGACGTAGTGGTCATTCCACCGTCATGCCGTCAGCGGATTACCAACCATGGGCAAGGGGATCTGATCTTCGTCGCCATCTGCACCCCTCGGTTCCGACCAGAGCTATACGAGAACATCGAGAACAACCCAATTTCACGCGAAAGCGACGCCTAACCAAATCATTGTATTGGACCCGTGCAAGCGGGATCCGCTCGTTCGCCGCTCTGAGGAGTTTACGCGTTGAGTGGCGGCAATCGGCCATTATGACCAGTGTCTGATGTCAGTGAACGGCCGGTTCATTGACAAAACCGGGCACTCAACGTCACGTAGTGGTTGGAACGAACTGCGGCTCATGGATTACTGGAAACGGTACTGTCAAGTTGCTGGCAGGGCTGAAATTGGATAGGTTTCAGCCATGAAAAAGAAAACCACGCCTTACGCCGGCCACCGCTATCCGACCGAGATCATCAGCCACGCCGTGTGGCTGTACTTCCGTTTGACACTGAGCTTCCGTGATGTAGAAGAACTGCTGGCTTCTCGGGGCGTGATCGTCAGCCACGAAGCGATCCGGCAATGGACGCTCAAGTTCGGGCAAGCCTATGCCAATACCCTTCGGCGCCGACAACCGAGACGCGGGGACAAGTGGCACCTGGACGAAGTCGTGCTCACTATGAACGGCAAGCACCACTATCTCTGGCGGACGGTGGATCAGGACAGGTATACGCTTGACGTCCTGGTTCAATCCCGACGTGACCGGAACCGCCGCCAAGCGTTTCTTCGGCAAGCTGCTCAAGGGGCTGTACTATGTCCCCTGGGTTATCGTGACCGACAAGCTCAAGAGCTACGGGGCGGCCAAACGCGAAATCATGCCGGGCGTCGAACACCGATAGCACAAGGGCATCAACAATCGGGCTGAATTGTCGCATCAACCCCCCGACAAAAGGAGCGGCCGATGCGGGGATTCAAGTCACCGAAGCACGCCCAAAGGTTTTTGTCGGCTCACGCCCACATACTTTTTTCGAATTCGCCATCGTCAGACGACGGCTGCCGACTATCGCGTTGCTCGTGGTCAGGCGTTTGAAACTTGGAAGGAGGCAACGTGCGCCCATCGTGTTGCCTGAGGGCACTTATCCCACCATTTGATGCTGAATATCGTGCGTCAATAAGAGACCTCGCTTTGCGTCTTCGACAACTGGACAGCACCCTCTATCGTGTGCCCACCCATGGCTACAGAAATGAGGAAAAGGTTTCATCAAGGAAGGTTTATCCAAATGCTGCGGAAACCCTTGTCCTGGGGCTCTGTCAAGTCTTTGCAATCCTTCCCGTTTACTTGTTCCGATCCGTCATCGCTAAGAATCTGGATCCGCGTCTTTTCTGGTGGGTACACAAC
>DATIXD010000209.1:0-6825 GCA_035518875.1 Methylococcaceae bacterium | reverse complement strand
CTCCAGCGTGGCTCCTCCGTTGCATTCAGGTACCAGGAAAATCGGCGCGGGTCATAGCCCTTGGGATAACCCCCATGGCCGGGAAAGGAAAGGTGGACCCCGCTCTCCGAGCTTACGTATATCCAATGCAGCGCATGGCCGAGCTTGGCAAAAATTTCAGCAAACGTATCGGTTAATAATGAAAGGCGGTCAACATCGTCCACGACTTTTGAAGGTGACACCCCTGGAGCGAATAGCACCGAGGGATGCTCGAAGCTGACGACCTCGTTCACCGAACGGCCATCGGCCAGCTTCTTGATATATCCAGGCCGGAGGCCGGCATCGCGCGGCGTGGCAACCGGATCATCAAAATCCGCCGCCGGATAGACCTTTCTCCGACCCTGCGGTTTCTCGGTCAAAACAGCATCCGCTTCGAATACCAGTCTGGATAATGCAAGCTCGAATGATTTTTTATTCAGCTCGAGAAGGGTGGCCGAGTTCTCCGCGGTGCGTTTCAAGATGCTGTTCGCTAGGCGCGCAGAGTTCTGCTGCACGTCAGCTGCGATCACCGTCCCTATCCACCTGATCCCCCTCTGGCTGGCGACCGTGACGACCCCCAGCGGCACCAGGCCGAAAACCAGGAGGATGAAAAAAAACTTCCAGCGTAGTTTCATTCGCCTACCTCCCGGACTTCAAATAAAAGCAACTTCAATCAACAGCAGGGCAATCCCAGGCTCTAAGTTCCAAGCATACGTAAAGAAGGCCCCGGTGCCTTCACACCGGGACCTTTATCGGGAGAATCAAGCAGGCCATGTGAGTGCTGCTGGTCAGAAATCGATCTGCCATTTGGCACCGGCGTACCACTGGGAGCCCTCGTCGTTGCCGGCGCGGTTGTCCATGAAGTCGATGTAGCCGATTTCCGGGATGAGATATACACCCGGAGCTAGGGTGATCAGGGCTTGGATGTAACCTGTCCAGGAGTCATCCTTCTGGGAGAAGCCCGGGGCGCCGTCGGCATTGTCCTGGCGGTAGCCCAGACCGGCTTCAAATCGCAGGGTGTCCGTGACCCTCAGGGCCGGGATGATCATGGCCTGGATGGTGTGGACGTTGGCGATGTCGTCGCCTCCGGTCTTTAGAACGGGCAGCTGCGAGTTCGCGTTGTTGTACCCGTTGGCCCAGCCGGAGATGCCTTCGTTCTGGCCGTAGCTCAGCTGGCCGCCGATGGAAAAGACGCCGATGTTCCAGCTGGTGCTGAAACCGACGACGTAGGAGATGACGTCCAGGTCGGAAGTGACCTGCGAATTGGTCGTACCGGTGTTAAACGATTTAACCTGGTACCACTGGAAGCCGGCGTAGGGATAAATGTATCCGGAGCCGAGGCTCAACTTGTAGGCGGCCTCAAACTTCGGCAGGTAGACATCCGGGTCGCCGGTGGCAGTGGTCTGCAAGGCAGTGGAGTTCTGGAAGTTGACGTTCGCCGGGTTGGTGATGGGGTTCAGAATGCCGCTGTTGCTGCTGCCGATGCCGCCCGTGTCGCCCTGTTGCGGGTTCAACAGGGCCAGCTGGAAGTTGCCGAGCCCCAGGGTGATTCCGCTCGGACGCTTGCCGTAAAAGTTGCCTTCGCCGTAAAGGTCCTTGTCCTCGTCGAAGACCTGGTTGGAGAGGGTGTCGGTGACCGGAGAGAAGTCTTTCCCGACCTTCAGCCAGGCGTTGTCCGAGAATTGCCACACACCGAAAGCGCGCCGGGTGTTGACCGTGCCGTCGCCGGCGTTTCCGTTATTGGATGCTTGGGTTGCCAACTCGACCTGGCCGCTGACTTTGTCGGCCTTGACCTTGGCGCCGAACCGGGAGTTGCCTTGGAAGTACCATTGGGTGCCGGCGTCGTTGTCATCGCCGTTGACCGCGTTGATGCTGTCGCCATAGTCCCGGCTGACATACCAGGTCGCCACGCGCTCGCTGCCGTAGAACGACCAGTCGGCTGCGAAGGCCGGCCATGCCAGAAGTAGTACCGTTAAAACTGCCATTAGCTTCTTCATCGTTTCAATCCTCCTTTCACGAACTGAATAGATGTTCTTGTCAAGCCTATTAATTTCCTGACCTGCTCGCCTCTCCCTCTACACTTCTTTTGAATACGCGGTTAAATTATTGATTCAAGTTTTCAATATCAATGTGGTTTGAGCGAAGAGCTATAAAGGTCATTATGAAATGCACCCAAGTGTTCTTTCACTTCCCGGTCCCGAGGAAAACAGCAGCCCTGTTGCTTATCCTTGATCGGCGAAATCCATATGCTGTCAATGGGTCGTTGCGATGACTTATTTGGGGATCTGCCGCGGATCGGTCATGTTTTCAGGCCGCAGCAAATCGTCCAGTTGAGTTTTGGTTAACCATTTCTTCTCCAGCACCAAGTCGTAGACCTTGCCGCCAGTCTTCAACGCCTCCTTTGCAATGGCGGCGGATTTCTCGTAACCGAGAACCGGATTGAGCGCCGTCACCAGGCCGATGCTGCTCTCGACGTAATGCCGGCAGCGGTCCGCGTTGGCCGTTATGCCTGCGATGCAGCGGCTGGTCAGCGTGATGCAGGCGTTCTTCAAAATCATCATCCCGTGCAGCAGATCGTAAGCGATGATCGGCTCGGCCAAGTTCAGCTCCAGCTCGCTCGCCTCGGCTGCCATGGAGATGACAGTGTCGTAGCCGATGATCTGGTAGCAGATCTGGTTGACCAGTTCAGGGATGACCGGGTTCACCTTGCCGGGCATGATCGAAGAGCCGGGCTGCATGGGCGGCAGGTTGATCTCGTTCAACCCGCAGCGGGGCCCCGAGGCTAGCCAGCGCAGGTCGTTGCAGATCTTCGAAATCTGGACCGCCGCGCGCTTCATGGTGCCCGACATCTGGGCAAAGGAGCCGGAGTCCTGGGTGGCCTCAACGAGGTTTTCCGCCTTGCGCAACGCCAGGCCGCTCACCTCGGCCAGTAGCTGGGTGACCCGCTCGGCGTAGCCCGGCGGGCTGTTGATCCCCGTGCCGATCGCCGTGGCGCCCATGTTGAGATCGTGCAGTTCCTCTGCCGCGCGCTGCAAGGCTTCTGAGGCGCTTTCGACCATCTGGCCGTAAGCGCCGAACTCCTGGCCGAGGGTCATCGGCACGGCATCCTGGTTTTCCGTTCGGCCCATCTTCAGCACGCCCGAGAATTCACCGGCTTTTTGCTCCAGAGCCCGGCGCAACTCGCCCATCGCCGCCAGAAGGTCCTTCAGCGAAAGAATCACTGCCAGCTTGATGGCGGTCGGATAGACGTCGTTGGTGGACTGTGAGCAGTTGACGTCGTCGTTGGGGTGCAGGTGGCTGTATTCCCCCTTTTCGTGGCCCAGGATTTCGAGGCCCCGGTTGGCGATGACCTCGTTGGCGTTCATGTTGGTCGAGGTGCCCGCCCCGCCCTGGAACATGTCCACGGCAAAGTGTTCGTGGAGCTTGCCGGCCAGGATCTCGTCGCAGGCGGCGCAGATGGCCTTCATCCTGTCTGGCGCCAGAACGCCCTTTTCGTGGTTGGCCATGGCGGCCGCCTTCTTCACTAGGGCCAGCGCGTCGATGAAATGGCCGAAGTTGCGCAGCGGCACGCCCGAGATCTGGAAATTCTCAAGCGCGCGCGCCGTCTGGACGCCGTAATAGGCATGGTCGGGCAACTCGCGCTCGCCCAAAGAATCGTGCTCCCTGCGCACGCCTCCGACGGTGATCGAGCCATCGACGGCCTTCGGGGCGCTGATTCGCAGACGCTCGCTGATCCTTCTGGCCACTCGGGCCACGATGCGGTAGTACACCTCGGGCTTTAACGCACGGAACTCTTCGAGGTGCTGGTGTGGGATCTGCCAGATCACGGCGCCGTGGCGCGCGACAGCGCTCGTCGAGTGTGGCGTATCGTCCAGCAGAGCGCTTTCGGCGATCAGGGCGCCGGGGCGCAGCAGGGCCACGCGTTTGGTCGACCCGTGCAGGCCGCGTACGATCTCGACCTCGCCGTCCAGCACGATGCCCGCCCACATGCGCGGGGTGGATTCATGGAAAACCCAGTCGCCGGATTTGTAGACGACCGTTTCCCCCTCCTTGAAAAATGACCTCAGGTCCTTCGCGTCGATGCCGATCTCAGCCGCTGCATTTTTGATGGCTTTCTTGAATATCTCCTGCAATACCTCTTGCATGACGCCTCCTCTTGTGCACGTCGTGCGCACTCCTAACTGTTTTCTCAGAAGAAAATCCTGCTGAGCCCCAAACCTGCGACTACGGCGACCGCGGTGGCCACGAGGCCAGGGAGCATGAACGAGTGGTTCAACACGAACCGGCCGATCCGGGTCGTGCCGCTGCGGTCGAAATTGATCGCTGCAATCAGCGAGCCATAGGTCGGCAGAAAGAAATAGCCGTTCACCGCCGGCCACATGGCGATCAGATTCGGCGGGCCGATGCCCAGGCTGATCCCCAGAGGCATCAACGCCCTCGTCGTCGCGGCCTGGCTGAACAGCAGCACCGAGGCAAAGAATAGACCGACGGCAAAGGTAATCGGATAGGCTGTGGCGAGGTCACCGATGCCGCCGATGATGACCTTCTCGTTTCCTTTGATAAAAGTATCACCCAACCAGGCTAGCCCGAAAATACCGATCACTGCGGTTATACCCGCTTGGCAAACGGCGGTCTTGGGAACGTTGCCTGCGGGGACTCTAGTGGCCAGGAGAATAAGAGCCGCTACGGAAAGCATGACGATCTCGATGGTGGTGGCCATGCCCAGGGAAGCAACTTTGCCTGCTTGAGAAATCTGGGGGCGCAAAGCGGGAAGGAGCCCGGCGATCACGACAAAGGCCACGCCGAGCAGGAACATCAGAGCGCTCATTCGGGCGCTCTGGGGCAGCTCGCGTTGGGTTGCTTTCAGCCCTTTTTCGCCGCTAGGCGGCTTGATTTCCCCCGACTGCAGGCGCCTCTGGTAATCCGGATCATCCTTCAGGTCTTTACCCACGCGCGTCTGAATCAGAGCGGCAATGATTACGCCCACGAGCGTCGCCGGCACGCAGATGAGCATGATCTTGACCAGGCTGAATCCTGAGGGTTCAAAGAGGGCAATCATCGCTGCCATAGCCGCCGAGACTGGCGAGGCCGTGATCGCCTGTTGCGATGCGATGGTCGATACAGCGATTGGCCGCTCCGGTCGAATCCCGTTTTCATGGGCGACTTCGTGGATGATGGGTAGAAGCGGATAAAACACATGCCCCGTGCCGGCGCCGAGAGTAAAGGCATAGGAAACCAATGGGGCGACTACCGTGATCTGACGCGGGTTGCGCCGGATGATTCGTTCGGCCAACCCCACCAGGTAGTCGATACCCCCGGCTGCCTCCATCACCGATGCGGCCATGACCACCGCCAGGATGATCAGCATCACGTCAATCGGCGGACTGGTCGGCTCCAGGCCGAAGCCGTAAGTGAGAACCAGAACTCCAACACCACCCCACAAGCCCAGACCGACGCCACCCGACCGGCTGCCGATGTAAATCGCCGCTAAAACCACAGCGAACTCCAAAAAGAGTTTCGCAGTCACGGTTCACTCTCCTTTCTATGTAGACATGGTGGCAACGCAGACACTCGGAAATTATGGTTTGATGAGGTTCGCCCCGAACTCGCCTAAGTACTTTCCCCAGATCTTCTCGTAACTTCCGTCCTGCTTCATTTTGTCGAGCTGTTTATTCACCCAACCGACAAACTCCCGGTCTCCCTTTCGAACGGCCATGGCGTAAGGCCGAGGGATGAAGGGCTTGCCCACGGCCCGAAGCTCCGGATTTTCTCTCGCCAGGTCAAGGATCACCACATCGTCCTGGCAGAAGGCATCGACCCTCTTCTCCTTAAGCGCCCCCAAAGCCTCCGGGATCTTGTCGAACTTGATCTGTTTCGCCGCAGGGGCGAGTTGCTGAAGCTCTTTCTCCTGAACTGCACCCTCAATGACGGCAACGGTCTTCCCGGCTAGATCCTCGATCCCCCTGATCCCACTATCCTTGAGGGCCATGAGCAAGGAGCCGCTGATGAAGTAAGGTTCGGAGAACTCGAGCACCTGCCGCCGCTCCCCAGTCATAGTCATGGTTGCGATGATGATGTCGATCCATTCACTGTAGAGATACGGGATCCGACTACCGGAGGTGACCGGCACCAGCTCCAGCCGGCCCTCCTCACCAAATAGCGCTTTGGCGAGGTACCGAGCGATGTCGATATCAAACCCCTGAATTGCTCCGGCACGATCTACAAAACCAAAAGGTGGAAAGTCGGTCTTCACCCCGGCGAGCAGTTTGCCCCTCCGCCTGGCATCCTCCAGTCCACCGGCAGCTGCCTGGCTTGCTACCGTCAGGACTAACAACCCAGCGACCAAGAGGAAAACCCTCCTTTTCAACATCGCCTTGCCACAATTCATAATTCCCCCTCCTTCTTCAAACCGGGTCATTGCCAATGAGTCAGGCTGACAGCCATCATTAAATTGCCTTTTTCTATTTCGCTTTTTCATAAGTGATAATATAGCGTAAAGGTTACGACCTCCTTTTTCGCCACTCTCTCAATTCTCAAGGTCATAGATTCTTTCCTGAAACCGTTATCCTTCCTCGTCGCAGTGCCATGTTATACAGCAATATGAATGCCATGCGTAAGTCATTGAAAACACCTGATGGCAAGAATTACAACGTCACGAATTTTTGTGAATTAACGAAAACTCGTAAAAAATGACTCGGATTTTGTGGGAGAAGGTATTGCAGCAGCTAGGTGAGTTTGAAGCGATGCTTGTTGATGTTAAGGGATTTGATCTTCGATTCTAAGGTCGTGGGCGGAATACCGAGCTTG
>DATIXD010000208.1:0-15367 GCA_035518875.1 Methylococcaceae bacterium | reverse complement strand
AAACGAGAGGCGTTCGAAAATTCTTTATCTTTCAGTTAACTATCTTCCGCCAAGGCTCCGCTGCGGTCGTCCTTTCATTTCGGGGATTGACAAGCGGTCCCGGTTGACTATCATATTAGTCAACCGATGGTCAGCCTTAACGAACAATGTCATTAGGTCAACGGCTCAAACAGGCGCGGGAAATGGCACAGCTCAGTCAGCGGGGCCTAGCGAAGCGCTCGCTACTTAGCCAGCAATTGATTTCGAAGCTGGAGAACGGTCTGGTCGAATCGACCACGGAAGTTTTCCGTTTGGCCGAAGCGCTAGGCGTTGATCCGCGTTGGTTGGCGACGGGGAAAGGCGATGTTCGTTCAGGCGACAATGTCACCGAAGGGCCCGCAATTCTGGCCTACGTGCCATTGATCTCCTGGGTCGCGGCGGGAAGTTGGCGGGAAGTGGTCGATCCGTATCCTCCGGGGGAGGGCGAAAGCCTGGTGCCAGTCACCTGCCGGGTGGGCACCTATGCGTATGCCTTGAGGGTGCAGGGGGATAGCATGGAGCCGATGTTTCCGAACGGGAGCGTCATCATCGTCGATCCAGGCGCCGAGCCGCGTCAGGGGAGTTATGTCATCGTCCGGTTGGACGATGCGGAGCAGGCGACGTTCAAGCAGTTGGTCATCGATGGCGGTGCTCGTTACTTGAAGCCGCTCAACCCGCGTTATCCCGTTATGGAAATCAAGGAGCGCGCTACCCTTTGCGGCGTGGTCCGTCAAATGGTGATGGATTTCGATTGAATATCAAAAGATTTTTTTGGGTCTTGGTGACCACTAAACTAGTAGATAGCTCTTCTTTGCGGGATTCGGGTTTTCCCGGTCGTTCAGGTGCGGGGTTCGGTGCACCTTGATGCATTTGTTTGTTTCACAGGAGATTAGTGCCATGCTTGAAAAACTCATTGTTCGACTCGAGCAGTTGCAGGTTCATCTGGATCGGAAGCGTGAACAAAGGCGTCGTGCGCGTTCGCTCAAGTCCGCCAAGCTGGAGATCAACCGGTTGGCCAGGATGGGCGTGCTGTAAGCCGAAGGTTTGTGCGAGGCGGCCGTGGCTATGCCGTTCAAACGCGGGGGAAAAATGATAAGGGATGCGCCGCCTGTGACAAGTCCTGGATGGACTCGTTTAGAGCTTCCTTAAGTTACCCGGAAGGGGTATTGTTAATGACGGTCGCTAGGTGCAATATTAGCGTCAGCCAAGAGCGCCATGTACGTCATTCGAGGCTCATGGGAGTCTGTGGCGCCACGGCCTTGGCCGCCCATCCGGAAGCTGAAGCCAAGCACTGCAGGCCTTCCATGGGTGGGTTATCGGATTCGTATCGTGTCTGATTAGACAGTTCACCGCGTTATTTCTGAATCCGACGTCCATAACGACCCTTCCATCTGCGCGTCGATGGGGTACGCAGGGGAGTGGGGAAGCAGCCCTTAGCGGTTGGAGGTAGACCATGGCTACTGCACTCAGAAAATCCAGTGAAGAAGATCTCGTCACATCGGAAGCCGAGAAACCTATCGTGCAGCTTGTCGATGCCGAAGGGTTTCCGGTCGATCCCGAGTTATTCAACGAAATGGTTGCCGAGCGTGCCTATTACAAGGCGAAACAGCGAGGTTTCGAGCCCGGCCACGAAACCGAGGATTGGCTAGAAGCGGAAAAAGAACTTCTTGCCACTCCGGCTTTTACCCCGGCGTCGAAATCCAAGCGATAGGATTTATCCCGTGGCTATGTTTGAAACTCGAACGGGCCTGACAACCGCCCATATATAAGGAGAATGATCATGTCAAAAATGCATAAAGTTCGGTGGTATTCCTTCCTTGCTGCGCTTTTGGTCTGTGGTGGGAGTCCGTCCGCCTGGGCCGCTCCCAATTTGTGGTGGGATCATTTCGAGTCGGGAACGCCGAATCAGACGGAATGCGTGAAGCAAGCGGAGTCCATTTTTACCGCCGAAAAGGCCGGGCAACTTTCCAGCGACGCGGATTCGGTCCGCTCTTGGAATGATAAGACCGTCGGTGTGGTCGAGTGCATTCGCTTCGGCGACAAGTTGATCGTCGGGGTGTTGGTCAGCAGCGAAGACGCTGTCGCCGGCAATACACTGTATAACGCCCTCAGGGCGGGAATGGTGAAGAAATAGCGCCCTCTCGAACTGAATGCAATTGAGTTCGAGGTATCGATAGACCCGTCAAGTCACTCGGGGCCGCCATCGGTTTGTTGATCGGCGGACTGACATTCCTTTCGGTCGGCCCGGAGTCGCATGCACGCGACGCCGCAGTGGTGGTTTCTTTTTTGTAAACAGTTTGTTTTATCTGGTTGACGGTTGAGGCGTTTTTTGATATGAATTCCTTCCGTTTCCTCATGGAGGCTGGGTCTGCGGTCTTCCGCAGACGTTGCACGAGAGGTTGCGGATGGAGCCTAGCCTGAATGAAGACAGGCCCACATGAACGTCTTTTCCGTGTCTGAACTGGTCGCAGGAAGCATCCTTGGGCGCGAGGACCGGGGGTGGCTTGAAAACAATTCCGATTTTACTGGGTTGTATTTCGTTTCCGGGGCGTGAGGTGACTGTCATGTTGATGCATTGTTTGAATTGCGAAGAAATCATTCATAACCATGCCGTGATTCCACTGGTTTTCGTCAAGAAGAGTCAGTCTTCCTGGCCTCCGGTCGAGCTTAGTGATGATAAGTTCTTCATTCTTTGTCCGCATTGTATGAAGCGAAATTACTTCATCAAAGAATACACGGTAGCCGGTGTCGGCCTCCGCTTATCTCACCTGGAACATTAAGTTTCCAGTGCATGTATCTGGCACGCAGCCTATGGCCTAGCGGGACCGTTTTGTCCTAAATCAAGACAGAAAAGTCTCATTGCAGAACGGCGAGGAGGCGGGGAGAATAGGCGGGCGATCCGCTCCAACTTGGGAGCCTTGGCATCGATCCGTTCATGCCCGCACTCGGCCGTGCCATCATCAAAGGGTGCGCGCCCTGGCTCAGTCGGCGCTTGAGTCAGTACCGCTCCGAGTGCCTCCCGGCGCCATGTTTCAGGAACTTAACTCTGCCCCTCCCCAGCCACTACTCTGCCCACGATCATACGTCTACCACTCACTGGGCGACCCAGTGTCCTCGCCCGTCCTTCAAATGGCTTCAGTTCGATATAGCTCACGCCCTTTACCTCAACGGCGGGCTGGTGACGAAGGCGATCCACTGTCTCGCCCCAGGCCGTCGCCGTTAATACGTTGCTCATGATTTCGATCTCGAAACGGCTAAATAGCATTCCGCGCACCGCCATCTCATAAATCAAGGCGTTCAGTCAATCGGCCAGACATAGCTCTTCATCGGGCGCTTCGCAGCGGATGGCGGCCGGTTGTTCCGGCCTCACGGCTCCCGGTTTACAGATGATCGCCGTCAGCGCCAGGGCGGCGTGAGCGAAGGCTTCCGCGCGTGTGTCGCCAAAGCCGCGAATTCCCATGTCGGCGACGGGCAAGAAGTGTTCCCATTTTCCGCCGGAGGTTGTCGTCTGCACTTCTTCCATCGCGGGTATTTTGTTTCCGCATTGGCTTGCGATTAAAGACCACCGGCAGCGTCAACGCAAATTGCATCCAGCGCCTGATAGCTTCAGAATGACAGCGCCATCTTAATGAAGCCGTGTTCCTAACAGGGTTGTTAAACATGCTCGCCGGAAAAATTCTTTTTCTCCTTTTCGTTGCCAATGGCGCGCCGATCATTCTGGATAAACTGTTGGGAAACCGTTATGCCTGGCCGCTTGATGGCGGACGGATTTTTCTCGACGGACAGCCGCTGTTCGGGCCTTCGAAAACCTGGCGCGGCATGATCGGGGCGTTAACCATCACCGCTCTCGCGGCCGAAAGCGTGGGATTTTCGCTGGTGCTGGGCATGATGTTCGCAGGCGCCACCATGCTGGGCGATCTTTGCTCCAGCTTCGTCAAACGCCGCCTCGGCATCCGTCCCAGTGGTATGGCGCTGGGGCTAGATCAAATTCCCGAGTCCGTGCTTCCCCTCTATTTGCTGCGGGGCGAATGGGGGCTTACGGCGTGGGAAATTCTGTTGTTGGTCACCGCCTTTCTGGTGTTGGAGCTGATCCTGTCCCGAATTCTGTACTTCCTGGATATTCGCAAGCAGCCTTATTGAAAGCCTTGTGATTCTGATGACGGGGTAATCAAGCGCAACGCAAGCGGTGTAGCGTGATTTCCGGCGGACAGTTCAGGCGCACGTCGACCATACAGACCCCGGATCCAACCGAGGTGTAGCCCTGAAGCCGGTTGTAACGCCATGGCCCCTTGCAGACGGCCCGCGGCGCGCGGGCGTTGAGCATGATGGGGAAGCCGCCCGGGAGGCAAATCTGGCCGCCGTGGGTATGCCCGCTCAACATCACGTCGAACCGGGCGTATGCGGCGTGCCGATACATCTCCGGCGAATGCGAGAGCAGGATGGACAGGGCGTCCTCGGGAACCGGGTCGGTCGCCTTTTCCATATTGTCGGCTCGGTAGTAGTGGGGGTCGTCGATGCCTGCCAGGTAAATCGCTGCGCCGTTCCGCTCGATCGCAACCGCTTCGTTAAGCAGCATCCGGATTTCCATGTCCTCCAGTTCTGGTGCCATGCGGAGGGTGTCGTGATTGCCGAGGATGCCGTAGACCGGCCCCCGCAGGTGGCTGCGTACCTTGCGTAGCGCGTCCAGCGCCGGCTTATAGGGGCCGAAGGTCTTCACCCGGAAATCGCCGGTCAGCACACAGGCGTCATAATCTCCCGCCCGGTCCAAGGCCCCGATCAGCGCGCCGGGCATGTCTTCCGCGCTGTCGAGGTGCAGGTCGCTGACCTGGAGCAGGGTAAAGCCGTCGAAAGCCTTGGGGAGTCTTTCGAGAACGAAGTCGTTGTGCCGGATTTCGATGTGTCGCGCGTTGCGCTGGCCGCGTGCATGCAGCAGACAAAGCCTGAGCACGAGGCGGATCAGGGTGTGGATGGAATACCAATTCTCGATGTGGAAGAAAGTGCGCCCTTGCCCGAATATCCGCGCCTCGAAATCCTGCTCGATCCCCAGGCGCTGATCCAGGTGACAGCGCCCAACTCGCGCCGCGAGTCTTTGGTAGACCTCCGCATCGATGGGCGGACAGCATAGATCTTGAGAAGGGCTGGTTTTCATGGGTGGCGATCTCCGGTGAATCCAAACCCTAGTTTAGCCTTTAGCGGCGCGGACTAGTGGATGGAAGCCTGTCTCTGTCTGAACAGCGGATCTGCCGGAAACGCTGCGGTTCAATCCGGCCCACTTCCAATAGGCCATGTCTGCAATATGTTGACTCCCTGGCCAGATACTGGCAAGCGTCGCAATCAGCCTGTCTGCTCGAAACGGGCATCCAGCATGATCAGGCCCCCATAGGCGGAAAAATCTTCTTTTTGAACGACATGCATATCGAGCAAACGCCCGGTAAAAGCCAGTTGCCGATGGTCTCTCATGAATCCTGCAGCGACGCGATAAATGCCCGGCGTCAGCCCTAAAAAGGGCGTGCTCAGCCGGATTTGCCCGCAGCCGCGCCGTAACCGGAACTGGGTTTTCACCAGGCGAGAGTCGATGGCGCCTACCAGCACGCCCGCCGTGTTCCGGAATTGCACCACCAACGCAGCGGAGTCAATATCGGCCTTCACCTCATACTCCAAGATCAGCTCCAGGGCTTCCCCGGTCCGGGTGGTCGATTCATTGCCCGCCCGCCCGGCCAACTGCAAAGACTTGATCGCTACCTCACCGGTGAAGTCGGCGGGCGGGTCCATGAGCGCACCCAGCGGTTTGAGGTGTCTGTTGAGATAACCGATGGATTCGTAATATTTGCAAAACAGAGCATCAGAGTCGCCCAAGGCGATCTGGCGGCCGTTGAACAGCAACAGGCAGCGGTCAGCGATCTGGCGGACGTTCATTTCCGAGTGCGAGACGAAAACGATCGCCGCTCCGTCTTGCTTGAGCTGGTTGAGCCGTTCCAGACTGCGCAGCTGGAAAGCAATGTCGCCTACCGCTAGCACCTCGTCGATCAGAAGAATATCCACCGGTACGCAGGTGGCGATGGCAAATTCCAAGCGCGCGTACATGCCGTTTGAATAGGTCTTCACCGGCGCGTCAATGAATTCTTCCAGTTCCGCGAAGGCAACGATCGCTTCCAGCTTAGCGTCAGTGTCGCGCTTGTTCAGCCCGAGTTGAGCGCACTGGATGTAAATGTTCTCCCGCCCGCTGAGCAGAGGTTGCAGACCGGTTCCGATCTGGATCAGCGATTTGATGGGGCCCATGGTGACGATGCCGCCGCGATCGGCCCGGTAGTCTCGGTTGATGAGTTTTAGCAGCGTGCTCTTGCCCGCGCCATTCGGACCGATCACACCCAGACATTCGCCGCGTCGCACGCTGAAGGAAATGTCCCGCAACGCCCAAAATTCGTGTTTGCTCAGTTGCTCTCGAGGCTTCAGCCGCAACGCCTTACGGAAGATGTCCTGAAGGCCATAGAGCACGGAACTTTGCAGCGAGCGGAAGAACTTCTTGCTGACGCGGTCAACGGTAATCAGATCGTTCGACACGATGGTTGATGTCGCCGTAAAGATGCCGGGAATTCGAGAGTATTTGCGGTGAGTCGGATCGGTCGCCGCCTCTCCGGCAACCGGCGAACAGGGTTGGTTTTCGAATCAAAACCCAGGCTTGGGCTGCCGGCGCACGAGTTCTTCCCACGCGATGATGACGCCCGGGCGTATATCGATGGGTGCCTCGCCCGCCAATTCCCGCACGCCGGCGCGTTCGTAAGCGCGCCGTTTGAGGGCATGATCGTGGCCTACGGTGGCAGGGGAAAGCACGTCCGCCACGCCGACAACCCCGCGGCGATCCAGCTTGGAGTCGTCGCAGACCACAAGGATATCCGGTTGCACCACGGTGTCAATCTGCTCATCCATTTCCTGGGCCTTGGGCAGGCGGATACCCACTGGGGCGATGAAGGCGCAACAAGGCATGGCTGCAAGGGCGCTTCTGATCTGGAAGTAATCTCGCCGGCGACATCCTGATGATCGAGGCTGGGGGCCGGCGCCTTAAGGTAGGCTGCGCCGTCGATCAACTCATAACGGACATCCTCCGGCCAAGTGAGGTAGTCGGCGTAGGTATGATGGTCGTGATCGCGTAGCGCCAGTGCCATGGACGGTCTCCCGCTCGCCAGAAGACAAGACATCCTAGCGCCGCCGGCGTCTCGTTGAAAGCTCGGCGATCCGGTGTGGTGTAGCGGAAAATCCGGTTACCACGGCCTACGTCGAGGTTCCGGCATCAATCGTAATGCACCAGATCGTATGGCAGGGACGGTTCCCTGCCCGACGCCAGATCGGTCAGAAATTTCCAGATCGTGTCCGCTGAGGGCGGACAGCCGGGGAGGAAATAATCCACCTTGACGACCTCATGGATGGGATGGACTTTGTTGAGCAGCAGGGGCAACTCGGGGTCGTTGGGGATATGCGGATTCTCGACGCCCATGCCATAAAGGTAAGCTTCCTCCAGGCACTCTGCGAGCGGAATATGGTTACGCATGGCCGGAATGCCGCCATTGATGGCGCAGGCGCCGACGGCGACCAGAATCTTGCAGTGTTTGCGGAACTCACGCAGGGTATGGATATTCTCTGCATTGCAGAGCCCGCCCTCGATCAGCCCGATGTCAACTTTATCGCTGCAATTCTTGATGTCGGTCAGCGGCGACCGGTCAAACGCGGCGAGCTCCGCCAGCTGTAGGATGCGCTCGTCGATGTCGAGAAAGGACATGTGACAGCCGAAGCAGCCGGCCAGCGAAGTCGTCGCGACGGTCAGTTTTTCAGCCATGGTCCCCTCCTGCAACTTCCATCTCGTGCTGCAAGCTTACATCCTTGATTGGATGGTGGTCATAGAGCCGCTCTCCGATAGGCACTTCGAAACCCTGTCGCTTGACGATGATTGCACCGACCGGACAGACTTGGGCGGCCTTGTCGGTGGCCGCCATAGCCGTGTCTTTTAGCTTGCCGGTGGAAGAGTTGACGATCAAATGGGTACGGATACCGCGTCCCGAAATGGCAAATACGTTCTTGCCATCCACGTCCCGGCTCGCGCGGACGCACAGTTCGCAGAGGATGCAGCGGTCACGGTCGAGGAAGATGTCCGGGTGAGAGGAGTCCACCCGCCGATTTGGGAAGAAATGCGGGAAATGGGTATCCAGCATGTTGAGGTAATAGCCCACCGCCTGTAACTGACAGTTGCCGCTTTTTTCGCAGGACGGGCAGAAATGGTTGCCCTCTACGAACAGCATTTGGGTGATGGTGCGGCGCGCATCGTTCAGCTCTTTGGTGTCGTTCAGTACCTGCTGACCGTCGGCGGCCGGGAAGGTGCAGGCCGAGCAGTTGCGTCCGTTTACCTTCACCGTGCACAGCTTGCAGCTACCGTGGGGGGTGAACTCCGGGTTGTGGCACAAATGCGGAATGTAAACGCCGGCGCGGGTCGCCGCATCCATGACGGTGTCACCGTCCTGGAAGGGAACCGGTTTGCCGTCGATGGTGATGGTGTTGTCCTTCATGCGCCCTCCTGTTCTAAGTGTGCGTTGGCGTCGTCGCGACCAGTGAGTTTCCGGGCGATTGCCAGTTCGCCGTCGAGATCGAAGCCGGGTTCGAAACTGAGGGCGTTGAGGCGAGCCTGGTAAAGTTCCGGATAACGCTCCAGCGTACTCAGTACCGGGTTGGCGGCAGTCTGGCCGAGACCGCAGTGGCTGGTGCTCTTGACGAGTCGGCTGAGGTTGGTCAGTTCTAACAGATCGCCCGCGGTGCCGTGCCCTAAGCAAATCTTGTCGAGCTCGTTTTTCAGCAGCGAGGTGCCGACCCGGCAGGGCGTGCAGAAACCGCAGCTTTCATGGGCGAAGAAATGGGTGAAATTGCGCGCGATTTCGAGCACATCGCGGGTTCTGTCGAAGATCATGAAGGAGCCGCCGGTGGCTAGATCTTCGAAGGCCAGTCTACGGCCGAACTCCCGTTCGGCGATGAAGGTACCGGAGGGCCCGCCGACCTGTACACCCATTGTGTCGCGCGCGCCGCAGTCTCGGAGAATCTCGGCGACGGTCACGCCGAAAGGATATTCGTAGATACCGGGGCGTTCGCAATCGCCGCAGATGCTCAGAATCTTGCTGCCTTTCGACTTTTCCGTGCCGTGCGCCGCAAACCATTCCCCGCCCTTGAGCGCGATGTAAGCTGCGGCGGCGAAGGTTTCCACGTTGTTGACCACAGTGGGCCTGCCCAGGTAGCCGTGGGTAACGGGATACGGTGGTCGGTTGCGGGGAACGCCCCGCTTGCCTTCCAGTGATTCGATCAGGGCCGACTCCTCGCCGCAAATGTAGGCGCCTGCGCCCAGATGGATTTCGATGTCGAAGTCGAAACCCGCTCGGCTCAGTATCTTTTCGCCTAGGAGTCCCTGACGACGGCGCTCGGCGAGTATGGCTTCCAAATGTGGGCGCAGATAGAGATACTCACCGCGCAGATAGAGGAAACCCTGATGCGCGCCGACGATTGCGGCGCAAATGGTCATGCCCTCGAATACCTGATGGGCATAGCTTTGGAGTAACACGCGATCCTTGAACGTGCCAGGCTCGCCTTCGTCTGCATTGCAGACGACATAGCGCTCGGCTTCTTGATTTTTGTCTACCGGGCAGACGGCTAATTCTTCAGGGCCTTCGAAGCAGAACTTCCATTTCCATGCTGTCTGGAAGCCCGCCCCGCCGCGCCCGCGCAGTCCCGATTTGTCGATTTCGGCGAAGGTCGAATCGAAACCCCGCATCATCGACCATTTCAGGGCGGCGCCGGGCGCGAGGGGTTGATCTAGCAGCAGACCTTTCTTGCGGATGTTGTCGCGGACGGTGAAAATTTCACGTGGCCAATCGGTCAGAGAGGTGTTTCCATCGACCAGTTCGGCGATCCGATCGATTCTTGCCCGGTCGAGGCGAGACAGGGCATGACCATTCACGAGACCTGCCGGGCCCTGATCGCACAAGCCGGTGCAGGAGGTGTAGTCCACGCTCACTCGTCCGTCCGCCCGTGTTTCACCGGGCGCGACGTTCAACTTTCCGCAAAGATGCGCCATCAACTCACGGCTGCCCGACATGTGATCGCTGATTGAATCGCTGATGAGGATATGGAACTGGCCGCGCGGCTCGGTGGAAAGGAAACTGTAAAATTCCGTCACGCTCTGAACCTGGGTGAGTGGCACGCCTAAGCCAAGGGCAACCAGTTCCATGGCGTCGCTCGGCACATGGTGGAATTCGTCTTGCACCTCGCGCAGGACTTGCAGCAATTGGGTCGCCTTGGCTCCGTGCTTGCGCACGAACTCCAACACGGAGTCCTTTTGAGCGTCAGTCAGAGGCATTGAAACACTCCCGAATAAATTGATTCGCGTCTATTCCGATCTTACAAGTTAATCGAAGTGTAGTCGCGTAGTCGAAAAGAGATGGAGAATTTTCCTTGTGACCAGCTTCACCAGAATCAGAATTGCAACACAAGGCGGCCGTCCCTGCGTTATTCCAGCGAAAGGATGAAGTTCCATTGCGCCTCGCTGACGGGCATTACCGAAAGCCGATTGCCACGACGAATCAGGGCAAGACCCTCCAGGTCGGAGAGTTCCTTCAGCTCCGTTAAGGTGATGGTGCGCTTGAGTTTGCGCATGAATTGAACGTCCACCATGTACCAGCGAGGGTTGGCTGGATCGCTTGCCCGATCGTAGTGATGATTCTCGGGATCAAAGGCGGTGTGGTCCGGGTAAGCGTCCCTGTTGATGCGGGCAATACCGACTATGCCCGGCTGATCGCAGTTAGAATGGTAAAAAAAAGCCAGGTCGCCCGTCCTCATCTGATCCCGCATCATGTTGCGCGCCTGGTAGTTGCGCACGCCGTCCCAGTGCTCAGTCTGATCTGGGCAGCGCTCGAGATCGTCAATGCTGAATTCCCCGGGCTCGGATTTCATCAGCCAGTAATTCATGGGCGTCTTAGCGTGTCATTGAAGAGATGGAAGGCATTTGAGCCAAGTCCTGACAGAAGACTTCGGCCGAGGACTTTCGTCTGGACGAACGCGCCCGCGCGTGGATTTCGGAAGGAAAAGCCATAGCGAACGATGGCCGGAAAAGGGAGTATTCCCCGCCTGCGCCGCAGCGCACTTTCGCCCTTGAACCGATGGTTCAGGTGGGAACGATGGCCGAGAATCAGGCTTTCCGCCGAAAGCGGACTTGCGCACATCAACGGCTCGGTTGCTCCCAGGGTTAAGAATTAGGCTCAAGAAATAACCCAGAGCACTTCGCACGCCGCAGGGAATACTATTACTATTTTACAAACTTACACGCTCCGCGCAATACGCGGAAGGCCCTTTATTCTGCGCTCAGCGCCGCGTCGATTTTTTCATGCAGGGCCGAAAGGCGACCGCCCAGCCCACTGGAAAGCAGCTTATTCTGGTTTTGCGTTTGAATCAGCTCATGGGCGATATTCAGCGCCGCCATCACCGCGATTCGCTCTGTGCCGATGACGCGGCCGGCGTCGCGGATTTTACGCATTTTATCGTCGAGATGGCGCGCGGCGATCAGTAGGTCGTGTTCCTCGTCTTCCGAGCAAACGATCTGATATTCTTTGCCGAGGATATGGACCTTGATTGGTGGATTTGACTCTGTCATGTTTCATGTCCCAACGATTTTAAACGAGATATCATAGACTCAACCCGATTCTTGGCAATGGCGGTTTTTTCCACCAATTGGGCGCGTTCATTCGCCCATGTCTCGTAGCGGGTTTTCAGTGATTGATTCTCCCCACGTAGTCGCTCGCAAAGGGACGTCAGCGAATCGATTTTTTCCTCCAATCGCTTCAATTCCGCGTTAATGTCGATGTTTTCCATGCTCATTATCCGGGGCCCAACTTCTGCGTCAATTTTTGCGCTGTCTTTTGGACAGCGGCGCCGAAATGTTAGCATAATTAAATAAGCATGGGTCTACAATGCGCGATCATGTTGAATTTTTCTTACCAGTGCGTCGAGGATGTCGTGCTTACCTACAACGCGGCAGTCAGTGCCGCCGAGGCGTACGCGGCATGTTCGTAGGCATGCCGTGTGTGGATGGCGGGCTCTATCCCGAGCAGTGGCTAGCCGCGTTTTTCGGTGAGCACCAAGACGCCCCGTACGAGGGAGAGCATGTCCTGTTGCTTGAGCTGTATGAAGACACACGGCGCCTCTTGACCGAGCTCGATTTCTCCTGTGAGCTGTTTCTGCCTGATGATGCCTCGTTGAGCGAGCACGCCCAGGGCTTAAGCGAATGGTGCCACGGGTTCCTATCCGGCTTGGGTTATGAGGCGGACGGCGGCGAATGCCCGGACGATTGCGGAGAGGTTCGGCGGGATCTGCGCTATATCTTCCAACTGGATACCAATGCCGCCGGCGAGGCAGATGCGGAAGCCTGCAGGGCAACCAGCGAATTCGTCCGCGTGGGCGTGCAGCTGATTCGGGGTGAGCTCGAACAGCAGCAACAGGCGCTCCGCCTTCATTAAGACCCATCGCCATCATGCCCACTCGCAGCGAATTCAAACAGCGCCGCAAGCAACTCATGCGGCGGATGAAAAAGCACGGGATCGCGCTTGCGGCGAGTGCTCCGGCAAGCGTCCGCAACAAGGATGTCGAGTATCCCTATCGCCAAAACAGCGACTTTTACTACTTGACCGGTTTTAATGAGCCTGAATCGATCGCGATTTTCGCACCCGGCAGGAAGCAGGGCGAGTTCATCCTGTTTTGTCGGGAATATGACGAGAATAAGGCCGTTTGGACTGGACGGCACGCTGGTCTCGAAGGTGCGCGCGAGCAATTCGGAGCGGATGAGGCTTTTCCCATTGACGAGTTGCACGAAGTCTTGCCCGACCTTTTGGATGGTCGCGACTCCGTTTACTATGCCATTGGCGTCGATGGAGACCTGGATCACGTGGTTATGGCTGCAGTGAACGAGGTTCGTGGGAAAGCGCGCGCCGGCGCCATTCCACCCACCGAATTCATCTCGCTGGATCGCTTGCTCCACGAGCTGCGCTTATTCAAGAGTCCGGCCGAACTTCGCGTCATGCGCAAGGCTGCCGAGGTGTCTGTCCTGGCTCATCAGCGGGCTATGAGAGCGTGCCGGCCGGGCGTGTACGAATACGAAATCGAAGCCGAGTTGCTCCACGAGTTCATGCGGCATGGCCTGCGCTGGCCAGCCTATTCTTGTATCGTGGCGGGGGGCGACAATGCGTGCGTGTTGCATTACACGGACAATGGCGACCCGCTTCAGGATGGAGATTTGCTGCTGATCGACGCCGGTGCAGAGTGCCAGAACTATGCGGCCGACATTACTCGTACCTTTCCGGTGAATGGCCGATTCAACGAGTCGCAGCGCCAGATTTACGAGCTAGTTCTGGAAGCGCAGTTCGCGGCGATCGAACAGATCCGTCCCGGTAAGCGTTGGAACGAGCCCCATGATGCCGCGGTTCATGTCCTAACCAAAGGGTTGGTGAAGTTGGGCTTGTTGGAAGGGCGCGTGTCGAAGTTGATCAAGGATGAAGCCTATAAGAAATTCTACATGCACCGCACTGGTCACTGGTTGGGTATGGACGTACATGACGTCGGCGACTATAAGGTCGACGGCGAATGGCGCAATCTGACGCCGGGGATGGTGTTGACCGTCGAGCCGGGTCTGTATATTTCCAGTGGCTATCAGGACGTCGACCCAAAATGGCGTGGCATTGGTGTCAGGATTGAAGATGACGTGCTGGTCACCAAGGACGGCTGCGAGATTCTGACTGTTGGAGCACCGAAAACCGTCGCCGAGATCGAAGCGTTCATGAAGGTCTAGCGGTGAATTACGATTACGATCTCCTCATTGTCGGCGGTGGACTGGTGGGCGGTAGCCTCGCTCTTGCGCTGCGGGGTTCACCACTGCGTATCGGCGTGATCGAATCGGTCCCGGAGGCGCAAAGGCGGGCCTCGGTCGCCGGCGACCGGGCTCTCGCGCTGGCCTGGGGCTCGGCGCAGATATTGGATCAATTGGGCGTGTGGCGGGCGGCCGAGACCAAGGCCGTGCCGATCAAAGAGATTCATGTATCGGACCGCGGGCATTTCGGTAAGGTTCGTTTGAGTGCGCAGCGGGAAGGTGTGCCCGCGCTAGGATATGTGCTCACCGCGCGGGTTCTGGAGGATGAAATTGTCAGTGCTCTTCGGCGCGATTGCGCTACGGTTCATTGTCCTGCTCGTCTCATCGGCGTCAAGGCTGGGAGCGATGCGGTTCATGTCAGTCTGAAGGAAGGTGATGAGAATCTCAATTTGACGGCGCGGCTTTTGGTTGGAGCCGATGGCGGCAATTCGACGGTGCGAAAATTGCTGGAGATCGGTCAGTCCGTTCGGGATTATCAACAAACCGCCATCGTGACCGAGGTAACGACCGAGCGGAGCAACGGATATGTTGCCTATGAACGATTTACCGCATCGGGACCGTTAGCGTTTCTTCCTGTAGATAAGAAAAAATCTTCGGTGGTGTGGACGCAGAGGGCTGCCGATGCTGAAGAATTGCTGGCAGTTTCCGAGGCCGAATTCAGGGAACGCTTGCAGTCGACTTTCGGTTACTGGCTGGGTCGGATTTTCCTGGCGAGCGATCGTCAAGGTTTTCCCTTGAAACTCATTCGGGCGCAAAGGATGTCCGAAGCGCGCGTGGTGTTGATTGGCAACGCGGTGCATCAATTGCATCCGGTGGCGGGCCAGGGTTTTAATCTCGGTTTGAGGGACGTAGCCTTGCTGGCTGAAATGCTACTCGCAAGGCTTGCGTTTAATGAAGATATTGGAGAAAAAACCTTCCTAGAGGGCTATGTGCGTGCGCGTCAGGATGATCTATCCCACGTGATTCATTTCACTGATAGCATGGTGAGATTCTTCTCCAACGACTTCTGGCCATTGGTCATTGTGCGCAATATGGGTCTTCTGGCTCTTGATGGCTGGGGATACGGTAAGCATTTTCTCGCGCAACATGCGATGGGCTTGGGAAAACGCATCCCCCGCTTCGGTTAGTAGTAACCCATGGTCCGTAATTCGGTTGCTGCCGAGGTTTTTAGCGTATATTTGGACACAAACCCAAGCCGGCATTGACAGATTTTGTTTAGTTGTGCAGAATTGTGTGCTCTTCACGGAGAGCCTCTGCTGGTGAGATTGGCGGGTGGTTTGGGTGAGGTGGGTTTGGCGTTGCGAGGGAGTGGCGGCGAGATAAAATGGTCTTGACAGGGTTTGATAGTGCTGTAAAATGCTCAAGCTCAACGACGATGAACTGAAGCTGAGTCGTCGGATTCTTTAA
>DATIXD010000207.1:0-7873 GCA_035518875.1 Methylococcaceae bacterium | reverse complement strand
CTGACGGATTTGAAGATCGCCACCTCTTTCGCCGGCTGGCGGCTCTCGGCGGAACTGCTGCTGGCGGTGCTGCAGGACGGCACCTACCGCAAGCATGTGGAGAGCCTGCGCCACCGGCTGGCCGCCGCCATGAGCCGAGCGGGAGCCCGGCTGCGCGATGTGGGGTTGACGCCCTGGTTGGAGCCGCGTGCGGGGCTGTTCCTATGGTGTGAATTGCCCAATAGTCTGGATGCGGCGGATATCGCCCGGCGGGCCATAGCGGAGAATATCGTGCTGGCGCCGGGCAATGTGTTCAGCCCGGCGCGGACGGCCGGACGGTTCCTGCGCTTCAACGTGGCGCAATGCGATCGTTCGTATGAGAGTCCTTCCCACGGAGGCCGCCACCCTCAATCGGCGTTTTTTGCTTGCCCCGTCCCGGGTCTTTTGCCGAGCAGATGGCATATTGCATAACTTAGCTCAGCGCGATTGAGCGTATAGAAATGGAATTGACGGGTACCGCCGGCATAAAGCTTTCTGCACATCTCCGCGGCCACTGTGGCGGCGACGAGTTGGCGCGTCTCCGGATGGTCGTCGAGACCTTCGAACAGCCGGTCCATCCACAGTGGAATTTCCGCGCCGCACATGGCCGCGAATTTTCGTGTCTGGGCAACGTTCGAGACTGGCAGAATGCCGGGTACGATTTCGGCGTCGATTCCCGCAGCAGAAACTCGATCGCGGAACCGGAAAAAGGTTTCCGGCGAGAAGAAGAACTGCGAGATTGCCCGGTTGGCGCCGGCATCGATCTTCGCTTTCAGATTTTCCAGATCCGCTTCGATATTCGCAGAATCCGGATGGCACTCGGGATAGGCGGCGACCGAGATTTCAAATGGCGCGACGGACTTGAGCCCCGCGGTCAACTCGGCCGCGTTCGCGAAGCCGTTCGGATGCGGTGAGTATCTCTGGCCGGCTTGCAGCGCATCTCCACGCAGCGCCACAATGTGGCGGACTCCCGCATCCCAGTAAGCACGCGCGATATCGAGTATCTCTGATCTATCGGCATTGATGCAGGTGAGATGCGCCGCTGCCGGAATTTCGGTTTCGCGGGCGATGCGGGCAACCGTCGCATGTGTGCGCTCGCGCGTGGACCCACCCGCACCGTAAGTTACGGATACAAAGCGAGGGCCAAGCGGTGCCAAGGTCTGCACCGTGTCCCATAGGGCAAGGTCCATTTTCTCCGTTTTCGGCGGAAAGAATTCGAAGGAGACCGCGACATCGCCCGCGACATCCGCAAAGAGCGGCACATCGAGCGCGCGGTACGCCTCATCTAGTTGAGGTAAGGAAAGAGCTTTCATGCCACAACCACCTTCAGGTCGGCTACAACTGGCCGACGCCCTAAAATTGGCCGAGGAGCAAGTTTTCCGCTCCCCGGCACAGGCCGGATCAAGCCGTTATCGCGCGCAGAATCCGGGCCGCACTGACGAGATTGATTAGCGCCGGGATCACTTCGTTCCACTGACGGGTTTTCAGGCCGCAATCCGGGTTCACCCATAGGCGCTCAGCCGGGATACGCTCCGCCGCCTTCTTCATCAGCGTCAGGATATGCTCCTCGCTCGGGATGTTCGGCGAGTGGATGTCGTAAACGCCCGGACCAATCTGGTTCGGATAGTTGAAGTTGTCGAACACATCGAGCAGTTCCATGTTGGAACGCGAGGTCTCGATGGTGATCACATCCGCGTCCATCTCGGCGATGGCGGCGATGATGTCGTTGAACTCAGAATAGCACATATGGGTGTGGATCTGGGTTTCGTCCTTGACGCCGTTGGCGGTGATGCGGAACGATTCCACCGCCCAGTCCAGATAGCCCTGCCACTGGGATTTGCGCAGCGGCAGCCCTTCGCGGAGCGCCGCTTCGTCGATCTGGATGATACGCACGCCGGCCTTTTCGAGATCGAGCACTTCCTCGCGGATCGCCAGCGCCAGCTGATAGCAGGAGACCGAACGCGGCTGATCGTCACGCACGAACGACCAGTTAAGAATGGTCACCGGGCCGGTGAGCATGCCCTTCATCGGCTTGTTGGTGAGCGAGGCGGCGTAGGCGATCCACTCCACCGTCATCGCCATGGGGCGGCTGATATCGCCGAACAGAATCGGCGGCTTCACGCAGCGCGAGCCATAGGACTGCACCCAGCCGGCCTGACTGAACACATAGCCGTCAAGCTGCTCGCCGAAATACTCCACCATGTCGTTGCGCTCGGCCTCGCCATGCACCAGCACGTCGAGTCCCAGCTTCTCCTGCTCGCGCACGCTGCGCTCGATTTCGCACCGCATGGCCTGGCGGTAGGCGGCTTCGTCGATGGTGCCGGCCTTGAACGCGCTGCGCGCCAGGCGGATTTCCTTGGTCTGCGGGAATGAGCCGATCGTGGTGGTGGGATAGAGCGGTAGGTGCAGAAGTGCTGCTTGCTTGGCCGCGCGCACCGTGAACGGGCTCTGGCGGCGCCCGAGTTCGGGGGTGATGGCAGCCATCGCCGCCTTAACCGCCGGGTTGTTCACCCGCGTTGAAGCACGGCGGGACGCAACGGCGGCGCGGTTGGCGGCAAGCTCAGGCGCCACAGCGGCGCGGCCCTGGGCAAGGGCCGTGGCCAGCACGCTGACCTCGCCAAGCTTCTGCGCGGCAAAGGCCAGCCAGGAGCGTATCTCCGCATCCAGCTTGTGCTCACTTTCCAGATCAACCGGCACATGCAGCAGCGAGCAGGAGGGTGCA
Source organism: Methylococcaceae bacterium (assembly GCA_035518875.1). GTDB lineage: Bacteria > Pseudomonadota > Gammaproteobacteria > Methylococcales > Methylococcaceae > DATIXD01. The sequence goes on along the minus strand of DATIXD010000207.1, from coordinate 5,133 downwards.
ATCCATAGCCGCTCACCCAGCTTCTCGGCCAATGGCTCCAGCCAATCCAGCGTGGCCTCGAGGTTGGTTTTCCAGATGTTGCGGCCATTGACCACGCCTAGCGAGATGATGCGCTCAGCCGGGCTGGCCTGGATCAGCGCTTCCACCTCATGGCGGGCATTGATCGCATCGAGATGCACGCCCTGAACGGAGAGCGCGGCGACCAGGGGCAGGTTCTCCTGGAGCTGGCCAAAATAGGTTGCCAGCAGCAACTTCACCGTGCCGGTGTTGAGGCTCTGATAGGTGCGGGCGAACGCCTCCTGCCATGCCACATCGAGTTCGGTGACCAGGACAGGCTCGTCGATCTGCACCCAATCGGCGCCTTCGGCAGCTAGCGCCACCAACAGCTCCGCATAAACCGGCAGCAGGCGGGGCAGCAGGGCCAGCTTGTCCGAGCCATCCTTGGCCTTGCCGAGCGCCAGATAGGTGACTGGGCCGATGATCACGGGCTTCGCCTTGACCCCCTGGGCCGTTGCCTCGGCCAGCTGGGCCCGCAGGCGCGAGGCATCGAGCTTGAACTCGGTGCCCGCGTCGAATTCCGGCACGATATAATGGTAGTTGGTGTCGAACCATTTGGTCATTTCACCCGCCGCAACGCCGCCACAGCAGGCGTCGTGGGCTTCAGCCCCAGCCGCCGAGCGGCCGCGTGCCACGCGAAAGTAATTATCCAGCGCGTCACCATGGAAGCCGCGTACGCGCCCGGGCAGGTTGCCAAGGGTGAAGCTCATGTCCAGAATCTGGTCGTAAAACGAGAAATCGCCAACCGGCACCAGATCCAGCGCCGCCTGATCGCGCCAATGCCGCGCCCGCAGCTCCGCACCGGCGTGCTGCAAGTCTTCACGCGAAGACTGTCCTTTCCAATAGGATTCAAGCGCAAATTTCAGCTCGCGCCTAGCGCCGATGCGCGGGAAACCGAGATTATGGGTCGTGACCATGGCGTTCACCTGAAAATGAGAAGCTAACGAGGCGAACCATACGGATTTGAGTCCATGAACAAAAATGGTATAAATTCATAAATTAATGAATGTCATTCATGTATGGAGCCGATTGCATGGCGATCCTCGAACGTATCCATCTAGCCATCATCCGCGAGGTTGAGCGCCAAGGCTCGCTGACCGCGGCGGCGGCAAAGCTGAACCTGACCCAGTCGGCGCTCTCTCATGCAATCGCCAAGCTTGAAGACCAGATCGGCGTAAAAATCTGGCGGCGCGAGGGGCGCAGCCTGCAGCCGACTCAGCCCGGCGAGTTTCTGTTGGCGGTCGCCAACCGCCTGCTGCCGCAATTTTCCCATGCCGAGGAACGCCTGCGGCAATTCGCCAAGGGCGAGCGGGGCACGCTGCGTATCGGCATGGAGTGCCACCCCTGCTACCAATGGCTGCTGAAGATAGTGGCGCCCTATCTGGATAGCTGGCCCAGGGTGGAAGTGGACGTGCGGCAGAAATTCCAATTCGGCGGCATTGGCGCGCTGTTTGGCCACGAGATCGACATGCTGGTGACCCCCGACCCGCTCTACAAGCCGGGGCTGCGCTTCATGCCGGTCTTCGATTATGAGCAGGTTCTGGTGGTGGGACCGGAGCACCCGCTCCGCCACGCCGACTTCGTGTTGCCGCACCAGCTCGCCGACGAAACCCTGATTACCTATCCGGTGCCCGCCGACCGGCTCGACATCTACACCCAATTTCTTTCGCCCGCCGGCATAAGCCCCAGGCGGCACAAACCTATTGAGACCACCGACATCATGCTGCTGATGGTCGCGCATGGCCGCGGCGTGGCCGCCCTGCCACGCTGGCTTGTCGCGGAATATGGCGCGAAGTTCAACGTCAGCCCCGTGCGTTTGGGCCGCGAGGGGGTCGCCAAGCAGATTTTCTTAGGGCTGCGCGAGTCCGATGCGGACATCGACTATATGCGCGGATTCATCGCCCTAGCCTCTACCCACCGCGTTGAGGCGGCCCCGCCGCCGCTCTGAGTGCGGGATTTGCTTGCACCGGCAAAAGATATTCAAATATATAAAATAGAATATCCAAATATCTTGGAGGGATCATGCCGCTGTATATCCGCGATGATGCTACCGCCGAGCTTGTAGCCCAATTGGCGAAAGCTAGGGGCTTGACCAAACAAGACGCTGTGAAGCTCGCCGTTACGGCTGAACTTGCCCGCGGCCAAAACGAAAAGCCGCTGCGCGAACGCATAAGGGCCTGGCGTGAGACCCACCCCTTTCCACCGGCCACCGGCCTGAAGGCCGACAAGGGGTTTTTCGATGACCTGTCGGGTGAGCCGTGATTTTCATCGACGCCTCAGCCATGATTTCTATGATGGCCGGTGAAGACGATGCAGACATGCTGGCGGATATTCTGGCCACCCACCGCGTCCGCCTTTGTTCGCCAATATCCCTCTGGGAAACTACGGCAGGGCTATGCCGGAGCTACGGCTTCACCGTGAGCACGGCCCGTACCACGATCAAGAGCTTCATCGACGCCCACGGCATAGAACTGGCCACCACTGGAGAGCGTGAATACGAACTTGCCGCGCAGGCTTATGCAGACTTCGGCAAAGGCAGGCATCCGGCTTCCCTGAATATGGGGGATTGCTTCGCCTATGCCAGCACAAAAGCCCATAAAGCAGCCCTTCTCTTTAAAGGGGACGATTTCAGTAAAACAGATATCCGTGTTGCGGAATCTCCGAAATGATCAATGGCCCGGTTTGTGGGCCCGCAAGCTCCGGCGTTCAGGCCGGCAATAGAGTCCGCGAGATATCGCTGGATTTTAAGGTGTTGCTCAGGCTTCCGGCCAGAAATCATCGGCCGTCATCTGCTCGAAGGACCAGGGGCAATCGGCTGGAAACGTGCTCTCGGCCAACCCGGTTTCCGCCCCAGCGTCGATGATTGCATTGCCATAAACGTCAACGCGCATGTCATGCGCCAGCTTGGGCTCAGCCGGCGGCATCTGTTCGAGGCGGTCGAGCGCCCGTCTTTGGCTGAACTGCCCGAGACGGATTATGAATTCGCCGAACGGGGCTTTGCCCGCGTCTCGCTGGATTATCATGCTTGACCGCCTGCACGTTCAAAGCGGCGGCTCTTGCCGGTTCCGGGCCCGCCGATCAGCACGACATTGTCGGCACCATCCATGAAGTCGCCGCGGTGCAGTCGCCGGGCCAGGGCCTCATTCACCTCGCTGGCGGGGAAGTCGAAGCCGGCCAGATCCTTGTAGGCCGGGAAGCGGGCTGCTTTGATCTGATGACTCATTGTTGCACATGGGTTCATAACCACAACAAAAATGCAGCTGTAGCGCTAACTACACACGGAAAATCAAGCCATTCTAACCTTGCAAAATTGGCACCTAACGCCATAATTGCAAGGATGATTGAGCGCCATATCAAGCCAAAACTGGTCGAAGCCATAGATAATGCCCCTGCGGTAGCCCTACTTGGGCCGCGCCAGGTCGGCAAGACGACGCTCGCACTGGAAATTGGCGATACACGCCCCTCTATCTATCTTGACCTAGAGAGCAATGCGGACCGCGCCAAACTCGCCGATCCTGAAGCCTACCTCGCCAGCCATGAAGATGCGCTGGTAATTCTGGATGAGGTGCATCGTGTGCCGGAGCTATTCCAAAGCCTGCGCGGCCTTATCGACCGAGGACGGCGCAAAGGCAAAAAGACGGGGCGCTTTCTTCTGCTGGGGTCGGCCTCGGTCGATCTGCTCCACCAGTCCGGCGAGAGCCTGGCGGGGCGCATTTCTTATTTAGAGCTTGGGCCGATTGACGCGCTGGAAGCCCCTGCCTCCGATTTAGAAACACTTTGGGCACGTGGGGGATTTCCCTCCAGCTTCCTGGCATCCAGCGATGCGGTCAGCTTCCGGTGGCGGCAGGATTTTATACGGACGTATCTGGAACGGGATATTCCGCAATTCGGGCCGCGCCTTCCGGCGGAAACGCTGCGGCGGTTATGGACAATGCTGGCCCATAACCAAAGCGAGCTGCTCAATTCCGCGAATTTAGCTCGCGCGCTCGCCATCGATAATAAGACGGTCGCCCGCTACCTTGATCTGCTGGTCGATCTGCTGCTGGTGCGCCGGTTACAGCCCTGGCACAGCAATGAAGGCAAACGGCTGGTGAAGTCGCCGAAGCTCTATGTGCGCGATAGCGGCATTGTCCACGCCCTTCTCCGCCTATCTACCCGCGAGGATGTGCTGGGGCATCCTGTGGTTGGCGGGAGCTGGGAGGGTTTTATCATCGAGTCATTGCTCGCAGCCGTGCCCGAAGGCACGGATGCGAGCTTCTACCGCACGTCGGCGGGGGCCGAGATTGATTTGCTGCTGACCCTGCCAGGTGACGTACTATGGGCGGTGGAAATAAAGCGCGGTTCCGCCCCCAAGGTGGAGCGCGGCTTTCATCAAGCCTGTGCGGACTTAAATCCGGCCAAACGGTTCGTCGTGTATAGCGGCACGGAGCGGTACCCACTCAACTCAGAGACGGACGCCATTGGCCTGTCTGACTTGACGAAGCAGTTGCAAGCCGTCAGGTGACGGCCAAAGTTGAAGCCGGGGGGCGCTTTCCCCAGAACAACAACGGCGGGATAGTGTCAATCGGCGTTTTTACACGGCCTGCTTGGTTAACGCACCACGCCATCATCCACGAGCTGCCTTAGGAGGGCGTCCACCCTTTGCGCCGTTTAGGCGTGCTGGCGCGGCCTTGGCCGTGGACGTCGCCCGACCGGCCTGTCGGGCCATGTAGGCTTTGGTTCCGAACAGGCCAGTGAGCAGGCCGGGAACCGACAAATCAACATCGAGCGCTTCCCAATGAAGGCCATAGCCCGCCCCTAGAATTTCGACTTGAGCCAGTTGCTTATCCGTTGCAGTTTCCAGTCCTTGGGCGAGATGAGGAGGGAAAGCGAAGGTGCATCCGTTTGCCAGTTCGACCACCACGCGACCGAGTTTTTTGTTGTATCGAGCTTTTGTTGCGCGTGGCTCATTCAGGTGGTTTCCCTCCGGTGGCGACCGTCTTGCGGGATTGGGCTTGGACGTGATGCTTCACAGCTAAGCTGAGCTTACGAGTGGAGTTAGCTACAGAGCATGACACAAGTCACAATATTGACTGG
>DATIXD010000206.1:0-7146 GCA_035518875.1 Methylococcaceae bacterium | reverse complement strand
CGAGTCCATGCCGAAGAAATTCCTGGAGCAGATTCTGCTCGAGTTGAAACACCACGGGATTCTTCAGAGTAAAAAGGGCAAGGGCGGCGGCTATTTTCTGGGTAAAAACCCCAACGCCATCACCCTGGGCCAGGTGATCCGGCTGATCGACGGCCCGCTCGCCCCCGTCCCCTGCGTCAGCCAAACGGCGTACAGCCGGTGTGAGACCTGTAAGGATGAGGCCACCTGCGGTGTCCGGATCGTCATGAAAGAAGTTCGGGACGCGATCGCCGCCGTGCTGGACGGGATGAGTCTTATGGATGCCCTGCGGGATGTCCACCGGGCCAAAATGAAGCAACGGCGCACACATGCCAAGTGATTCAGTGTTTTTTTGTTCTATTAGTCTACTATTCTTATAGAGCATATAGGATATAAAACATGACACAAGACCGTCCACATAGGGTCACTGGCGCCACAGACGGCTCGAACCGAGCCGAGCTGGACAGGCTCATGGAGCACATTCTTCGCACCCTCCAATCCATCGAATACGGATCGATCGAAATCACGATCCACAACTCCGCCGTCGTCAAGATCGAGCGCACCGAAAAAATCCGGTTTGACCGGCGGAGCGACCCGAGACCCACATGATCGCACTTCGTGCCGACACCAGGGATCGGAATTGGCAGGCTGAGGCATCTGCCAAGCGGAGCGCGTGGTCTCCGTCCCTCCACACCCCGCCCCTGTTCCCATCGGGGGCGGGGTGGCCTCACCAGTCCGAGAACGGACATTGTTTACAGGGCCCACCAGACCACTGGAGGCCATGGCGCATCGCACTCCAACGAGCATACGGGCACACTGACCGGACAGCCGGAGGTTCCCAGCTGAGAAGGAATGTGTGTCATGAGATTGTGGGCAATCGCATTGCCGGTCGTGTTGGGTCTCGTTCTGCTGCCGTTCACCTTCGCATCCGCCGATGAAAGTAAGCCGTTAAAGCAGATGTTGGTCGAGAAAGGCGTCATCACCAAGGAGGATGCGGCGACGGTTCAAGACACCGTGTTCTCTTCGTGGGTTGACCGGATCACCTTCTCCGGTGATCTGCGGATCCGCGATTCGCAATTCTTTGACGATAACAATGCGAATGGAGCGTACAACAACGGCGTGAATCAGAACCGGCTGCGTTTCCGGCTGCGCTTGGCCACCGAGCTGAAGTTGGGGGACGTTGCCGTGGGTGTCCGGCTTGCCAGCGGGACCGGTCAGCAGACCGGCACCAATCAGACCGAGACGGCTCTCTTTACGGGTAAAGCCCTCTGGATCGACCGGGCTTATCTGAGCTGGCAGGGTTCCCAAACCAAATGGCTAAAGGTGACCGCGGGCAAGCTGCCCAATCCCTTCTTTGTCGTCTATTCCGGGGACGTGGTCTGGGATGAGGATGTCAACCCCGAAGGGTTCTCTGAAAGCTTCAAGGGCAGCCCGGCCGAACATGTCAATCTGTTCTTCAACGCCGGCCAGTTCGTCTTGAACGAATTGGGGACGAACAACCACGATCCGTGGATGCTGGGAGAGCAGGGCGGAATCAGCGTGGAGCCGACATCGCGGGTCAAGACCACCCTGGCCGCGGCCTTCTATGAGTCCATCAATGCCAGCGGACGGGATAGCAACCCATTGGGCGGCTACGTCCAGCAGGGCAACACGCGGTCGGCAGGGCCCAATCCACCGGCGGGCACCCTCCTGAACAATTACCGGGTGCTGGATACCACGGCACTGGTTAATGTGCAGGCCGGTCCCATCCCGATCGCACTCATGGGCGATTATGTCCGCAACCTGGCCAATACGACCACAACCGGAATGGCCTCGGGAAAGGCAACCGGCAACGAGGGCTACCAACTCGGAGCGATCGTGGGCAAGGCGGCGGAGGCCAACACGTGGGAGGTCGCCTACTTTTACAAGCTCCTGCAGACCGACGCCACGCTGGCCGATCTAACCGATTCGGATTTTGGCGGCAGCGGCGGGACGGCGCGCCGGGGGCACATTGTCTGGGGGGCCTATAACTTCACCAAGTATGCCCAGATCAAGCTCAAATACTTCATGACCAAGTCAATTACGCCCGTCACCACTGCGGCCTCCGTCTGCGGCGGCACCAACACGAACGGTTGCGGGGACGTCAATCGCCTGCAGGCGGATATCCTGGTGAAGTTTTAAGGGAAAATCGAATCGATCGACGGTCATGCTTTGCACACACACCGGTGAGGACGCTCCAGTCGGGGCGTCCTCACCGACCGGAGGCAAACCAATGTCATTGAAATCACTCTGCCGTATTCTCACGTTCCTCGTCGCCATCGCCGGGTGCGCCTTCCCGGCAGCGGCCAATGAGCTTACCCTACTGAATGTCTCCTACGATCCGACGCGGGAGCTCTATCAGGATTACAACACCGCCTTTGCCAAATACTGGCAGGCGAAGACCCATGACACCGTCTCCATCAGGCAATCTCATGGGGGGTCGGGCAAACAGGCCCGGGCCGTGATCGACGGCCTGGAGGCGGACGTGGTGACGCTCGCGCTCGCCTATGATATTGACGCGATCTCCGAAAAGGCCGGGTTGCTCCCCACAAACTGGCAATCGCGTCTGCCGAAGAACAGCGCGCCCTACACCTCGACCATTGTCTTTCTGGTGCGCAAGGGTAATCCCAAAGCCATCAAGGATTGGGACGACCTCGTGAAACCCGGCATTGCGGTGATCACGCCCAACCCGAAAACCTCCGGCGGCGCGCGCTGGAACTATCTGGCGGCCTGGGGCTATGCGCTGAAAAAATACGGGAACGACGAGACAAAAGCGAAAGCCTTTGTGGCCCGGCTGTATAAGAACGTTCCGGTCCTGGATTCCGGCGCCCGCGGCGCCACCACCACGTTTGTCGAGCGCGGCATCGGCGATGTGTTGCTGGCCTGGGAGAACGAGGCGTTTCTGGCCGTCAAGGAGCTGGGGCCTGAGAAGGTCGAAATCGTTGTCCCCTCGCTCAGCATTCTGGCTGAACCGCCGGTGACGATTGTCGATAAAGTCGTCGACAAACACCGGACCCGCGACGTGGCCCAAGCCTACCTGAACTATCTCTACTCCCCGGAAGGGCAGGAAATCGCGGCCAGGCATTACTACCGGCCCAGGCTGGAATCGGTGGCGGCGAAATACGCCAAGACTTTTCCGAAGGTGAATCTCTTCACCATCGACGAGCTGTTCGGGGGATGGCAAAAAGCGCAGAAGACGCACTTTGAAGATGGCGGGGTCTTCGATCAGATTTATCTGCCCAAATGAAGGATCAACCACCATGATCGTGCGACCACGCAGCATCCTGCCCGGCTTCGGCCTGGCGATGGGGTTCACCCTGCTCTACTTGAGCCTGATCGTGCTGATCCCGCTGTCCTGTATCTTCTTGAAGAGCGCCACGCTGACGTGGAGCCAATTCTGGAATACTGTCACGGCTCCGCGCGTCCTGGCATCGTACCGGCTGACCTTCGGAGCGTCATTGATCAGCGCATCGATCAATGCACTCTTCGGTCTGCTGGTCGCCTGGGTCTTGGTGCGCTACCGCTTTCCAGGCCGGCGTCTGGTGGACGCGGTGGTCGATCTGCCGTTCGCGTTGCCGACCGCGGTGGCGGGCATCGCCCTGACCGCGGTTTACTCGGCTCACGGGTGGATCGGCCAATATCTTGAGCCGCTTGGAATTAAAGTGGCCTTCACGCCGTTCGGCGTCGTGGTGGCGCTGACGTTTATCGGTCTGCCGTTCGTGGTGCGCACCGTCCAACCCGTTTTGGAGGACGTGGAGGCGGAGTTGGAGGAGGCCGCCGCGAGCCTGGGCGCCACCTGGTGGCAAACCGTCACCCGCGTCATCCTGCCCACACTCTGGCCCGCGCTGCTGACAGGCTTTTCACTGGCCTTCGCCAGGGCCGTGGGCGAGTACGGCTCCGTCATCTTCATCGCCGGCAACAGACCGATGGTATCTGAAATCACTCCCCTGCTGATCATGACCAAGCTGGAGCAATATGATTACGCCGGGGCGACGGCGATCGCCGTCGTCATGCTGGTGGCGTCCTTTGTGCTGCTCTTGCTCATCAATCTGCTGCAATACTGGAGCAGAAAGAGTTACGGGCTGGACGACACTGCTGAGCTGTTGGATGGCTGACCGCGTTCACAACGAACCGGCCGCCGTACGCTGGGCGCTCATCGCAACGGCCTTATTGTTTGTGGGGCTGCTTCTCTTTGTGCCGCTGGCCGCCGTCTTTACCGAAGCCTTGCGCAAAGGGCTGTCGGCCTACGTGTCGGCGCTGACGGAGCCCGACGCCCTCTCGGCCATTCGGCTCACGCTGCTGACGGTCGGCATCGCCGTGCCATTGAATCTTCTGTTCGGCCTCGCGGCGGCGTGGGCGATCGCCAAGTTCGAGTTTACCGGCAAACAGCTTCTCATCACCCTGATCGATCTGCCGTTTGCCGTCTCCCCGGTCATTTCCGGACTGATTTACGTCCTGTTGTTCGGCCTGCAGGGATGGCTCGGCCCCTGGCTGGCGGCGCATGACATCAAACTCCTCTTCGCCGTGCCCGGCCTGGTGCTGGCCACGATATTTGTGACCGTGCCGTTTGTCGCCCGAGAACTCATCCCGCTCATGCAGGAACAAGGAACCGAAGAGGAAGAGGCCGCCATGGTGCTCGGAGCGTCCGGTTTCCAAACCTTCCGGCGCGTGACCCTTCCGAATATCAAATGGGGCCTGTTGTATGGCGTGATCCTGTGTAACGCACGGGCGATGGGCGAGTTCGGAGCCGTCTCGGTGGTCTCAGGCCATATCCGGGGGCTGACCAATACCCTCCCGCTGCACGTGGAGATTCTCTATAATGAATACGACTTTGCCGCGGCGTTCGCCGTGGCCTCCCTGCTGGCCCTGCTGGCCCTGCTAACCCTAGTGTTGAAGAGTGTGGTCGAGTGGAAAGCTCTCCAGCAGCGGGAGAGCGCCACACGCACGACCGGAGAGGGACCTCTCCCGTGAGCATCGAAATCGACGGCATCACGAAGCGCTTCGGCAATTTTCTCGCGCTGGACGACGTCAGTCTCAAGATCCCGACGGGTGAACTGGTCGCGCTGCTCGGCCCATCCGGCTCGGGGAAAACCTCTCTCCTGCGGATCATTGCCGGACTGGAACTCCCGGATCACGGATCGATTCTTTTTCATGGGGAGGATGCTACAGCTCGGACCGCGCGCGACCGGCAGGTGGGGTTTGTCTTCCAGCACTATGCGTTGTTTCGTCATCTAACGGTCTTTGAAAATATCGCGTTCGGGTTGCGGGTGAGACCGCGTCACCTGCGTCTGTCGCGGGCGGAGATTGATGAAAAAGTGCATGCGCTGTTGCAGTTGGTCCAGCTTGACTGGCTGGCCCGCCACTACCCGTCCCAATTGTCCGGAGGTCAGCGCCAGCGCGTGGCGCTGGCCCGGGCGCTGGCGGTCGAACCGAAAGTGCTGCTACTGGACGAACCGTTCGGCGCCCTGGATGCCAAGGTGCGGTTGGAACTTCGCCGATGGCTGCGTCGGTTGCACGATGACCTGCACGTCACCAGCGTCTTCGTGACCCACGATCAGGAGGAAGCGCTGGAGGTGGCCGACCGCGTGGTGGTCATGAACGCGGGCCAAATCGAGCAGGTGGGCACCGCCGAGGAGGTCTATGAGCAGCCCGTCAATCCGTTTGTCTATCATTTTCTCGGCAGTGTCAATCTGTTTCATGGGCGCGTTCACGGCGGACGCGCGCGAATCGGCGCCGTTGAGCTGGACGCGCCGGAACATGCCGAGGTGACCGATGCGCCAGCCGTGGGCTATGTGCGACCGCATGACATCGAAGTGGATCGGACGGCTCGAGACCCGGCCGCAATCGCAGCCACGGTTGAGAATATCCGCTCGGTCGGACCGGTCGTCCGGCTGGAATTGCTCCGGCAGGACGGCGGCGGACGGATTGAGGCCGAGCTGTCTAGAGAGCGGTACCGGGAGCTGATATTTCAGAAGGGGGAACGCGTCTTCATCAAATTCAGAAATCTACGGGTATTTCTAAAGGATATGAAACCGTAAAACAGATCATGACCACAGGAGCGGCCCCAACGTGCCAGGTATGCCTAAAGTATGCCGGTACTCGGGCCTACTACACCCCATGACAGCGGCAACCTATCGAGGGAGAAAATTTTTCCGATGCTGGGACTCTCACACCGATTTTCAATCATTGAAAGAGTAGTACAACACACCGGATTCGGACTCATGACCCCCGCCTTGCACGGCGAGGCTCACAGGTTCTCTAAATCCTGGAAATCCTTGTGTAGGTGATTGATATGAAACCTCCGACCCTCGCATTGTCCCGTTTCGCGATGAGAGGCAAGGGCCACCCTACATGGGAGCGGCGCAGTGAGCTGCTCAGCCCGCGACCCCCAACGTGTTCGTTGAGTCAAATTCCGGAGAGACTTACTGCAAGCCGTAAATCGTAAATGGTAAATCGGGCCAAATTTCACTGTCAGCCAGAGGCTGACAGAAATTTGGAGCGGGAAACGGGATTTGAACCCGCGACCCCCGCCTTGGCAAGGCGATGCTCTACCGCTGAGCTATTCCCGCATCCGAAACGATCCTATCATACGGCTGGCTGTCGATCCCACGGTCGCGCATCGCCTTGCCAGGGCGACGGCTGCATTCAACCACGAGGAGTTCGTTGCCGTGAATCCGCATCGTATCAAAGCGCAGAAAGTGGTGTCAACGGGAGACAGCCGGCGGCACGGCGACCCGTTCCGGGCTCGATCGCCGCGCCGCCGGCTCCCCAGCCTGAGGGGAGGCCGAGGGATTACTGAACCGGTTCCACGTCAAGATCGTTCTCCACGCGCTGGACGCCGTTCACTTCCAACACAAACCTGCCGATTCGCTCCTTCAGATCGGCCGTCGGAACAATGCCGTGCAGAATGACGCCGTTTTTTTCCGCTTCGACGTCCAGCGCCGTCACGTCCATCGCAGGATCCTGGATGATCTGGGACCGGACGCGCCGGGCCACGGCCCCACCGCGACCGGCCGTGTATTGAACGACCATGATCTCGTTCTTCACCGCCTTGATGTCCGGTATATTGCCGGCCACTTGCGCCGCATGGGCTTTCTCAAAATCCGTCAA
>DATIXD010000205.1:0-2904 GCA_035518875.1 Methylococcaceae bacterium | reverse complement strand
CCCTGGGCGGCACCGTCGCAACCGGCTTGTCCGGTCCGCGCCGGCCTTACGCCGGTTCGGTGCGGGATTTCGTCCTGGGTTCCAAGCTAATAAACGGCAGAGGGGAAACGCTCTCCTTCGGCGGTCAGGTAATGAAGAATGTCGCCGGCTTCGACGTTTCCAGGCTCATGGTTGGCGCGCTGGGAACGCTCGGCGTTTTGCTGGAAGTGTCGCTGAAGGTACTTCCCAGGCCCGAATGCGAGGCGACCATGGCCTATGAGCTGACGCCGGAAGCGGGATTGGAAATGTTGAACCGGTGGGCGTCCCGGCCTTTGCCGCTGTCGGCCGCCTGTCACGACGGCCGCCGCTTGTACGTGCGTTGGTCGGGCTCGGAAGCTGCCATCTGGGCGAGTCGACAAAAACTGGGCGGCGAGGCCGTAAACGAAGGCGATCGTTTTTGGGGAGATTTGCGCGAGCAGCGCCTGAGCTTTTTTCAGGGGGAAGCAAATCTTTGGCGCTTATCCCTCGCCCCCGCCTCCCCCATTGCGAAACTTCCGGGCGAATGGCTCATGGATTGGGGCGGGGCCTTGCGCTGGCTGAAAACCGACGCGCCGGCCGAAGCGGTCTTCCAGACTGCACGGGACGCCGGCGGTCATGCGACGCTATTTCGCGCCAAGGCTCCACCGCAACAGGTCTTCCAGCCCTTGCCGCCCCGACTGAAGGAACTGCACGCGAGTCTGAAGCGGGCGTTCGACCCCAAGGGCATCTTCAATCCCGGCCGCATGTACGCGGAATGGTGAGTGATGCAAACGAACCTGGCCGACTTCATAAAGAATTCACCGGCGGGGCGGGACGCGGAGGAGATTCTGCGCAGCTGCGTCCACTGCGGCTTCTGCACCGCCACCTGTCCGACCTATCAACTGCTGGGCGATGAGCGCGACGGCCCGCGCGGGCGAATTTACCTCATCAAGCAGGTCTTGGAAGGGGAAAAGGCGAGCGAGAAAACCCAACTCCATCTCGATCGCTGTCTGACCTGCCGCGCCTGCGAAACCACCTGTCCCTCGGGCGTGCGCTACGGGCGCTTGCTGGACATCGGCCGCATCGTGGTGGAAAGGCAGGTGCGGCGTCCCTGGCTGGATCGCATCCAGCGGGGCCTGCTTCGCGCCATTCTGCCCTATCCCAAGCGTTTCGCGCCCCTGGCGCGCCTTGGGCGATTTCTGCGCCCGCTGGCGCCGTCGGTTCTGCGCAAGAAGATTCCTGCCGCGACCCGCGCACCTGCCTGGCCGCAAAGCAGCCACCCCCGCAAGATGCTGGTGCTGGAGGGTTGCGTGCAGCCTTCGCTGGCGCCCTCGATCAACGCCGCTGCGGCTCAGGTTTTCGACCGCCTCGGCATCAGCCTGGTCCGAGCCGAAGGTGCCGGTTGTTGCGGCGCGCTCAGCTATCATCTTTCCGCCCACGAGGAAGGGAAGGGCTTCATGCGCCGCAACATCGATGCCTGGTTGCCTTATCTCGATAACGGCGTTGAGACCATCGTCATGACAGCCTCAGGTTGCGGACTCATGGTGAAGGAATACGGCGAGGTGCTGAAACACGATTCGGTCTATGCCGACAAGGCGGCGCGGATCGCCGCGATGACTAAGGATCTGGTCGAGGTGTTGGCGGGCGAGGATCTGAGTACCCTCGAACCGGACGTTTCCCGCAAGCTCGCCTTCCATTCGCCATGCACGCTGCAACACGGACAGAAACTCAACGGTAGGGTCGAGCGTTTGCTGAGCGGCCTTGGCTTCGCGTTGATGCCGGTCGCCGACCCGCATCTTTGCTGCGGGTCGGCGGGAACTTATTCGCTTTTGCAGCCGGATATTTCCGACCGGCTCTTGGCGAAGAAGGTGGCCACCCTGGAGGCGGGCCATCCAAACGTGATTGCGACCGCCAATATCGGCTGTCTCACCCATATTCAATCGGGTACCGAGGTTCCTGTCCGTCACTGGATCGAATTACTCGACCCCCGAACCGCTGCGGAAGGCTATTGACAAGGCTCAGGTTTGCGGCAAGATAGCCCTTGCTGAAAATGGAAAATAGATTATTTCTGATCTGGATCTGATCGGCTGAAGAACCATCCCAATAGGAGAAGACCGATGAGACGTATGTACTATCTGACAGACAACATCGAAAGTACCGAACAAATCTCCAACGACCTGCACCAGGCAGGCATCACGGACTGGCATTTTCATGTGCTGAGTAAGGACGAAGCCGGGCTTTACAAACGCCACATACACTCCGCCAATTATTTCCAGAAATTGGACATCATCCGTAATGCGGAGCGCGGGGCGGTGCTGGGATTTATCGGCGCACTCTTGGCGACTGCCTATGTGATCACCGCCGAGCCTTTCGGCCCGAACCTGAGCGGCCTGGTTTACGTGGCGATTTTCGGGTTTATCACCCTGTTCGGCGCATGGATAGGGGGACTGACGGGGCTTGCTACGGAAAACCAGAAAGTCGCCAAGTATCATGGCGATATCGAAGCCGGCAAATTTTTGATCATGGTCGACGTTCGGGCCGCGGAAGAGGAACGAGTCAAGGCCTTGATGGCGCAAAAGCATCCGGAAGCAAGGCTCCAGCGGGTCGGATCGACCTTCATCAATCCCTTCAAATTTGCCGGGAGTGCCGCGTGATCCCGGAATAGGCTCCCCACCGGCATTGGAATCCCGAGCCCTTCGACAGTCCTTGCCGCCTGCAAGGACTGTTCCGCTTTTCATATCCGACGCCGATGAAGCGCCACGGCATCCCTCGCTCGGACAATTCTGGTAAAATGTCCGCTCTTCGAGCTTAACGGCGTTTCGAAGCCGCACGCACGTCATGCCCAAAAAGTTGTACATCGAAACCTTCGGCTGCCAGATGAACGAGTACGATTCCGCCAAGATGCGG
>DATIXD010000204.1:0-14356 GCA_035518875.1 Methylococcaceae bacterium | reverse complement strand
GATGTTCGTCGCTGGTCAAAGCATGGATTTCACTCATCATGCGGTAAGCTTCAGTGCCCGGTCTTGGAAGTGCTGGGAGCGCGCGCCTTCGTAGAATGGAAGACCCTGACCGTTGGGCGAAGGCGAGAGGCGACGTACGAATAGATCGCGACGTTCACAATCAGTACGATCACCCCGAAGGCTATTTGAACCTGCGGCGTCAGTCCCGCGGGGTAAATCAGCGAGACCAGATAATGCTCGATGAATCCACCACCATAGCCGGTTTGGCCTGCCTTGACGCGCAGGGCGATTTCCCAGGGCGTCAAGGGGCAAATCCAGCCGGCGAACTCGATGAGCGCGCCCCACGCGGCGGCTAAAAGGTGAAGCAAAATTAGCCATCGGCGCCAAAGGACCAGGAGTCCGCCGAACAGGACGAAGAGGATGAAGCCGAAATGGAGTAATACGAGCAGGTCCGCAAGCAGGCGATAAAGCATGGCTTTGGATCCGAATGATGACGATAGATCACTGCGGGGATTCGAACGGAAGTGGCCGGAAACCGGTTCGTTGCCGCGGAGGGGAAGGAGTGGTTTTCTCAGCGCATTCCCGCCGGCGGTCGAAGTTCGATGCTAATCAGGTCAGCTGTTGGCTCTTTTCAGCCGGTATAGGGCCGAAATGTCTTCCTCTCCATGCCCTTCCCGGATCAATTGGGCATAGTCCTGCAGCGTCATTTCGGTGATCGGCAGGGGCATTTTGAGCTTTTCCGCCATCGCCTTGCAGATTTTGAGATCCTTGTGGTGCAGGGCGAGCTTGAAGCCGGGGGCGAATGTACCGCGGGTCATGGTCGGGCCGCGTTTGTCGAGAAACCAGTTGGCGGCGGCACCGCCCGCGATCACCTCGATGACCCGGTCCATGTCCAGTGCCTGTGCTGCGCCAAAGGCGAGGGCCTCGCTGACGGCCTGGTTGATACCGGCCGCCATGATCTGGTTGACCGCCTTGGTGGCCTGCCCCGAGCCTACATCGCCCATGTGGACGATGCGTGATGCCATGCACCGGAGGATCGGTCTGACTTTTTCGAAGGTTTCCGCGCGCCCGCCGACCATCATGGCCAGCATACCGCTTTTCGCGCCTTCCACACCGCCCGAGACCGGGGCGTCGAGGAAGTCCCCGTGCTTGCCTCTAACCAGTTCCGCCGCCTCGCGGGCCGTATCGCTGCTGACCGTGGAGTGGTCTATGACGATGGTTCCCGGGCGCAGGCCCGGCAGCAGGGCTTGAATGACCGTCAGCACATCGGCGTCGGCGGAAACGCACATTAAGACGACATCCACCCGCCCGGCAAGCGCCGCGGGCGAGACCGCGGGGGTGACGTTCAGTTCCCGAGCCAGATCGAAGGCGCTTGTCTCGGTGCGGTTCCATACCGCGTTCAGAAAACCGCCTTTGGCCAGGTTTCGCGCCATCGGCGCACCCATCGCGCCCAAACCGATAAAGCCAGCCTGCATCGTCATTCCTCCAGATAGGTGTAGCCACCGAGCCCCGCAATCAGTTCGCTTTCGTAAAGCTTGCGTTTTTCGGAGGGAATCTCGGCCTCGATCAGCTTCTTACGATAGGCGCGTTCCAGTTCTTCCGGATCGATATGAACATAGCGCAGGAGATCATCCACCCGGTCCCCGCGCATGGGCTGAATGAGGCGGTAGCCGCCGTTGCCGTCCAGCTCGATGTTGATCGAATGGGTGTCGCCAAAAAGGTTGTGCATGTCACCGAGGATCTCCTGGTATGCGCCCACCAGGAAGATGCCCAGAAGGTAAGGCTCGCCGGGCCTGACCCGGTGCAGCGGCAGGGTGGTTTCGATGCTTTGCCTATCGACGTAGGCGTTGAGCTGACCATCGGAGTCGCAGGTCAGATCCTGGAGAACGGCGCGGCGGGTCGGCTCTTCGTCCAATCGCTGCAGCGGCATGACCGGGAAGATCTGGTCGATGGCCCAGGCGTCCGGCATGGACTGGAACACCGAGAAGTTACAGAAAACCTTGTCGGCCAACCGTTCGTTCAGTTCGTCCAGCACTTCGCGGTGAGCCCGCAGCCGGATATCCAGACGCCCCCGCACACCATGGCAGATCGCCGCATTCAGCCCTTCCGCCTCGGCCAATTCGGCGAGGCCGAGTTGGCCCTGAACGTACATGGCGCGCGCTTCGGAAAGATCGAACTGGGCGTCGAGGTAAAGACCGAGTGCGGACTCGCTGGACAGGCGCTGGAGCACTTCGCTCAACTCCCGAAGCGGCTTGGCCTGTGATTCCGTTGCCGGAGGTATTTGCTCCGGCACCGACTCGACATCGATGATATCGGTGATCAGCACCGCATGGTGAGCGCTCATGGCGCGGCCCGATTCGGTAATCAGATTGGGGTGGGGCAGATCGTATTCCGCGCAAATCTCGGCGAACGCCCGAACGATGCTATGGGCGTATTCGTAGATACTGTAGTTGATGGAGCAATCGCTGCTGGAATGGGTGCCTTCGTAGTCCACGCCCAGGCCGCCGCCCGCGTCGGCATGGCTGATCGGCGCGCCCAGCCGGCGCAGTTCGACATAATAGCGCCCGGCCTCGCGCAACGCCGTCTTGATGTCGTTGATGTTGGCAACCTGGGAGCCCATATGAAAATGCAGGAGCTTGAGCCAGGTTAGACCATCGGCCTTTTTCAGTTCCTCGACCAGCTTCAGGATTTCGCTGGCGTGCAGGCCGAACTTGGACTTTTCACCGCCGCTGTTCTGCCATTTGCCGGCGCTGATACTGGACAGGCGCACGCGCACACCCAGTTGGGGGGCGATACCCAAAGCTTTGGATTCGGACAGGATCAGCGCCAGTTCGGACAGTTTTTCGATGACAATAAAGACGTTGAGCCCCAAGCGGATGCCGATGAGCGCCAAGCGGATGTAGGCGCGGTCCTTGTAGCCGTTGCAGATGATGGTGCCGGCGTTGGCCAGGGCGAGGATGGCGAGCAATTCCGATTTGCTGCCGGCCTCCAGCCCCACATCGGCGCGGCCGCCGTCCAGGATACCTTCGATCACCCCGCGTTGCTGGTTCACCTTGATCGGATAGGCCGGCGTGTATTCGCCCGCGTAAGCCGTTTCGGCGCGGGCCTTGGCGAAAGCCTCGTGCAACCGGCGGACGCGGTCCCGCAGGATGTCGGTGAAACGCACCAGAACCGGTAGCGAAAGGCCCTCCTGGCGGATCGCCCGGGTGATCTCGAACAGGTCGACCGCACCGGCCTGGGGATCGCGTTTCGGATAGGCGATGACGTGCCCGGCTTCGTTGACATTGAAATAGCCGTCTCCCCAGTGTTCGATGGCGTAGGTTTCCCGAGCCTGTTGCAAGTCCCAAGGCAGGTTTGTCATAAAATTTTCTTTTAAAAGGGGCAAATTATGTGGAAAATCGCCCGATTTTTCCAACCCAGGGATCCATCATGATCAACGAAAAGAACTGGTTCACCGAAGTCTACCCCAAGCACGGCAGTGCCTTCTCCCTCGAGGTCAGGGAAAAGCTGCACGAGGAGCAGACGCCTTTCCAGCACATCGAAATT
Organism: Methylococcaceae bacterium; assembly: GCA_035518875.1. GTDB lineage: Bacteria > Pseudomonadota > Gammaproteobacteria > Methylococcales > Methylococcaceae > DATIXD01. The sequence goes on along the minus strand of DATIXD010000204.1, from coordinate 10,810 downwards.
TTCGACACTCAGTGGTTCGGCAAGCTGATGGTGATCGATGGCTGCACGATGGTAAGCGACCGGGACAATTTCCTCTATCACGAGATGATGACACATCCGGTGCTTTTTACCCATCCCAATCCGCAAACCGTCTGGATCATCGGCGGCGGGGATTGCGGCAGCCTCAAGGAAGTCCTGAAACATCCGGAAGTCCGAAGCGCCGTTCAGATCGAAATCGACGAGCGGGTGACGCGGCTGGCGGAAAAATATTTCCCGACGCTGTGCGAAGCCAACGCCGACCCCCGCGCCCAACTGCTGTTCATCGACGGCATCCAATGGGTGAGAGACGCCGAGGCTGGTAGCGTCGATGTCATCATCGTGGACAGTACCGATCCGGTGGGGCCGGCGGAAGGTTTGTTCAACGAGGCGTTCTATCGAGAGTGCTTCCGCTGCCTGCGCCCGGACGGCATCCTGGTACAGCAGAGCGAATCGCCCTTATTCCATATGCCGCTGCTCGAAGCCATGCACAAGACGATGCGAGCGGCGGGCTTCCCCACCACGCGGACCCTGTTTTTCCCGCAGTGCATCTACCCTTCCGGCTGGTGGAGCGGAACGATGGCCGGCAAGGGAAACCTCTCGCATTTCAGGGAAGACGCGGCGCGGAACAAACCTTTCGCCACGGATTATTACAACGCCGAAGTCCACAAGGCGGCGTTCGCGGCCCCTGAATTTTTCCGCAAGGCGATGGGCTTCGGCGGTTGAGAATCGGCAGCAGAGACTTGATGACGTGCGTGCATGCCTCGCTCAGGTACTGCTTGTCTGGAAAGTCAAAGCACAGCCACCCCTCGCCCTTAGGCAGAGGCAGGGTGAGGGTGTGAATAACACCGGACTTTACTTTGCGAGACGCTTTGCAGCTTATTCGCAGGGCTTCAGGCCGGCGAAATAGGCCGCCAGGTTGGCGATATCTTCGTCTTTCAGGCTCGCCGCCAAGCCGTTCATGGTCGGCTCCACACGGGTTTTCTCGCGGAAGGCTTTTAGCTGCTTGGCCAAATATTCTTCCTTCTGCCCCGCAAGATTGGGAAACATGCCGGTAGCGCTGAGTCCTTTGGGACCGTGGCAGCCGGCGCAAACGCCGGTGGCTGTGGTTTTTCCCGCCTCCGGGTTAGCTGCCCAGGCGGCGTTGCCTGCAAGGACGACGGCAAGCAGAGCGGAATAACAGAGATTGCCACGCATAATGAACCCTCCATTGTTGGATTGAACGGAATTCGAGTCGGTACAACCGAGTCCGGGCCGCTTTCGATCCGCCCGATGGGAAACGCCCGTGGAGATTATGATTCCCTTGCTCCTTCGCCTCAAGCTTTTCCCGTTCGGTCTGGGCATTATTTCGGGCAACCTTCCAACTTGTAAATGGCGTATCCGCGCATCTCGATAGCTTTCAACATCTCCTCCGGCACACTTTGCTCGCTGTGGCAATAACAGCAGTTTTCCTGATTCAACGTGGCGTTTTCCTCGCCAATGCTTTGCAGCCAGTCGCGGGCGTGTGCGCGTGCCTTGTCTGAATCCTTTTCCAATGTGACGACATCGAAGTGCATGATGCGTCCCGTCTCACTCTTGGCGTAGGCATCGAAGACATGGATTTGGGGCATGGTTGATGTTCCGGCGTTAGAGTTGATCGTTTGTTTCTCTCGGCATTTTGCCGCTCCCACCGAAAAAAGAGGAGTGAATGGGTTGCTGCCAGGGCGTGATTCGTGGGTACCACTTTCACTCCTTATCAAGGAGGATCGCTAACTACTAGCTTCAGTTTCGCATCGAAACTAAAATCAAGCTACAGCATGGCCTCTATCTTGTCAATAAGATTTTGATCCGATACTATCAGGCAATGAAAACGCAACAGCTCTACGAACATCTTGAACGTATCGCCAACTTGCTGAGAACCGATACCCGAAAGTCGGGTGTGGGAAAAGGACTGCAGCCGGTGCAAATGGAGGCGCTCCACTATCTGGGCAGCTGCAACCGTTACAGCAACACGCCTGCCGCCGTCGCGGATTACTTGGGCCTGACCAAGGGCACGGTATCACAAACCTTGGGCGTCCTTGACGCGAGCGGTCTGATCGAGAGAAAGCCCGATGTGAAAGATCGGCGCGTGGTGCACCTTTCACTGACGGAACGGGGGCGGCAAGTGCTTGCCGAATCAATCCCCCCGAAAACCCTCAAGAACGCGATCGCCCTGCTCCCGCAACGTGATCGCGAAACAGCCGTCGCCGTGTTGAACCAGATTTTGCGCGCCCTGCAGCAGGCCAATAAGCTGAGGACTTTCGGCGTCTGCAAGAGCTGCCGGCATCATCAGCTGTTGGCGGATGGAACGCGCCGCTGTGGCCTGACGGGCGAACAACTTCAGCTCGAAGAGATTGATAAGATTTGCCGAGAGCACGAAATACCGGAGCTCTCCCGGTCGTCGGCGGTGGACGTTGTCGACAGGAAAAACTGACGGGCGCTTATGAGCGCCCGTCCAGCTCGGTCACGGACTTAGATAGCCTGCTCGCCGGTTTCTCCGGTTCTGATCCGGATCGCCTGCTCGAGATTGGTGATGAAAATCTTGCCGTCGCCGATTTTTCCGGTATTGGCGGCTTTGATGATGGAATCAACCGCGCGGTCTACCACATTGTCGCTGACGGCGACCTCGATTTTGACCTTGGGTAGAAAATCGACCACATATTCGGCTCCCCGATAGAGTTCGGTGTGCCCTTTCTGCCTTCCAAACCCCTTGACCTCGGTAACGGTGACGCCGCTGATGCCGATGTCCGACAAGGCTTCCCGCACGTCGTCCAGTTTGAAAGGCTTGATGATCGCTGTGATTAACTTCATATCTTTGACTCCGCGAGTTATTACTTTTTATTTGCCCTGTGTTCGATGATTTCATCCACCACGGAAGGATCGGCCAACGTCGAAATGTCTCCAAGGTTGGAGATATCATTCGCAGCCACCTTGCGTAATATTCGTCTCATGATCTTGCCGGAACGCGTCTTGGGCAAGGAAGGCGCCCATTGAATGATGTCCGGGGTCGCGATGGGGCCGATCTCCTTTCTCACCAAATCGACCAACTCGCGCTTGAGTGGTTCACTGGGTGCCGCGCCTGCAACCAGGGTGACATAGGCATAGATGCCCTGGCCCTTGACATCGTGCGGATATCCTACCACGGCGGCTTCGGCAACGCTGTCGTGCAGTACCAAGGCACTTTCGATTTCGGCAGTGCCCATGCGATGGCCGGAAACGTTCAATACGTCGTCGACGCGCCCCGTGATCCAATAATAACCGTCATGGTCGCGTTTCGCCCCGTCTCCGGTGAAATAGTGTCCTTTGTACGTTGAAAAATAGGTTTCGAAAAACCGCTTGTGATCGCCATAAACGGTGCGCGCCTGACCAGGCCAGGATTGTGAAATCGCCAGCACGCCTTCGGCGACGCCTTCGAGTTCGTTGCCTTGGGCATCGAGGATGGCCGGCACCACACCGAAAAACGGTCTGGTAGCCGAACCGGGCTTGAGCCGGGTTGCACCCGGCAGGGGCGTGATCATGATGCCGCCGGTTTCGGTTTGCCACCACGTATCGACCACGGGACAGCGGGCCTCGCCCACGACGTGATAGTACCATTCCCAGGCTTCCGGATTGATCGGTTCGCCCACCGAACCTAGGATACGCAGACTTGCGCGGCTGCTGCCGGTGACCAGCTCATCGCCCAATCCCATGAGGGCGCGGATGGCCGTGGGCGCGGTGTAGAAGATGTTGACCCGGTGCTTGTCGATGATCTGCCAGAAACGGTCCGGTTTGGGATAGGTGGGTACGCCCTCGTACATCAAGGTGATCGCGCCGTTGCACAGGGGCCCGTAGACGATGTAGGAATGCCCCGTGACCCAGCCGACGTCGGCGGTGCACCAGAAGATTTCGCCTTCCTGATAGTCGAAAACATAGCGATGGGTCATCGCCGCATACAGCAGATAGCCGCCGGTGGTATGTAGCACGCCCTTGGGCTTGCCGGTGGAACCTGAGGTGTAGAGGATGAACAGCGGGTCTTCGGCGTCCATTTCTTCGGGCGGACAGTCGCTGGAGGCATCGGCTACTGCATTGTGGTACCAGACATCGCGGCCTTCGGTCCAGGCGATGTCGCCGCCGGTGTTCTTGACGACAAAGACCGTCTTGACATTCGGGCATTCGGCCAGCGCCGTATCCATATTGTTCTTGAGCGGGACTTTCCTGCCGCCGCGGCGCCCTTCATCGGCGCAGACGGCATAGCGGCAATCGGCGTCCTGGATGCGGTCTTTCAGCGCTTCCGCCGAGAACCCGCCAAACACGATGGAATGGATGGCGCCGATACGGGCGCAGGCCAGCATGGCGACGGCAGCCTCCGGGATCATCGGCAGGTAAATGCAGACCCGGTCGCCTTTTTTCACGCCGCGGGACTTTAGTGCGTTGGCGAAGCGGCAGACCTGCTGATGTAGCTCCCGATAGGTCAGTTTTTTGTCGGCGCTGGGGTCGTCACCTTCCCAAATGATAGCTGTTTGATCGCCCCGTGTTCCCAGATGCCGATCGAGGCAGTTATAGCTGACATTGAGTTTGGCGCCTTGGAACCACTGGATGTGGCCGGTGGAGAAGTCGTATTCCCTGACTTTTTGCCAGGGTTTGCTCCAGGTCAGGAATTGACCGGCCTGTTCGCCCCAGAATGCATCGGGTTGCTTGATGGACCGTTCATACATTTGCAGATACCGCGCCTCATCGATGTGCGCATGAGTGGCAATTTCCGGCGGAACCTCGTAAATCTTTTCAACAGACATCGTCAGAATTTCCCTTGGTGTTGGTCGAGACAGTAGAATCCCGTTTGTATGATGATTTTGACAAAAATTTCTCTTTCGTTCGACTGAATTTCGAATCCCATGGTCGTCGCGATCGCCCAAGAATGCCTGCTAGGGCGAAGCAACTGGCATGATTGAATTACCCGATCGCAGCTTCGCGTTCTCTATGCTAAGCATGGCAGAAAGCGGCCGGCACGCTGACACCACGACTGGCAAACGTGTCCCGCCAGGCGCTCCCGATGGTGAGCGTCAGATCTAAGCAAGAACCGAACGGTCCAAGTGAAGTGACGACTGTAAGAACACAAATTTCCCTTTACTATTCAACCATAACCTTGGAACTGCTAGGATTTCCCGACCCTCGTCATGCACGCCGCGGCAAAAAACTGGGGTTGAGGTAATTAAGCACATCTGGAAATTCGGCGGTTTAAAGATATTCAAATGGGGTCAATTTCAGTTTTGATCGTTCGGTACGCGTATGTTGCCAGAGCGGCGGCAGTGTTCTTGCTGACGGGGACATTTGCAGGCTGCACGTCCTACCTGATAGAAAGGGAAGGGAAGCCTTGGCCTGGACATTACGACGATTGTCCGGTTATGTATCGCATGACCAGGCTGGAGGTGGCTTCATTGTCATGGGCATTATCCGGTGACTTGAAGCCTTCGGACGCCTGCCTTGCTCACTACTATCCGAAAGCAGCACGCGATGCGACTTACAAGACAGCCAATCAATGGCTGACGCCATTATACCTGCTGAGTTTCCCCATTGATGCGTCGGTCGATACCCTCATTCTTCCGTTTACTGCACCTGCGGCCATATTCAGCGATTAGCAACAGTTGAAGCCATCAATATAGGACAGCGGCCCGTACCCGTTTCGCGACGCTTTCCGCCGAATCGGCGCAGCCCGCTACGCAACCGATAGCGCAGATTGCCGAAGGGAATGAACGAGACGAGGCGATCGTCCGCGCCTATGCCGGCGGCGGGTACAGCTTGAAGCAGATCGGAGATTATTTTGGTTTACACTACCCCCGGGTCAGTCGCATCCTGAAAAACCGGCGGCTGGCAAACGGAAAGACCTGATTCCAGCGTTCGCATGACCCCAGCGTTCGTCACATCGGTCGTTGAAAAGTGTATAAGCACAAGGGGACTCTGGGCAAAAGGGTCACGTTCTTTTCCCGTAGCGGGTCATCTAATGGCACCGCGATGCGCCAGATCAGATGCTGCGGCATATCGATCAATCGATTTGTAGAACTTTGCTCGCCGCGATTGTTGTTCTAATGGGCTGGCCGCCAACGAATATTTGCTTATCCCCTTCCGTGAGGACTATGAGATGACTCAAACAAAGAAAATATCGAACCGTGTTCTGATTGTGATCATCGGCTTGGTTTGTATCGGGCTAATAGGATGCAGCAAGATTGATAAGGAAAACTACGACAAGCTAAAGGTCGGTATGGGGTATGATGAAGTGGTTCAACTATTGGGCGATCCCGCTCAGTGTGAATCAGTTGTAGGTGTCAAGAGCTGCACGTGGGGAGAACCTCCGAAAACCATCACGATTCGGCTGATCGCTGACAAAGTGGTTCTATTCCAGAGCGAAGGATTGTAATCGGGGCGGACTGCTTGCATCGGCGTTTCCGCAGAAATCAGCATGAACTATCGGTGCGCAACCGCCGCATTTAGCCTATCTCCCCTACTTGGCGGGCTTCGCCAGCAGGTGCTTACTCGCTCGGAGACTGAGCCTTCTGTGGGGGCTGTTCGCCCCATCCCTGGGGCTCATCCTTCGGGCGAACTGTCGCGCGACCTATTCGCGCCGGGCGAAATCATCACAAGCACAACGGCGACAGCGGGCCGCTCCCTGCGGTCTCCCCGGTTGCGTTGCCTGAACGGACACCCCGATCAGAACAACCGCCGCATGTAGCCGCACCAATCCCGCCACTCACCCTTTAGACAAACCCTCACGGAGTTGCTCTTGACGTCAACTCGTAGTTATATTCGTCCACCGCGTGGACATAACAGTTCTCATACCGAGGACTTTCACCCCTTCAGTCATGCCCATGTGGACACGAACACTCCGACGTTCCGCCCGACGATATTACACAAGGCGGCTACGCTCGGGGCGGCTAGGCACCATAAACAATAACGCAGTGGGGACAAGTATGAAAAAGTATCTTGCGGAGTCTTTCGGGACATTTTGGCTGGTTCTTGGGGGCTGCGGCAGCGCGGTGCTGGCGGCGGCGTTTCCTGATCTTGGGATCGGTTTTGCCGGGGTTGCGTTGGCTTTTGGTTTGACCGTACTCACTATGGCCTACGCGATCGGACATATCTCCGGCTGCCATCTAAATCCGGCGGTTTCTGTTGGACTTTGGGCCGGCGGCCGTTTCCCTGCGAGCCAATTGGTGCCCTACGTCATCGCACAAGTATTGGGCGCGGTTGTTGCGGCAGGTGTTCTCTACCTTATCGCCAGCGGCAAGGCGGGCTTTGATGTTTCAGCGGGATTCGCTTCCAATGGCTATGGCGACCATTCGCCGGGAGGCTATTCCTTGCCTGCGGCCTTGATCGTTGAAGTTGTTATGACCATGATGTTTCTGTTCGTCATTATGGGTGCGACGGACAAACGCGCACCGCAGGGAATGGCGCCCATAGCGATCGGTCTTTGCCTCACCTTGATACACTTGGTCAGCATTCCAGTAACCAATACCTCGGTAAATCCTGCACGTAGTACAGGCGTCGCACTCTTCGTCGGCGATTGGGCTCTTGCACAGCTGTGGTTATTTTGGGTAGCGCCAATTGTCGGCGCCGTACTAGGTGCTGCGATTTATCGGACCATTGGTGGCGACCACAATTGAAACCCTTCGTACATAAAAATCGCATCACCTTGGCCAGCAAAAAGCGTAGAGCGTTCCTGGCTGCGCTTTTTGCTGCCGGTTATGCGAGGCCTAAATCAACCGCGGACTGCTGAAGACAAGCCAATTAACTCATGCGTCTCGAAGGTAAAGTCATCGATTTTTCACCGGTTTCCAAGGGCTAGGGTTGGTTCAGTGACTTTATTTTCGAGACAAGCAGAATTGTTTATTTTGGCTGCAAAGTTGGCTTCTGCTTTGTAATCAGCCGGTCTGGGGTTCGAATCGTTTCACCCCCTCCATATCATTCGATAAATTGGAAATTAAGAGGAGCAAATCACGTCACTTGAAATCGATCCGCGTGAATTCCCGCTTCGAATGTTTTCACTTGCCCTGGTTTGTCTCGGTTTAATTGACACCTTTCATGCGGGTGAGCGATCATCGCCGCGCCGCTGCATACCTGCTCATCAATTTCCCCGGGTCGGAAAGTCCCCCTGCATCCGGATGGCGTCTTCCGGGGAAGCGGCGGAACTCTGAACGCGCTTTGTTGCTAACGGAGGATGAACTTGAGGATCGCCTTGATCAGCGACGCTTGGCATCCGCAAATCAACGGCCTGGTCACTACCCTGACGAACACCCTCGAGGCACTCGAGAAGTTCGGACACACGGTTGAGCTGATCGCGCCGGAACGTTTTCGAACCTGGCCGTGTCCCGGTTATCCGCACATCCGCCTGGCCTTCGGGTGCGGCCCCCGGTTGCGGCCCATCATCAAGGCATTCAAGCCCGAGGCCATTCATCTGCTCACGGAAGGTCCGGTAGGGTTTGCCGCCCGCCGTTATTGCCGCCAATACGGGTTTGACTACACCACGTGCTTCCACAGCCATTCCCCTGAATATCTGAAGCTGCGCATCGGCATGCCATTGAGCTGGAGCTATGCCTATCTGCGCTGGTTCCACAATAGCAGCCGACATATCATGGTGGCCACCGAATCCCTGGAGGAAGAATTGGCCAGCAAAGGATTTCACCGGCTGGTGCGTTGGTCCCGGGGTGTGGACACCGAACTGTTTCGCCCGCGGCAAAAAGGGTTCCTTCAGGATCAACGGCCGATATTCATGTTCACCGGACGGGTGGCGATAGAGAAGAACATCGAGGCGTTTCTCAAGCTCGATCTACCGGGCGCCAAGTATGTTGTCGGTGATGGACCGCAGCGGGAGGAATTGGAGATGAAGTATCCGCGGGTCCGCTTCGTGGGCTACAGGAAGGGAGAACAATTGGCTCGGTATATGGCGGCGGCCGACGTGTTGGTGTTTCCCAGCCTGACCGATACCTTCGGACTAGTTATCCTGGAAGCCCTCGCCTGCGGTGTTCCGGTGGCGGCGTATCCGGTGCAGGGCCCCAAGGACGTCATCAAAGATGAGCGGGTTGGCGTTCTGGATGATGATCTTCGACAGGCGGCGCTTAGCGCCCTGTCCCTGAATCCTCGAGACTGCCGGCGCTATGCGCTGCACTATGCATGGGAGCAATGCGCCCGGCAGTTCGTCGGCAATCTGACTCCCATGGTCAAACGAGGGAGGCCCGAAAAAGGCGAAGCTTCGCCATCGCAATAGCCTGTCCTTCCCATCAGCCCCCTTTGGATAGAACCGGGATGAAAGCGTGATGTTCAAAATCAAGCATATCGACCATATCGTTCTTCGCGTCACAGAGGTCAATCTGATGATTCGATTCTACGTCGAGGTCCTCGGCTGCTCGCTGGAGAAGGTACAGGAGGCGATGGGGCTTTATCAGTTGCGGGCCGGAGATGCATTGATCGACCTGGTTCCCGTGGATGGCGTGCTCGGTCGCATGGGCGGGGCGGCTCCGGGGAAGGAGGGCCGAAATCTCGATCACTTCTGTCTGCGGATCGATCCTTTCGAAGCGGAAGAGCTGATTGCCTACTTCCAGGCGAAAGGTGTAGATGCGGAACAAGTGGAATCGCGCTATGGCGCGGAGGGGCAGGGTCCGTCGATCTACGTCAAAGATCCCGAGGGCAATATGATCGAACTGAAGGGGCCGCCTTGGGGAGGTCGTAAAAGTTGAGCCGTCATACCGGAACGACGAGATTTTTATTGACTTGACAAGATTGCCGCCTCAGGGAGACGCCCGCCGGTGTTTTAGTCTTGACCGGTAGGCAGGTGGAACGCCGACATTCCAAGTCTGTTCCCCAATTACAGTGAGGAGTAAACCAACCATGAACGCGAAACCGAAAATTCTGGCCTTCGCCGGCAGCGCCCGGCAGGATTCCTATAACAAGAAACTGATCAGGATCGCCGCCGCCGGCGCACAGGAAGGGGGCGCCGAGGTGACCTTATTGGATCTGCGCGATTTTCCGATGCCGATTTACGACGGCGATCTGGAGGATAGGGAGGGCGTTCCCGCCAAGGCGCTCGAACTCAGGCGGCTGATGCTGGCGCACCAGGGATTGCTCATCGCTTCCCCGGAATACAACAGCTCGATTTCGCCGCTGCTGAAAAACACCATCGACTGGCTGTCACGCTCCGTGAACGGCGAATATGGCCTACTGCCCTTTCGCGACAAGGTGGCCGCGCTGCTGGCCGCCTCGCCGGGCGGACTCGGCGGGTTGCGCGGCCTGGTTCACGTGCGCGCAATACTCGGCAATATCGGCGTCCTGGTGCTGCCCGATCAACTGGCGGTGAGCAAGGCCGACCAGGCGTTCAATGCCGACGGCACGCTGGCCGACCCGAAACAGGGGACTGCGGTCGCAGAGATAGGCGCGAAACTCGCCAGGATACTGGCGAAATTGCACGGCTGAACGGGCTCGTAAACCGGCCGATTCGAACAGCCGTGGCCGCTACACCGGCGTCCACTGGTATAGCCAGGTTTCCGTCAGGGCGCCCTGTTCGTCGCGAAGGAAACAACGCAGGTCGACCGGCTCGCCCCCCTCAACCACCAAATCGAAGTTGCAGCGCCAGCCGTTCAGCTCCTTGATCGGGCGCGCCGCAGGATCAATGATCTTTCCGCGCGAAGTCGTGATCACCGGCTCGACCTTGGCGTCCTTGACGAGCTCGCCGAGCCGGCCGCCGCGGAAGTCGATCACGAATTTGCGGGAGGGAACCGTTTTCTTTTGCCCCGGGATGCCGCCTACACCGAGGCGC
>DATIXD010000203.1:0-20498 GCA_035518875.1 Methylococcaceae bacterium | reverse complement strand
CCGAAGAGCCGAACCCCGGGTAAATACCTCAGCAAGATCGACCTTGCCGAAAAACCGGTAGCATCCGACGGAATCCGTGCTTATGCACAGGCGCTGCTGTTTGGCCCGGATGATCGTTTATATGTTCCGATCACCGGCGGGGACCCCACAACAACTGGAGAGGTGCGCCGGTATGACGTAAGACATACAAATCATCATTATGAAGTAATCATTCCTTCGGCAGCCCAGGGTGGACAGTTGGATGCTGGAGGGTGGTATCTGACCTTCGGCAAAACTGACTCCGGTACGTTGACCTACCGGAAACATTGAGAGCGAATCATAATGAGCTAAGGAAGGGGAATGGGGTGTTGCGAGGGCTACCAGCCTACCCGCTCTCGCGACGCTCCAATCGGTCCGCCAACCAGAGTTTGATAAGGGCCTGACGGGTCACGCCGAGGCGCATGGCTTCCTTATCCAGCGACTGGACCATCCAGGCAGGGAAGTCCACGTTGACGCGTTTTTGTTCGAGGCCGGGGCGGCGGGCCTTCTTGAGGTCGAGAAAATCCGTCACGTCCTCGCCTTCATCGAATCGTCGGTCAAAATCCGACGCTTTCATAGAGTTTTACCTCCTCTTTTCGCGAACCCCTGACTGAAATCAGGCGTATGTTCTCACTCCGGTAGGTGATGACGGCGGACCAATGTTTGTCGCCGATCATGCCGATCACCAGATAACGGGGTTCGTCCAAGTCCGTGGCAGGGATTTCAACCCGTGCGGGATCTTCCCACAAGGCTTGTGCTTCATCGAAGTCGATCCCGTGCTTGGTTTTGTTAGCTGCACTCTTTGGACTGGTCGTACTCAAAACCCATAGCCAATATATGTCATAACGATCGTGTATTCACAACCTTTTCTATACCTAAGTCCCATAGCTCGCCGGGCACCGAAGCCGGACATCAACGCCGGCCTTGCGCGCCTCTCTTCCCCAGCGCTTCGACGAGTCGGTCAAGCTGATCTTCCCGCAAACCCAAATGCACGTCCCGCTGCGGGAAGGGGGTGTGTATTCCTTCCTTGTGGAAGGTGTCGTCGATTTCGAAGCACAGGTCGCTATTGACTATCCCCACCTTGTCGACGTCGTTGATGAAGGCGATGAGTTCCAGATGCAGGGCATTTTCTCCGAATCCCTTGAAAGAGACGGAAGGCGGCGGTGTGTGCCGGACTTCCGGATGCGCCTTGGCGATGTCCAACACCAGCCCGCGCACCCGCTTGGCGTCGGTGCCGTGGGCGAGGGTGAAGGGCAGCACCACACGGCCCACCGTGTCGGCGTAGGTGCGGTTCATCACCGGCGCGGAGATGAGGCTGGAATTGGGGATGAAGACCGAGGCGCGGTCGAAGGTGGCGATCTCGGTCGCCCGCACGCTGATCTTTCTCACGTAACCCTGATAGTCGCCCACCACCACCCAGTCGCCGGCCTTGATGGGGCGTTCGATCAGCAGTACGAGGCCCGAGACAAAATTGTTGACGATGTTCTGCAGGCCGAAACCGATACCGACGGATAGCGCGCCGGCGATGATCGCGATGTTCGATAGGTCGATGCCGACGGTGGAAACCGCCACCGCGGCCGCCAGGGTGAACCCCAGGTAGCCGACCGCCGAGCGAATGGAGTGACGAATGCCGACATCCAGACGGGTTCTCGGAAAGATGCGCTGCTCCAACGCGCGCTGCAACAGACGGGTGGCGGTGAGCAGGACGGCGAACAACAGAACCGCGAGGAGGAGATCGGAGAGCGAAAAGGTGATGTTGCCGAGCTTGAAACCGAAGAAAGCACTGTAAAGCCAGGCCGAGAGGTCTTCCCGACCCGCACCCCAGAGCACGAGGAAGGCGAAAATGCCCAGGAGGAAAATGGCGGCGCCCAGCGTTTCCGTCAGCCAGAAACTCAGCATCTCGCTGCCGTCGTCGGTAAGGCTCAAGGTGGTGCGCAGCTTCATTCCCAGGGCGGAGCTTCGGCTCAGGGCGTGCCCGATCGTTTCGGCGCTGATCTCGCGCAGCAGGATGACCGTGACGTAAAGGCCGGCGGTCAGAACCAACTGGGTCGCCAACACCCTTGACAGCGCCACGTAGCCGAACAGCGCGGACAGCGGGATGGCGCAGACCAGCACCGCGAGCAAATAGCGCAGGCGTTGCCAGGTGCGGCCCGGCAGCGCATGTTCTTCCGCCCCCTCGGCGGCCCGCCAGATTTTCCGGCGCAGCAGAATGAGCAGCAGCGCGGCGATCAACAGGCCGGCAAAGAATTTGTGGAGGACGGTCAGTTCGAGCGAAGCCTCGAATTGGGTTCTGAGGTCGTCCAGAATGCGGTCGATGGCGAAGACCAGGGCGATGCCGGTCACGATGCGGCTGATGGCGCGGGCGCCGAAGTCGTTGATGTGAACGATCCGCCAGGACGGTTCGAACGGCGCCAGCGCCGCCCGGCAAAAGGCCGCGACGAAAAAAAGGAAAATCAGCGCTATGAGCGTGGTGCGGGCCAGATTCTGCGCCTGTTCCGACAGCAGCCCGCTGCCGGTCAATGCCAGATAGACCGCGATCGTCGCTGCCGACGGCAGGAGGATGCGGATGAAACCCGTGAACAGCGCGGCCCGCAGACGCTGGCCATGGCTCGGTTCAGCTTCCAGCGTGACATATCCGAACTTGCGCAGCAGCCACCGGCGCAACGGCCAGACCAGGATGAACGCCGCCAGCAAGCCCAGCGACAGCCTCCAGGCCAGCTGTGGGGCTTGCTGGGCAAAAGTCTCGCTGGACGTCCAGGCCTGGATGTTCTGGCGCGCTGTTTCCACATCGGCCGCAATTTCGGGTAGGGCTTTTCGCCACACCGCAGGGGCCAACGGCGACTGACCACGGGTCAAGATTCTTTCGGTGAAGCGTGTTCGGCGCAGCGAGGTGAGCTGGCTCAGAAGGCGGTCGGCGCGCGCGATGACGAGTTCTGACTCTTTGATCGCACCCTCGGTGGCGGCGAGCCGTTCGCTGATCGCCTTGCGTTTGCTCGCCACGGCAGGCGATTCAGGCTGCGCACCTTCGGCGGGCGGTGCGCCGAGGGTTCCCAATTCATCGCGAATCTGCTGCGCTTCCGGTCGCGCGGCATCCGCCCGGGTGATCGCCTCCAGGCGAAGGTCGGTCAACTCGGTGCGCAACTCGTCCAGCTTTTCATCGGGCAGATCGGCCTTGAGCAGCTGTTTGTCGGCGCGATCCAGGCCGGCGTTCCATTCCTTGACCAGGACATTCAGCGGGCGCGGCGCCGCCGGCTCCTCGGCGCAGGCAACGCCAAGGAGAAAAACCAACGACAGCAGGGCGAAAAAAAAGCGCACGGGTAATAAACGGTTCATTGGACGAAAATCTGGGAGCGGATTGCGGAAGGCAGGATTTTAGCAAATCCTGTGCCGCGCACTTTGGAAGGTGGGGGCGGATTCCTCCGCCTTCGGGCGAGCAAGCTCGCCCTTACGGGTCGGGCCGGTTCCCGGAGCCGGGCGCTTAGAAGCGAAGGGCCAAGGCGAGCGGGCTCAGCGAGGATCGGTTAAAGGCATTCGTCGATCAGTCGGCGGATTTTCTCGATGTTCTCGGGGGAGATGTCGATGATCTGAAATCCGACCCAGTATTTGCCGGGGTCGTTGCTCAGTTCGTGCCACAGGCTTTCCGCGCCGAACACGGCCGTTTGGCCTCCGGCGATCTCCTCGGGCAATTCCAGGCCCACCTGGAAAACCCGGTTCATCTTGATGGGTTCCGGGCTGAGCAGCATCATGCCTTCCACGCTGATATCCACCAAATGCCCCAATGGCTCTCCTCGATCCCAATCGTCGACTTGCAAGGGGCGGACAACTTTTTTTCTCGGGTGTTTCCTTCGATCTTGGATATTCATGGGGCCGTTTTAATTTCAAAGTGATCGGGGGGCCGCCCGAGCGGTTGGCGGAGGTCTCATAACAAGCGCCTGATGCCGGCATATACGTTGGCGCTTGGTTCGGGGAAGGCCGAGCCTGGTCGAGTCGTCACGTCGGTTTTCGCTCGCCGCTCTGAATGTTAAGGGTATATTCCCAACGCCTTCCATTCAACTCCGGTCTCTCTTGAAACGCACCGCAGCTGCACGTAGCAAGGCTTGCGGCCGGTCGGACGCCTTGTGCTGTGGGGTTATTTGGTCTAATGTTAGCCACCCCATTCACTCCAGAGATCGGCCATGAGTAAAAGGAACGCATTCTACGCCCAATCCGGCGGCGTCACCGCCGTCATCAATGCTTCTGCCTGCGGCGTGATTGAGACCGCCCGCAAGCATCCGGACCGGATCGGCCGGGTCTACGCCGGGCGCAATGGCATCGTCGGCGCCCTGACCGAAGACCTGATCGACACCGGCTTGGAATCCGATGAGAGCATCGCAGCCCTGCGTTATACCCCGGGGGGAGCGTTCGGCTCCTGCCGTTACAAACTGAAAGGGCTGGAGGAAAACAAAGTCCAGTACGACCGCCTGATCGAGGTCTTCAAGGCCCACGACATCGGCTACTTCTTCTATAACGGCGGCGGCGATTCCGCCGACACCTGCCTCAAGGTATCCCAGCTTGCCGACAAGATGGGCTATCCCGTGCAAGCCGTCCATGTTCCCAAGACCGTGGATAATGACCTGCCCATCACCGACGTGTGCCCCGGTTTCGGCTCGGTCGCCAAGTACATCGCCGTTTCCACCCGCGAGGCCAGTTACGACGTGGCGTCCATGTGCGCCACCTCCACCAAGATTTTCGTCCTCGAAGTGATGGGCCGCCATGCCGGCTGGATCGCCGCCGCCGGCGGACTCGCCGCCGACGACAATCACGACATCCCGCTGGTCATCCTGTTTCCGGAAGTGACGTTCGATCCCGACAGGTTTCTGGCGATAGTCAAAGAGAAGGTCAATTTGTATGGCTATTGCTCGATCGTGGTGTCCGAAGGTGTCAAGGGCGCGGACGGCAAGTTCCTTGCCGAAGGGGGCATCAAGGATGTATTCGGCCACGCCCAGTTGGGCGGTGCCGCCCCGGTCATCGCCAATATAGTCAAGCAGGCGCTCGGCTACCGATTCCATTGGGCGGTGGCCGATTACCTGCAACGCGCGGCCCGCCACATCGCCTCCAAAACCGACGCGGAACAGGCCTACGCCTTGGGAGAGGCCGCGGTCCGGTTGGCGCTCGAAGGCAGGAACTCGGTGATGCCGACCATCGTGCGGGTCTCGTCCTCGCCTTATCAATGGAGGATAGGCTTCGCCGATCTCAAGGATGTCGCCAACGTGGAAAAGAAAATGCCGCGCGAGTACATCAGCGAGGACGGCTTCGGCATCACCCCAGCCTGCCGAGCCTATTTGCAGCCGCTGATCGAAGGCGAGGACTATCCTCCCTACCGGGGTGGGCTGCCCGATTATGTCAGCCTGAAGAACGTGGCGGTCGAGAAAAAGCTGGCCGCCGGATTTGTCGTCTGACCCCGCCATGCCGGCGATTGCCCATCCATACCAAAACCAATAAGGAGCATCTCCCATGTCAAATGCACTGATTGCCTGCGCGAAAGATTGCGTGGGGCAGGTCCTCCGCGACCGCCGCTGCAAGACCATCACGATCGCCGGGCTCGTCGAGTTCCTGCTCATCGGCCTCGTGGTCGATTGGGGAACGGCCTTTGCCTTCACCGCCGCCATCGCCGCGCTGATCTACGGCATTCTTTCCATCGCCTGGATCAACTCCCAGGCGCCGGGCAACGCCCGCATGGTTGAAATCGCCGCGGCGATTCAGCAGGGCGCCAAGGCTTACCTGAACCGCCAGTACAAGACCATCGGACTGGTCGGCGTTCTCCTGTTTTTCCTGATCGGTTTCTCCCTGGGCTGGTCGGTGGCCGTCGGCTTCGCTATCGGCGCGATTCTTTCGGGCGCCGCCGGCTACATCGGCATGAACATCTCCGTGCGCGCCAACTCGCGCACCGCGCAGGCTGCAAGCAACGGCATGGACGCAGCCTTCGGTCTGGCCTTCCGGGGCGGCGCCATCACCGGCCTTTTGGTGGTGGGCTTGGGACTTCTGGGCGTGGCGGGCTATTACACCCTGCTCAAGGCCATGGGCGCGGAGGATCCCTTGCACGCCCTGGTCGGTCTCGCCTTCGGCGGCTCCCTGATTTCAATTTTCGCCCGACTCGGCGGCGGCATTTTCACCAAGGGCGCGGATGTGGGCGCCGACCTGGTAGGTAAGGTGGAAGCCGGTATTCCCGAGGACGATCCCAGGAATCCGGCGGTCATCGCGGACAATGTCGGCGACAATGTCGGCGATTGCGCCGGCATGGCCGCCGACCTGTTCGAAACCTATGCAGTCACCCTGGTTGCGACCATGCTGTTGGCGGGCATCTTGACCATGAACACGGAGAAGGCCATCGTCTATCCCTTGGTGCTGGGCGGGGTTTCCATCATCACCTCCATCATCGGCACTTTTTACGTCAGGATCGCGCCGGGCAAGAAGATCATGAGCGCGCTCTATAAGGGGGTGATCGTCTCGGGCGGTTTGGCCGCAGTGGCGTTCTATCCGATCACCCTGATGATGTTCGGCGGGGGCGTCTCGTTCGGCAATGAAGCGATTGGGGCGCACAGCATTTATTTCGCCGCGCTGATCGGCCTGGTACTCACCGCGCTGATGGTCGTCATCACCGAATATTACACCGCCACCGAGTTTAACCCGGTGCGGCATATTGCCGAAGCCTCGACCACCGGGCACGCCACCAATATCATCGCCGGCCTGGGCGTTTCCATGAAAGCCACCGCCCTGCCCGTGCTTGCGGTATGCGCCAGCATCTGGGGCGCCCATGAATTGGCCGGCATATTCGGAATTGCCGTCGCCGCCACCACCATGCTGTCCATGACCGGTATGATCGTGGCGCTGGACGCCTATGGCCCCATCACCGACAACGCTGGCGGCATTGCCGAAATGGCCGGTCTCCCAGAGGCGATCCGCAACATCACCGATCCGCTGGATGCCGTCGGCAACACCACCAAGGCGGTGACCAAGGGCTACGCCATCGGCTCCGCCGGTCTGGCCGCGCTGGTGCTGTTCGCCGATTACACCCATAACCTGGGCGGCAATGTCAGCTTCGACCTATCCCATCACATGGTCATCATCGGCCTGTTCATCGGCGGCCTGGTACCCTATCTGTTCGGCGCTCTGGCGATGGAGGCGGTGGGACGCGCCGCCGGCGGCATCGTCAACGAGGTGCGGCGGCAGTTCCGCGAAATCCCCGGTATCATGGAATATACCGCCAAGCCGGATTACTCCAGGGCCGTCGACATGTTGACCAAGGCCGCTATCCGCGAAATGATTGTGCCCTCCCTGCTGCCCATTGCCGTGCCCTTGGCGGTCGGTCTGATCCTGGGCAAGGAAGCCTTGGGCGGCGTTCTGATCGGTTCCATCATCACCGGCCTGTTCGTGGCGATTTCCATGACCACCGGCGGCGGCGCCTGGGACAATGCCAAGAAATACATCGAGGACGGCCATTTCGGCGGCAAGGGTTCGGACGCCCACAAGGCGGCGGTGACCGGCGACACCGTAGGCGATCCCTACAAGGACACGGCGGGCCCCGCGATCAACCCGATGATCAAGATCATCAACATCGTGGCGCTGCTGATCGTACCGCTGCTTTAGTGCTTCTTGCCCGCAAGGCAGCAGAACAAGCCGGCTCGCGCCGGCTTGTTTTTTGATTAGGGCGCGATCACCTCATGCTGGACCCGTTGCTCGGCCCGACTTGTGCTAGGCTAGGGGCTTACGATATTTTCAGGAGATGCGCGGGTGGCGCAAAAGACGGCCCTCTTTGATATTCACCAACAAACCGGCGGGCGCATGGTCGAATTCGCCGGCTGGCACCTGCCCCTTCACTTCGGCTCCCAACTCGAGGAGCATCGCGCGGTGAGACGGGACGCCGGCATGTTCGATGTTTCGCACATGACGGTGATCGACCTGGTCGGCGGCGAGGCGGAAGCTTTTCTCCGCAGGCTGTTGGCGAATGACATCGACCGTTTGCGGCGGCCGGGTCAGGCGCTTTACACTTGCATGTTGAACGAATCGGGCGGCGTCCTGGATGATTTGATAGTCTACAAGTGGGAAGCGGGCCGGTTCCGGATCATTGCCAATGCCGCGACCCGCGGCAAGGATCTCGCCTGGATAGACCGGCAAGCCGGACGCTGCGAAGTCGTCCTCACCCCCCGCGCCGATGTGGCCATCATCGCCGTGCAAGGCCCATCGGCGCTTCGCAAGGCGCACGCCTGCTTCGATGCGGGGCTGCGGCGGGCCGTCTCGGAACTGGGCGTTTTCGAGGGAATCCTGCGGGACGACTGGCAGGTGTCACGCACCGGATACACCGGAGAAGAGGGTTATGAAATCGTCTTGCCGAAGGAGTCTGCGGGCCTGCTCTGGCGGGCACTGCTGGATGCCGGGGTCCAACCCTGTGGGTTGGGTTCCCGCGATACGCTCCGCCTGGAAGCCGGAATGTGTCTCTACGGCGCGGACATGGATGAAACCGTGAGTCCACTGGAAGCCGGCCTGAGCCGGACGGTGGCCTGGGAGCCGGAAACCCGGCGCTTCATCGGCCGCGAGGCCTTGGAGGCACAGCGGGCGCGAGGTGGCTTGTGTCGATTCGTCGGCCTCATCTTGGAGGACAGGGGCGTGCTGCGTGCTCATCAGCGGGTGATCGTGCCCGGCGTCGGCGAGGGCGAAACCACCAGCGGCGGTTTTTCGCCCATATTGAATTGCGGCATCGCCTTCGCCCGATTGCCGGCCGGGAACTTTACCCGCTGCCAGGTCGAGATTCGCGGACAACTCAAGGAAGCGGCGGTGACGGCTCCGCGCTTCGTCCGCTATGGCCGCCCGCTGATGGCAATCGCCTCGCTCGCCCATTGAACCGGCAACCGCAGCCCGGCTGGCTTTGCCTGGAGACCGTCGTCTGGTTATCATGCGCGAAACATCAATCATGGCCTTTGACAGTTACCCGCCAGCCCAGGCATTAGCCGATCACGGCCAGTCACGTTTGAAGACGATGGAATTACTCACATGGGTTTGCTGACACGTTTGTTCGGTTCCAAGGGCAAGAATGCCGACGCGCCTGGCTCTGCTCCGCAGGAGGGGGAACTGATGCCGGTTCCCAAGAAAGTCGCCTCCACCCGCAAACCCATCTCCATTACCCTGGATATCCTCAAGGAATTATTTCCCGTCAGGAATCTCGGCGATGAGGTATTGGAGGCTTTCGCCTTATATCGGGAGGCGGAGGTTTTCGGACCCGGAACTATCCTCTTTCGGCGTGGCGAGCCCTCCGATTCGGTGTTTTACCTCCTGGAAGGTGCCGTATCGATGGATCTTGGGGAAGGCGGTAGTTATGAAGTCCAAGCCAATACCGCCAAATCGCGTTTCCCCTTGTGCAGCGCCAAGCATTACAGCGCGACCGCTCTCGCCTTGACCGACATTCAGGTGCTGCGGGTGTCTCCGAAGATCATGGGACAAGATACCTCCAAGGACGCAGCCGAACGTAGCGCGATCGACCCGCTCGATCCCTCGATCCCAGTCGAGGTGCGCTCGGGCCGTCTGTTTCAGGCTTTTTGTCAGTATTACCGGGATGAGGAGCTGACGATCCCCTCCCTGCCGGATGTCGCAGTCAAGCTCCGCAAGGCGATCGCACAGAATGTCGATGTGAATGAAGTGGTCAAGATCGTGCAACTGGATCCGGCCATTGCCGGCAAGCTCGTGCATGTGGCCAACAGTCCCCTGTATTTGCCCACCCGACCCATCAGCAACTGCCGGGATGCGATCGTGCGCCTGGGGTTGGCGGCCACGCGCAATCTGGTGATCAGCTATAGTCTGAAGCAGATCTTTCAGTGCAAGGATCGCCACATCAATCAGTTGCTCCAAGAGGAATGGAAGAAGAGCGTTTATCTCTCCAGTCTCTGCTATGTCCTGGCTTTGGAAAATGGCGGCGTCGACCCCGAGGAGGCGCTCCTGGCGGGGCTGGTCAGCGACATCGGCGTGACGCCCTTCCTCTACTTTGCCGAGAATTTTCCGCGCGAATACTGGTCGCCCGAGGATATCGCCCTGGCCCTGCCCTGGCTGCGCGGCCCCGTGGGCGTGTTCGTGCTGCGCCGCTGGGACTTTCGCCCTGAACTGGTCGAAATTCCCCTGCTGGCGGAGGACTGGTTCCACGACGGCGGTGCGGAACTGCGCTTGAGCGACATCGTCACCCTTTCCAAATTGCACGCCTACATCGGCACACCTCGGATGGCCGAACTGCCCGCCATCAACTCGATCCCGGCCTGCGAAAAACTGAAGGATGGCCAGCTTTCTCCGGAGCATTCCCTGAATGTCCTGCACGTGGCCAAGGACAAGATCAATCAATCGCTGAAACTGTTTTTTTGAAATCCGGCCCTTTGGGGCCAACATCCGCTCCCTTTGTTTCAACCTGTCGTATATCGTCATGACCAATCCCTTATTCGAGCAGCACGAGCTGCCGCCGTTTTCGCGAATCAAACCCGAACACGTCGTCCCCGCCGTACAGCAACTGCTGGCGGAAAACCGCGCCGCCATCGCCGGGCTGCTTGAACCGGGCAAGGCGTACAACTGGGACAATCTGGTAGAACCGCTGGAGGATCTGGACGACCGCCTCAACAAGGCGTGGTCGCCGGTCGGTCATTTGAATTCGGTGGTGAACACCGAAGAACTGCGGGAAGCTTACAATGCCTGCCTGCCGATGCTGAGCGAATACGCCACCGAGGTCGGCCAGAACGAAGAACTGTGCCGTGCGTACCAATGTATTGCGGAAAGCCCCGAATTCCCGTCTCTCGATGAGGCTCAGCGCAAGATTATCGACAATGCCCTTAGGGATTTCCGTCTTTCCGGCGTCGCCCTGCCGCCGGAACAAAAGGCCCGGTTCAAGGAAATCGCCCAGGAGCTGTCCACGCTGTGCAGTCAGTTTCAGGACAACGTGCTCGACGCTACCAATGGCTGGATCAAGCACATCGAAGACGAGCAGCTTTTGATCGGCATCCCGGAATCCGCCCGCACCCTGGCGCGCCAGGCCGCGGAGAGCCGGGAGAAATCGGGTTGGGTATTCACGCTCGAATTTCCCTCCTACTTCGCCGTGACGACTTACGCGGATAATCGCGAATTGCGGCGCGAATTCTACACCGCATACGCGACGCGGGCGTCCGATCAGGGACCGAACGCCGGCCGTTGGGATAATTCGAAGATCATGGAAAAAATCCTGGCGCTTCGTCACGAGGAGGCGAACTTGTTGGGCTACGCCAACTATGCCGAACTCTCCCTGGCGACCAAGATGGCGCGCTCAACCGGCGAAGTTGTCCAGTTTCTCGAAGACCTCTCCGGGCGCTCGCTACCGGTTGCCCGCAAGGATTTGGAGGAGCTCCGTGCCTACGCCCGCGAGCAGCATGGTCTGGAAAACCTGGAAGCCTGGGATCTCAATTACTATTCGGAAATGCTACGCCTGCACGCCTTTGCGATTTCAGAGGAGGAAATCAAGCCTTACTTCCCCCATACCCGCGTCGTGCCCGGCATGTTCGCCGTGGTCGAACGCCTCTACGGCTTGCAGATTCGCGAGGTCGAAGGTGTCGATGTCTGGCATCCGGATGTGCGCTTCTACGAGATTCGCGACCGGTCCGGCGAACTGCGCGGCAGTTTCTACCTGGACTTGTACGCTCGCCCGAAGAAGCGGGGTGGCGCCTGGATGGACGAATGCATCACCCGCCGCAAGTGGCGCGGCAAAATTCAGGCGCCGGTCGCTTTTCTGACCTGCAATTTCACCCCGCCTGCAGGCTCCGATCCCGCCTTGCTGCGTCACGATGAAGTGCTGACCCTATTCCACGAATTCGGTCATGGCCTGCACCACATGCTAACCCGGGTGGATCACCTGGGCGTCTCCGGCATTCACGGGGTGGAATGGGACGCGGTGGAGTTGCCCAGCCAGTTCATGGAGAACTTCTGCTGGCAGCGCGAGGCGTTGGATTTGATCTCGGGCCATTATCAGACCGGCGAATCCTTGCCGAAGGAGTTGTTCGACAAAATGATCGCCGCCCGCAATTTCCAGTCGGGGATGCAGATGGTGCGCCAGCTGGAATTCGGCCTGTTCGATTTCCGCATGCACCGGGAGTACGAGCCGGCCCGCGGCGGGCGCATCTATGAAATCCTGGACGAGGTGAGAAGGCAGGCGGCGGTGTTCATTCCCCCCGCTTTCAACCGCTTTCCCCACAGCTTTTCGCATATTTTCGGCGGCGGTTATGCCGCGGGCTATTACAGCTACAAATGGGCGGAAGTGTTGTCCAGCGATGCGTTCTCGCTGTTCGAGGAAAAGGGCGTGTTCGATCCCGAGACGGGGCACTCGTTCTTGGAGAAAATCCTCGAACGTGGTGGCAGCCGCAAGGCGATGGAGCTGTTCGTGGACTTCCGTGGCCGGCAGCCGCAAATCGACGCCCTGCTCCGGCATAACGGCATCGCCGCCTAGCGGTGCCGGGAGCGCCGGCAATGCGGTTGAATTAAGTTTTTGCCTCTCGTCCTTCCGGCACAGTCTGCCCCGGACTCGATCCGGGGGAGTGACGGAACCTAGAGGCCAAGGGTAGCGGCGGGGGCAGCATCCCTGTCAGTATCACGGTTGAGGGCAAGGGAATCGCCGGCCTACCGGTGTCACCCCACGCCACCAGCACCATCTGGCCGTTCGCACCGAACATAAATTCCGCGATACCGGTTACAAAGTGTAACCATCCTCCAAGCGCTCTGTTCCCTCGATGGCCACCTTCACCCGGGTTTTTCCGAGCATAATTTTTATCATCGGTAGGGTTTGGTGCGTCGTCCAGCGCTTTCGCACCGGCCCTCAGTCCAACTCTCCCGATTGCGACGACCCAACGCCTTCCGCTGCGCTTTGTTAATCGGCAACGCCAAGAATCACTGCGCCGGCTTTGAATACCGCCATTGCCGCCTTGCCGGTCGCAAGCCCGAGTGAGTCGACGCTTTCATTGGTGATCGTGGCGGCCACGGAATCACCGCCCGGTAGCCCAATGACCACTTCGGCATTCACCGCACCTTTCTGCAGATGGGTTATTGTGCCGGCAAGCTGATTCCGTGCGGACAAACGAAAGCCTTCCAGATCGGTGACAACCATGACCATGGGCGCCTTGACCAACGCCAACACCTCTTTTCCCTTGGCAAGCCCAAGGGATGCCACCGATTCCTTCGTCACGGCCGCTACCAATGTGGCGCCTCCCTTGAGGGCAATGAAAATTTCCGAGTAGACGGCGCCGGCCTCGACGTCCGTGACCGTGCCAAACCATTGATTACGAGCACTTGCTTTCATGAATAGTCTCCTCAACCACAACAACAATTCCGAATCATCCGCCAAGTTACGATTTAGACCTTCCAGGAATAGGCGGTGTTCTTCCTGAAGTCTGGAAAATAGAGAAAGCAGCCTGCGGCCGGTTTCGGTGAGCTTGGTTCCGCCCCCGTCGCGGCCGCCCGTTGCAGTTTCGATCAATAGTCTGGGCGAGAGGTTGTTGGCCCGCTCTATGATTTCCCAGGCTCCCTTGTAACTGAGCCCCACATCACGGGCTGCGCGGTTGATTGAGCCGATTCGATCGATCGCCCCCAGCAGTTCGAAGAACCTGGCGTTCAGGTAACCGCCGATGCGCAGATCGCCATCGATCAGTGCAACGGGAAGGGATGGCTTGGCTTGCTTGCGCATCGTGCTGCTCGGACCGTCTTCATAAATGCTCTGGACATGTTAGTCTCAGTCTGCCTCGATCGTCCATTACCTAATCCAATAACGCTACCGCTTTGATTTGAGCCCAGACCGCAAGCCCCGGGGCAATCCCCAGATTGTTGCTTGAACGGCGGGTGATGCGTGCCAGCAGCGGCGTTCCTTTTGCCTGTACCCGCACCAGCACGTGGGCGAGGCTTTCCGTCGCAACCGCTCCGACGACTTTTGCGGCAAGGATGTTCAGGATGCTGGTGTGTTCGGCGCGTTCGAGCGTCAAACTGACATCACGGGCATGCACTCGGCACCGTAGGCGCCTTCCCAGTGCCTCCGGTCGGCGTGCCACGAAAATGCTGCCGCCTTCGAAATCCAGACGGGTCAGGCAATCGTTGTCTTCGTGTGCGCCGATCACGGTGTCCAACACGACGCCGGCATCGTCGGCGAATACCGCGGGAAGATCCAAGCGGGCCACGGTCTCCTGCAACGGACCGTCGGCGACGACCGAGCCGTTGGCCATCAACACCAGATAATCCGCAAGCCGCGCTACCTCATCGGGAGAATGGCTGACATACAAGATGGGAATATCCAGTTCGTCGTGGAGTCGTTCGAGATAGGGCAAAATTTCTTTTTTTCGCTTCAGATCCAGGGCAGCCAGAGGCTCATCCAGCAGCAACAGGTCAGGACTGGTCAGCAGCGCTCGTGCGATCGCCACCCGTTGCCGCTCGCCGCCCGAGAGGCTGGTTGTG
Organism: Methylococcaceae bacterium; assembly: GCA_035518875.1. Classification (GTDB taxonomy): domain Bacteria; phylum Pseudomonadota; class Gammaproteobacteria; order Methylococcales; family Methylococcaceae; genus DATIXD01. The sequence continues at coordinate 6,014 of DATIXD010000203.1, read as the reverse complement.
CTGCGGTCGAGCAAGTGCTCAATGCCCAGCAAGCCGATCGCGTGATCGAAAGAGACCTTCCTCGAATCTGCCGGGACCCGTTTCTGGCCGTACTCGAGATTCCTGCGCACGTTGAGGTGCGGGAACAGGCTCGCTTCCTGAAACACATAACCCAGCGGCCGCCGGTGGGTAGGCACGAAAACACCGTTCGCATCGTCCTGCCAGACCTCTCCGTTGATGGCCAGGAAGCCGCCCGGAGCGCGCTCCAAACCCGCGACACAGCGCAGCACGGTGGTCTTCCCGGAACCCGAATGACCAAACAGCGCGGTCACACCCCTGCCGGGTAGGCTCAGGTCGACCTTCATACAGAAGCCGGGATAGTCCCGGCGAAAACTAGCGCGAATACCGTCCGGCCCATTTGCGTTCATGGACTCAGGTTCCCTGAGTGTTGTGTTGCAGGCTGTAAAGCGCGAACAGCACGATGAATGCAAACAACACCATACCGCCGGCCAGCCAATGGGCCTGGGCGTACTCCATGGCTTCCACATGATCGTAAATTTGTACGGAAATGACGCGAGTCTTGCCGGGGATATTTCCGCCGATCATTAGCACAACACCAAATTCTCCAACGGTATGCGCGAAACCCAGAATGGACGCAGTGATGAAGCCCGGACGTGCCAACGGCACGACCACTGAGAAGAACGTGTCCCAGTGCCCTGCCCGCAGCGTCGCGGCCGCTTCGAGCGGCCGTTCGCCGATTGCCGTGAAGGTGTTCTGCAGGGGCTGCACAACGAACGGCATCGAGTAGATGACCGAGGTCACGACCAAGCCGGAAAACGTGAAGGGCAGGAGACCCAGCCCCAGAGACTCCGTCAGGTGACCGATGGGGCCGTGGGGACCCATCGCCACCAGCATGTAGAAACCGAGCACGGTGGGCGGGAGAACCAGCGGCAAAGCCACCACAGTGCCCACGATACCTTTAAGCTTCGACGGGGTCCGCGCCAGCCACCAGGCGATCGGGGTACCAATAACGAGCAGCAGCCCCGTCACGAGCGTGGCGAGTTCGAGCGTCAGCTCGATCGCGGACAGGTCACCCAGGTCCACGGACGCGATCGCCGGAGGGGTTTCAGAGGCTGTAGCCGTAGGACTTGATGATCGCCTTGGCTTTATCGCTCTTCAGAAATGCCAATAGCGCCGAAGCCGCGGGGTTGTCCTTGCCTTTGGTCAGGATCACTGCGTCCTGGCGAATCGGAGAATAAAGGCTGCCCGGTATTTGCCAGGCGGACCCACTCGTTAACTTGCCATCCTTTTGAACCTGCGACAGCGCGACGAAACCGAGCTCCGCATTCCCTGTCGCCACGAATTGCTGAGTCTGGGCGATGTTCTCGCCCTGCACGAACTTGGGTTCCAAAGTTTTGAAAAGTCCAAGATGGTTCAGTACCTCGACGGCTGCGGCGCCATACGGCGCCGTCTTCGGATTGGCCAGTGCCAGGTGGGCGAACTTGCCTTTCTTCAGGACTTTGCCCTCCTTGTCGACGAAGCCTGGCTTGGAACTCCACAGGACCAGTTTTCCAATCGCATAGGTAAGACGGGTACCGGGCACGGCCAGTCCTTCGGTCTCGAGCTTGGCGGGCGTGGTATCGTCCGCCGAGAGCAGTACTTCGAACGGTGCGGCGTTTCGAATCTGTGCGTAAAACATTCCAGTCGCCCCTGTCGATACCGCCGCCTTATGGCCAGTGTTCTTCTCGAAGGCCGAAGCGATGGCCTCCATGGGGCCCGCGAAGTTCGCAGCGACGGCAACCTGCACCGTCTCGGCGATTGCACTCGCATTAAAGGAAAAAACCGCGAAAATCAGAAGGACACACCGAATCATCGTGAAGCTCCTTTTTTAGGGTTGAGGAGGCGAAATAAAACTATCGGGCGAAACACCGGAAGTGGTAACAGATACCAGCTCGTAACGACGGTTCCCGAAAGCTTTGCCGCCCAGCAGTGGCCGTGAAGCGACTAACCGGAGAGCTCGCCTGTTGAAGATCGAACAGAAATCCGGGGGGGTGCGTTATGTATCTAATCCCGCAACCACAGTAGCATATGCCAAGCGTGTGGTCTATATAGTGCGGCGCTGCAGGACGTATGGCACTGTTGTTCCCAGTTCGAATACGGATCGTTCGCCGGTTGGTGATTGGGTCTCTCTCCGGAGAGATGAGCCCGCGCAGCCTTGGGCCGAATTCATTACGGCGCTGAGCGGACGGTGATGCTCTTCACATTGGACACATAACGCCCCCCTTTCTTGTCACCGGGCACGACCAGCCTCGCCATGCCTTCGGACGAACCGAGGGGCGTGCCGTCGGCATTTTCATAAGCTACCAATACGGGCTGTCCGCCAAAGCCTGGATCGATTTCAGCGTATGAGACGATGGTCTGGTAGCAGTCGGTAGCAGTAATCACCACGTATTTCCGGTTCAGGTCGTTCTTGATGTCAGGATCAGTAATCACGCCGGCTTTGCTGAGCAGGTCATAGAGCAAGACACCGACATAACTCGTGGTCACCAGTCCGGCGCTCCCGGAGTAATAGGCGACATTGGCTTTTGATGGCGCGTACTGTTTCAACGCAGTGTAATCGAAGGTTTTCGGCGAATTGACGGCGCCGCCCAGCCTGAAGCGTCTCGCGTAGCGCTCGGCTGCGGGAACACAGGCCGACTGAGGGGTAAGGGTTGACGGCGTCGTTGCATTCGGGGCCGCCATCACCGGGATGGCCGAACTGACTAGTCCGAGGGCGAGGAGCGCGACGGTGAGGGGATTGTGGTTCGATGACATAGGTAGGTTCCTCTATAGCAACGGGGGAGACAAGGGAGCGATGGCCGCATGATGCGACGCGAGGCCTGGCGGACCGCGAACTTGTGCTGAACGAGGCGACTCATGGCAAAGGCTGACGCAACGATCCTGCGTCCAGCGTCTGTGCCTGCTCATTGGGGTTTGGCCCTTTTGGAAATCGCCAATCCGCGAACCCCGGAGGGGCTCGTCCGCGATGAGGCGCTGCGACTCCTTCACGCAGGCTTACCGTGTTTAGGGCGAATCGGGTGCTCGAACGTGAACATCCCGGCGCGAAAGCTTTCGGCGATGTGTTCTGCGCGCGCGATGGCGCGCTGCGCCGCAGCGTGCGGCAATATCTCATTGGCGGTCTGACGAAATAGGTGCAGCCAGCGGTCAAAATGTTCCGGGCGCAGTGGCAATTGTGCGTGGAGCAAGTACGGGCGCCCTTGGTAGCGAGTCGTACCAAGAAGCGTCCGCGACCAAAAGTCCTCGACGATTCGGTGATGCGACTCCCAGTCGGATATTGCGGCCTCGAATATTTCGCGAAGACCCTTATCTTTCAGTGCCCTTTCGTAGAAGCGTTGCACGAGCAGGGTGATGTCGTCTTCTGTAACGGAGGTTTCGGGGTGACTCATGCTGTTATCCGCCATTGCTTGCCTGCCTTGCGGGCCGAATCCCTCGCTTTTCAGCGCTTCTTTGCTGGGCGACGCATTTTGTTATGTAGTAGTCTACATAACATCTGTGACAACAAACAAGCCATATCTCTCGACGGTGGCTTGCCGCCCTAACCATCATGGGGGATGTAGCGTAATAACCGCGAAGGTGATTGCCCGCGGGAGCTCAGCATCCTTGAGAATGTCCAGGCGAAGCTCCGGTTGCGGACATGCCTAAGCAAGTGTTGGGAAACCATAGTTCCTTCTGTACGATCGAATAGAAACAGCGACACATTGGCGACGTTTGCCGAATCGTTAGAATCGTCGCAAATCGCGCCAATTCGCTGTTCAGGGTTAAAAGCGATGTTTATCCGTCAACTCAACTATTTGGTGACTCTAGCCCGGGAGAAGCACTTTGCTCGTGCTGCCCAGGCGTGCTGCGTATCGCAACCGGCCCTGTCTGCGGCGATCCGGCATCTGGAAGAGGAGTTGGGCGTGTCGATTATCCAGCGCGGGCAGCGATTTCAAGGACTGACACCGGAAGGTGAGCGCATTCTGTGCTGGGCCAGGCAAACGCTCGCCGCCTGGGAGGGGCTGCGTCAAGAAGCGTCGATTGCACGCACCTGCCTGACCGGTACGCTTCGGCTCGGGGCCATCCCGACGACCTTGCCCATCGTGTCCTTGTTGACCGGACCTTTTCGTACGGCCCATTCCGGAATGCACCAACTGGTGCAATCGCTGAGCAACGAGGAAATCATTCGCCGGCTGGATGACTTCGAACTGGACCTGGGGCTCACCTATTTGGAAGATCAGCACTTGGAAGGATTTCGTGTTTTACCCCTGTACCGCGAACGTTACGTGGTCCTGGCCCGCGATACGGCATCGATTGGTGATTGCGAGGAGATGTCTTGGCAGGACGCTGCCGCACTGCCCCTGTGTCTACTCACGGCGAATATGCAAAACCGGCGCATCATCAACGCGGCCTTTCGTCGGGCGGACGTCCAGCCCGCTGTGGTCGTGGAGACCGATTCGGTCTTTGCGCTCTATTCCCACGTACGCTGCGCTGGGCTGTTCAGCATTGTGCCACACAGCCTGCTGTGCTTGTTCGAGATACGCGAGGAGTTGGCTGCCGTCCCGCTCACCCCCGAGCTCAATCGCTCGATCGGTCTGGTTGCGCTTGACCACGATCCGCTTTCCCCATTGGTCTCAGCAGCCTGGGAGACCGCACAGTCGCTTGATCTTGAAGCACGTTTTGATGCCGCGATAAGCGGCGCCTATCAGCCCATTCACACAAACGAATAGCCCCTCCATCCCCTGACGGTCAAGATGCATGCCGCGAAGCTCGGCTAGGTGCCGAGCCCGTACCACGGGGCGATGCGCTCAATTGATGCGTGTCCAGCCCTTTTTGACCCAACCTTGTTCATTAGAATTGGAGAACCAATATGGCAAAAGTTTTGTGCGTGCTTTACGACGATCCCGTGAGCGGTTACCCCAAGACGTATGCGCGCGACACGATCCCCAAGATCGAGCGCTACGCCGATGGGCAAACTACGCCGACCCCCCAGGCGATTGATTTCAGGCCGGGCGCATTGCTGGGCAGCGTGTCGGGTGAATTGGGATTACGCAAGTTCCTCGAATCACGCGGCCATACCCTTGTCGTCACATCCGACAAAGACGGTCCTGATTCGGCATTCGAGAAGGAACTGGCGGATGCGGATATTGTCATCTCGCAGCCTTTTTGGCCTGCCTATCTGACGGCAGATCGCATCGCCAAGGCATCCAAGCTCAAGCTAGCGGTGACGGCCGGCATTGGCTCGGACCATGTGGATTTGCAAGCTGCGATCGACCGCAATATAACGGTGGCGGAAGTCACCTTCTGCAACAGTATCAGCGTGGCCGAACATGTGGTCATGATGATTTTGGGCTTGGTGCGAAACTACATCCCGTCTTATCAATGGGTGGTAAAAGGCGGCTGGAATATTGCCGATTGCGTCGAGCGCTCTTACGATCTGGAAGGCATGGAAGTCGGCACGGTTGCAGCAGGCCGTATCGGGCTAGCCGTGCTGCGCCGGCTCAAACCGTTCGACGTCAGGCTGCATTACACTGACCGCCATCGTCTGCCGGAAAGCGTGGAGAGGGAATTGAATCTGACCTATCACGCAAATGTGGAATCGATGGTTAAGGTCTGCGACGTGGTCACGATCAACTGCCCGCTACATCCGGAAACAGAGCATCTCTTCAACGCGTCGATGATCGCCAAGATGAGACGCGGTGCCTATATCGTCAATACGGCTCGCGGCAAGATTTGCGATCGCGATGCCATCGCAAGCGCGCTGGAGAGTGGCCAATTGGCCGGTTATGGGGGCGACGTCTGGTTCCCGCAGCCTGCGCCGAAGGATCATCCATGGCGTACGATGCCGCACCATGGCATGACCCCGCATATCTCAGGCAGTTCACTTTCAGCTCAGACCCGCTATGCGGCGGGCACCCGCGAAATCCTAGAATGCTGGTTCGACAACCGACCGATCCGCGACGAATACCTCGTGGTGGCGGGCGGCAAGTTGGCCGGCG